>CAYJNU010000101.1:0-20058 GCA_964371005.1 uncultured Verrucomicrobiota bacterium | reverse complement strand
TTACAGAAATGGACCGGCTGGCGGGGATGAGAACAACCGCCGTTCCGCCGGGCTGGTAGCCCGACGGCACGGGCAGGTTGCCCGTGCTACCAGTCCCAACTTCATCTTTCGGGTTGAACCGGACAAAAGGCCGGATCAACCGGCCGTTGACGGCGCAGTGATCATCCGCACGATTTCGGCCGCCGCCGCAAAGCCGAACGCGCCTGTCACGAAGCACGCTGTGCCAAAGCCGCTCCGGCAATCCAGCCGCAGGTCCGCGTCCAGTTCCGGCCGTTCGCAGACCGAGCCGTCCTTCGCCGGGAACACCTGCGCCTCCGGCGAATAGACGCAGCGCACGCCGAACTTCTTCTTCGGCCCGCGTGGAAAGCCGTGCTCGTCGCGCAGCGTGTTCCGCGTGATCTGGAGCAGAGGGTCGTGCGATGAGCGCGCGAGGTCCTCGATGCGGATTTGCGTCGGGTCGCGCCGTCCGCCCGCGCCCCCAGCGGACACGACGGGCAGGCCGCGCTCGCGGCAGGCGGCGATGAGCAGCGCCTTGAGCCGCGGCCGGTCAATCGCATCGAGCACACAATCGTAACGCAGGGCTGGATTTGGCTGGGCGGAGCTTGCGCTTTGAACCCCTGAATCGGAGCAACCGACGTGAGTCGGCTCTGACTCCTTGCCCGAAATCAGATGGAGCGGATTCACGTCCGCTGCTACGGGATTCGGGGCGAGGATTTCGTTCGCGGTGGACGCGAGGAACTGGGTTTGCAGCGGGTGGACGGCGCAATCCGGGTTGATGGCGCGCACGCGCTCGGCCAGCACGGCGATCTTCGGCTTGCCGAACTCGCCGGTGACGGCGTGGAGCTGGCGGTTGACGTTGCTGATGCAGATTTCGTCGAAGTCCACCAGCGTCAGCGCGCCGATCCCGGTGCGGGCCAGCGCCTCGACCGCCCACGAACCAACCCCGCCGATCCCGACGACGCACACACGCGCACGCCGGAGGCGTTCCTGCGCGTCCGCGCCGAACAGTCGCCGGATGCCGTCAAAGCGCGCCTCGTAGTTCTTTGTCACGGCAGCGAAATACGATTCGCCGCGCGGCGATTCAATCTGAAAACGTTTGCGTAAGGAGCTGCGAGGAGAGACTGGGCACGATAGCCGCCGGGTCGCGCACCGTCCCGGGACGCAGCGCATCGCCATGATAGAGGGCCTGCGTGCAAATCGATTGTTTGTGTCTGTTCACATGCTGCGACCGGGGGGCCGCTCGCGGTCCGGGCGTGATACGCAGCCGCTGGCTCAGCCCTTGAACTTCGCGTAGCGCTCGGCGACGAAATCCCAGTTCACCACGTTCCACCACGCGGCGATGTAGTCAGCGCGTTTGTTTTGGTATTTGAGGTAGTAGGCGTGCTCCCAGACATCCAGGCCGAGCAAAGGTTGTCTGCCGGAACTCAACGGCGTGTCCTGGTTGGGAGAAGACTCGATGGCTAACTTGCCGTCACGCACCGTGAGCCAGGCCCAGCCGCTGCCGAATTGACCCAAGCCAGCTTTGCCGAAGCGCTCTTTAAAAGTGCTGAGGCTGCCGAAGTTGCTCTCAATCGCCTGGGCGAGTTTGCCCTTTGGCTCTCCACCGCCGTCCTGCTTCATCATCTGCCAGAACAGCGAGTGGTTGCAATGCCCGCCGCCGTTGTTGCGCACGGCGGTGCGCACCTTTTCCGGCACGGCGTCCAGGTCTTTGAGCAAGTCCTCGACGGATTTCCTTGCGAGGTCAGGAAACTCTGCCACCGCCTTGTTCAAGTTCGCCACGTAACCGGCGTGATGCTTGTCGTGGTGAATCTCCATCGTCCGCGCGTCGATGTGCGGTTCGAGCGCGTCGGTGGCGTAGGGCAGGGGAGGGAGCGTGAACGGGGTGGCTGCGGTGGAAGTGGATTGCGCTTGAGCCAGCGTCTGGGGCAACACCACGGCGGCAGCCGTGAGAAATGTCGTGGTCTTGAGAGCTTCGCGTCGGGTCATCATGAGCCGAAACTAAACCCGAATGTCCCGATGCTCAAGTGAGCCCGAGCTTTCGCAGGACTTTCCGGTCCGCACCGGTAAAGGCGGCGTGCCGAAGCTGCGCGAGCGAAAGCCAACGTCCGCCCGGGAACGGTCCGGCAAGTCTTCCCGCGAAGACGGCGATGCGAATGCGGTAACGGGTGATGCTGTGCCACAATTCGAATAACGCCTTGTCGTCAGCCGGCTCGACGCCCAGAACCGGGCGAGCTTCGCAGGGAAAGCTTGGACGTTTGCCCGTCAGCTCAACCTGCGGCAATTCCCAAAAGTGGGCGTTTACGCCTCCTTCCGGGCGTCGCCGAGCGAGGATGCGTTGGCCCCGCCGCACGACGAACAGCGCCACTTGCCGCGGCACAGCGGGCGTTCGACGGGCGGCGCTTGGCAGAAGCTGTGCGATGCCGCGCTGCCGTCCGGCGCAGAGCTTGCGGAGCGGACAGGTTTCGCAGCGTGGCTGGCGTGGCTGGCAAATCACTGCACCGAGTTCCATGAGCGCCTGGTTGAGCGCGGAGCACGGGCCGGTGGTGAGTCGCGCGATTCTGGACTCTGGATTCTGGATTCTGGATTCCCGCCGTGCCGTGCGGGAAGCCTCGACGACCAGGTCCTCCGCCAGTTGCCAGAGATGGGTGTTGGTGGGTCGCTGGCGCGGGTTTGCTCGGATTGCGAAGAGACGCGTCAGGACCCGCATGACGTTGCCATCGAGGATCGGTTTCGGATCGTTGAAAGCGATGCTCGCGATGGCGCCGGCGGTGTAGCGCCCCACTCCGGGCAGTGCCAGGATGGCGTCGAAGTCCTGTGAAAACTTGCTCCCGTGCTCCTTGACGATGACCCGCGCCGCCTTCTGCAGATTGCGAACGCGGGTATAGTAGCCGAGGCCTTCCCAGAGTTTGCGGAGCTTTGCGGCTGGGGCGCCAGCCGCAGCCTGGATCGTCGGCAACTCGCGCATCCAACGCTCCCAATACGGGATGACCGTGGCGACTTGGGTTTGCTGGAGCATGATTTCCGAAACCCAGATCGCGTAAGCATCCCGCGTGTGCCGCCACGGAAGGTCGCGGGCGTCGGTGGCGAACCAAGCCAACAAGGCGCGGACGATTCCTTTCGTCGTCGTCGCGTGCTGGTTTCTTGCTGCGTTTCCGGGCATCGGCTTGCGGACGATAGTCGAAACCTCTAGGCTGCGCCAACTTAGTGAAAGAAATGCTCGCGATGCAATTGCCCGTCAGTATTCTATGCCGCGCTTAACGCCATTGCCTGAGCGACTGAGGTATCTTCAGCCGTTTCGGAGGCAAACTGCAAAGCTCAAGCCAGAGGAGATTGATGAGAGCATGGACCTCTCATTACTCAACGAGTTCCTCTGCCAGCGCATGGACGGGGTATCGCCAGAAGCTGGCAAGCGAATGCTCCAAGAAGACCAGGAAGTGCTGGCGAAATGGCTGGAATCGCCTGACCTCGAAGACAACGGCGGGATGGTATTCCTGCATGGCTATTTGATGGCCTTGCCGGAACTAGTTGACCGCTTGTTGGAGGCAAGGGGCAAGCCCGGTGAGGAGCAAATCGAAGTTCAGATGGACCTCCCGCCAGAAGCGAAGATCAAGAAACAGCGCGGGGGTTTATGGAAAGTGACTTGGCTTCGGACGACTCTTTTTGCCCTGCCGTCAACCAAGGAGTACACGGAATTTCAGATCAAAGACTTCCAAGAGGGACCGCGAGAGAAGCTGGCGAAGGTGACCGTGACGTCGGTGAAGTTTGGCAACATTACGGGTTTCAAACGGCTTGTAGATTTGTCCATCGTGGGGGCGATGCATGTTGATTACGCTCTGATTGTACCGGGAGGTTATGCCTCAGTCACGCTGTTGAAGAAAGCTACCAACATTGATCCGTCCCAATTCGAGAACTACTTCCACACGATAAGAATCGTTCCCCGTTGAACCGTTCCCATTCTGGATTGTGAGACCACTGACTTCCTACACCTGCAAGCTGACGGACGCCCAAGCCGGCGCGTTGCGCCAGTTGCTGGACGCGCGTGGCTACAGCTTCCGCGACGTCCCTTACGCACGGTTTGCGGCGGAACGGGAGAAGACCAACGTCGTCTTTTACGAAAGCGGCAAGCTCGTCCTCCAAGGTAAGGGCACGCAAGAGTTCATCGAGTTCGTGCTCGAACCCGAAATCCTGAAGGAAGCCCGGCTCGGTTACGAAGCCGTGCTGAACCCGGAGATCCTGCTGCCGCGCTTGGGCGTGGACGAATCAGGTAAGGGCGATTTGTTCGGGCCGCTTTGCGTGGCCGGCGTTTATGTCAACGAAAGCGTTGTCGAGGCGTGGCAGGGCAGCGGCGTCCGGGACAGCAAACGGATCTCGAGCGACAAGGGGATTGCGGACTTGGCCGAGTTGATCCGACATACGCCGGGCTGCGTGACCACGGTCGTGCCGATTGGCAACGAGGCCTACAATCGTCTGCACGCGAAGATGCGCACGGTGAACGAACTGCTGGCGTGGGGTCACGCGCGGGTGATCGAGAACCTGATGGGTCAGAAACACCGGATGAATCCGCCGCCCGTGCGCGCCATCAGCGATCAATTCGCGGCGAACAAGGCGACGGTGGGGCGGGCGTTGATGTCGCTGGGGAGGAGCATTGAGCTGATCCAGCGTCACAAGGCGGAGGAAGATCTGGCCGTGGCCGCCGCCTCGATCCTGGCTCGGAATGAGTTCGTGACGCGGTTGGGGGCGCTCAGCAAACAGTTTGGCGTGGAATTCCCGAAGGGTTGTTCAGCCGCCGCAGTTCAGGCGTTGAGGGATTTTGTGTGCAGGCACGGGCGGGAAGCATTGCCGCAAGTGGCCAAGACGCATTTCCGAACGGTCCAGGAACAGGAAGGAACTGCCGCCGCCCCGCCCCGCTGATCCTCCTCGAGTTGGTGCGACTTGAACGCGCCGGGTTACTCCGATCGACTCCTGTATCGTCGACGGACAGTGGAAGGGGAATGATTTGCCAATATCAATGGCTCGAGTCCGCAAGATGCCGAGCCGCGCGTATCCAACGAGCTCAGCGACGCGGGCGTCGCTTCTACGCGAGTGTCAACTCCATCGTTCCAACTTGCTCGGTTACGCAGCGTGCCGAGGGCAACCCGCAAGCCGCGGGGCCGCCTTTCCCGTCCGAGGCGTCGAGGCAGTGGCGGACGCGCTGAGCGAGTTGTTCGGGGTGATACGGTTTCGAAAGAAACCGGGTATCGTTCGCTCCGATGTTGGTGTCCACGAGGTCGGGGCTGTAGCCGCTGGTGAAGAGTACCTTCAAGTCGGGCTTGCGTTTCCAAAGCTGGTCGGCGAGTTCGCGCCCGGTCATTCCCGCGGGCATCACCATGTCGGTGACGATCAGGTCAATGCGTCCCTGATTCTGCTCCCATACGCTGAGGGCTTCGACGCCGTCGCCGGCTTCGAGAATGCGGTAATGATACTCACTGAGGACGGTGCGAACCATTTCCCGCACGAGCGGTTCGTCTTCGACGAGGAGGATGGTTTCGGTGCCGCCGCGGACGGCCGGGACGTTCGGCGCGTGTTCAGCGACGGAGCACGGGGCGGAGGCGGCAGCCGGGACATACACGCGAAACGTGGTCCCCTGACCCGGTTGACTGGCCACTTCCACCCAGCCTTGGTGTTGTTTTACAATGCCGTAAACGGTCGCCAACCCGAGTCCAGTACCTTTGCCGACTTCCTTGGTGGTGAAGAATGGTTCGAAGATGCGTTCGAGGACAACCCGGTCCATGCCGCAGCCGGTATCCGCTACGGTCAGGCAAACAAAGCGGCCTTCGCGCGCCTCCGCGTGCGCGCGGGCGCCGACGGCGTTCACGGTCACCTCGGTGGTGGCCAGGCGCAGCCGCCCGCCTTTGGGCATGGCGTCGCGCGCATTCACGGCGAGGTTCATGACAATCTGTTCGAGCATGCCTATGTCGGCCTCGACGCCGGGCAGGCTGGCGGCGTAGCTGGTTTCAAGTGCGACGGGTTCCCCGAGCAAACGGCCCAGCATCGGTTCCAGGCCCACGAGCACCTCGTTCAGGTCGAGCATGCGCGGTTGCAGGACTTGCTTGCGACTAAACAGGAGCAATTGGCGGACGAAGCGGGCGGCGCGATCGGCCGCGGCGGTGATTTGTGTGAGCGAGCGTGCCGGGGGGGTGCCGGCAGGCGTGGCTTCCACCAACAATCCCGCGTGGCCCTGGATGATGGTCAGAACGTTGTTAATGTCGTGCGCCACGCCCGCGGCCAACTGACCGATGCTTTCCATTCGCTGCGCGTGCTGGAGTTGCAGTTCGAGATTCACGCGGTCGGTGACGTCGTCGAGGGTGACGACCAAGCCGTCGCGGGCGCCCGTGGCGTCATAGATCGGCGTGGCGTTGGTGGAGAGCAAGGCGTGCCGACCGTTGGCGAGTTTGAGGGCGAAGCGGAGGTCTTTGACCGTGGCGCCGGATTCGAGCACCGACTGTAGGGGCACGGGACCGTTCAGGTCGGCGCGGGTACACCAGTCCGCCAATTGCCAGTCGCAAATCCGAACATTGCTCTGAGCGATATCGCCCTCCGGCAACCCGAGGACTTGGGCGGCGCGCTGGTTGGCAAATGTCAGTTTGCCGGTGCGGTCGGTCGTCAGAATGCCGACCGGGCTCGTTTGCATGACGCGGCTGATGAGGTCGCGCTCGCGGCGGAGGTGTTGCTCCGCGCGTTTGCGCTCAACGGCGTAGCGAATGGCGCGGTCCAGCGTGGCGGGATTGAGCTGGCCTTTGATCAGGTAATCGGCGGCCCCGGCGGCCATCGCGGCGAGGTCCACTTCGTGATCGCCCTGCCCCGTGAGCAGAATGATCGGTGGACGTCCGGCGAAGGCGGCGGTTTCGCGCAGCAGTTCCAGCCCGGTGCGCTCGCCCAGTCGGTAATCCAGCAGGGCGATGTCATGTTCGGCGCGACCGATGGCTGTGAACGCCGCCGGGTAGCTGCTGGCCCAGTCGAGTTCGTAGCTCTGGTCGCCGATGCGCGAAATCAAATCCCGCGTGATGACGTAATCGTCCTCATCATCATCCACCAGCAGGACCTTGATGGCGGGCCGGTTCATGGAACCGTATCAGTTTTCCTCGGGTGGAAGCTGCACCACCTCGAACCAATACACCCCCAGCACCTTGACCAGTTCGACCAGAGACTTGAACGTGACCGGCTTGGTTACGTAGGAGTTCACGCCCAGATCATAACTGCGCACGATGTCTTCGTCGGCCTTCGAGGTGGTAAGTACCACGATTGGGATGCGGCGCAACTCGGGGTCGGCCTTGATTTCCTTGAGCGCCTCGCGGCCGTCTTTGCGCGGCATGTTAAGGTCGAGCAGGATCAGCCCGGGCAAGGGGGTGCCCTTGAGGTCGGCATACTTACCGCGCCGATTCAGGTATTCCATCAGTTCCTCGCCGTCCTCCACGGTGTCGAAGCGGTTGGCGAGACGATTCTCGAGGAACGCTTCGCGGGTGAGTTGACGATCGTCGGGATCGTCATCGGCCAGCAGGATGGTGATCATTTTTGCGGGTTCAGTCATGGTTGGTTTCCTTCGGGTGAACGGCGGGGAGGGTCACGATGAAGCACGCTCCCGCGCCAGGTTTGCTTTGGGCGGTGATCTCTCCGCCGTGATAGAGCACCAGCTTGCGGGCAATGGCCAGCCCCATGCCGGTGCCTTCGTATTCGTTGCGACCGTGTAACCGTTGAAAGACGTTGAAGATGCGGTCGAGGTATTTTTCATCGAAGCCGATACCGTTGTCGGCAACCGTGAGGCGGCAACAGAGCACGGGTAGGTCCGTCTCAGCCGCGCCTGGTTTGCGAGCGCAAATCATTTCCGCGTTCACCTTGACCACGGGCGGCACGTCGGGCCGGCGGAACTTGAGCGCGTTGCCGATGAGATTCTGGAGCAACTGCCGCATCTGCAGCGGCTCGGCTTCGAGGGTGGGCAGTTCGCCGAGTTCGACGCGGCCCTCGACCTGTTCGATCCGCGCGGCCAGGTCGTCCACCACCTCATGCGCCACCACGGCCAAGTTGACGGGCTCGAACGGCTGCGCCTTGGTGGTTACCCGTGAGAAGGCCAGCAAATCACTGATGAGCACTTGCATCCGCGCCGCGGCCTTTTGCATGCGCTCCAAGTAGTCGCGGCTCTCCGGGCTGAGGGCGTCCGCGGCGCGTTCCTTGAGGCGCTCGCCGAAGACGACGATCTTGCGCAAGGGCTCCTGCAAATCGTGCGAAGCCACATAGGCGAAATCCTGCAAATCCCGGTTGCTGCGTTCGAGTTGCTGCGTGAATTGCCTCAGCTTCTGCTCGCTGATGCGCAAGGCCTCCTGGGTCATCTTGAACTCGTGAACGTCATGGGTGATTCCCACCGTGCCCAGAATCTCGCCCTTCGCGTCTTGCCAGAGCACCTTGTTGGTGAGCGACCAGCGTTTGGGACCGTTGGGGTTGGCCGGGGGACTCTTGTATTGTTCTTGGTGGCGCACGGCTTCGCCGGTGTCAATGACGCGCTTTTCGTCGGCCAGAAACTGCTGGGCCAGAGCCTCGGGGAAGAAGTCCAGGTCGCTCTTGCCGACCAGGTCGCGTGGCTCCACGCCAAAGACGCGCGCGTGGGTCAGGTTGTTCAGAACGAAGCGTCCCTCGCGGTCCTTGGCGTAAATCTCGTCCGGCAGATTATCAATCACCATCCGCAGCAGATCGCGCTCGCGCTCCAGCCGCTCGTGCGCCTCGTTCGCGCGCACGCTCTCTGCAGACGCCGCCCGCCAGCAGAAGAGCGCTCGCGTCGCGCGGGCCCAAGCCGCGGCACAACAAGCCAACAACCCCAGACTCAGCAAGCCGACTGCCGGCAGGTGCGCCTGGGCCGCTCCGAACAGATGCCAAATCGTCCACGCGCACGCCACCGCCGTCGCGGCCAGCGCCACCGCCAGCATGCGCATGGCAGAGTTATCCGCGCCGGCGGTGTTTTTCATCCAGCCGGAAGCCGTTTCCTGAGTTGACACATCATTCATAACGCGTGACACCGATGACCAACGGAAACTCTGGGAAGACAGGGGAAAGGCAGCAATGCCACTTCCACACCCAGGGCATTGAGGTAGCAAATGGAATGCCCGCGTTGGCATACGCTGCAAAACCGCTCGCATTGCCTTTGAATGGGACAGTCCGGCGGCAGACTGTAATGAAAACGCCCGATCGCCCGCCCGTCGCACCGGCCGCAAGCCCGTATCGCGGAGAGGGTAAAGTTGCCCGGCAACGTGGATTCAAGAGCGATTCACGGAAGCGGAGCAAGTGTCTGTGGGCATCGTCGAGATTGCTTCTCCCGGCTTTGCATTCCCAAGCAGGGGGTCCTTTTTCCACAAGTCGGTAAACCCGTGTGTCGTTGGCTCACGGACGTCGAGGGAATCGTGCCACTCGAAGGGCTCAGCATCTTCGACCCTGCGGTTTGGGCGGAACATCGGCGAGGCGGTTCTGCTGTCACCCGGTTTGACAGGCAGCGCGAATTGAACAACCTTCAGACCCGTAGCTTTTACCCATTAACCATCAAAACGAAGGAAAAAGAACATGGCAATTGCAGTCGGAATGAAGGCCCCGGATTTCTCACTCAAATCCAAGAGCGCGGCGGGCGTGGCGGACATCAAGCTCAGCAACAACCTCGGCAAGAAGAAAACGGTGGTTCTGTTCTTCCCGCTGGCGTTCACGGGCGTTTGCACCAAGGAAATGTGTGACATCACGGCCGGGCTCTCGGCCTATTCCGACCTGAACGCCGACGTCATCGGCATCAGCGTGGACAGCCCGTTTGCACAGGAAGCTTGGGCGCAGAAAGAGAAGATCGGCATCACGCTGGCCAGTGACTTGAACAAAACCACCGCCAAGGCCTATGGCGTCTTGCTGGATGACCTGATGGGCTTCGGCTCAACCAGCGCCCGCGCAGCCTTCGTCGTGGATAAGCACGGCGTTGTTCAATACAGCGAGCAAACGCCGACCCCGAAGGACCTGCCGAGTTTTGAAGCAGTCAAGGCCACGCTGGCCAAGCTGAACTGAGTCGGCAACGGGAACTGGATTTCAGAGGACGCCGGCAACGGCGTCCTCTGCTTGTCTTCGCTTGAGACGCAGTTGCAGGCGAGCGGATATTCACGCCACGCCTACCAGCCGACTTCGCGCCCTCGGTTCTGCTCCTGCAGGTATTTCATCAACGGTGCGTAGTATTCCAACATCGCCTTGCCGCTGATGTCCTCGCCGGTGGCTTCACGGATTAGCTCCCGCCAGTCGCGCGTGGCGCCGGCGTTCATGATCTGGAGCAAGTAGTCGCCAACTTCCTTGTTGCCGTAAAAATCGCAGTTCCGCGGGTCTTGCCCGAGCTTCTTGGCGATGTGCAGGTGGAGCTGGTACTTGATGGCGAAGGCAATGGCATACTTGTAGTAGTCGCCGGGGTCATCGTTGATGTGGGTCTTGGTTGCCGGGTCGCAGAATGCTTCCCCGCGCGCTTCCGGTGGCGCGAAGCCTTGGTACTTCGCCACCTGTTCCCACCAGCGTTGGTTGAGTTGATTTGCCGGCAAGTCGCCTTCGTAGAAATCGCGTTCCCAAGCTGCCATGACACCCGCGGACCAGGGAATGAAAACCACCTGATCCAGCGCTGAGTTGAGCAGCCATTGGGTCTCGTCGAACTTCGTTTCTGCCGAAACCAAACCCAATTGCCGCAAGTAAGGCAGTTGGACGGTGGGGGTAGCGAGAGTTTCAGCCATCGCCTCGTGCATCGCGGGGCTGGCGCCTTCATGCAGCACGAATGGCACTTCCGGTCGCGTGTAGGCCAGTTGGTAGAAAACATGCCCCAACTCGTGATGCGCGGTCATGAACCAGCCAAAATCCGCCTTCACGTTCTCCAGCGACCGCACATCGCCTTTCAGGTTGATGTCCCAAGCCGAGGCGTGCGTGTTCTTTTTGCGCTTGGCGTCGCCGGGCAGTTCGTACAGGTCGGACTTCGTCCAGAAACTTTCCGGCACCTTTGGCAGCCCGAGTGATTCGCCGTAGTTGACCGCCTGACGCACAATCCATTCCGGCTGTTTGCCCTTGAAAAGGGGATCGAGATCCACGCTTGCGACGAGCCCTGGCCATTCCTGTCCCCAGCGGTTCGGCAGCCAATGCGCGGGGATGAGCTTGGGCGCAGGTTGGCCGTAACGCTCCGCGAGTTTGTGCCTGGCCCAGCAATGGAGTTGCAGGTAGAGCGGGCGCGTCTCCTGGACCAGCCGGTCGGTTAACGCTTTCATCTCGTCCACGCTCATGCCGAAGTTTGCGGCTTGCAGGCCGAAGAAGGAACTGAACCCCAACTCCCGCGCCACGCGGTTGCGCAGATCGCGCAATTGCAGCAAGCCCGGTTTCAGCGCCACGCCCGATTCTTTCGATGCCTTCCAAACGGCGAGCCGTTCCGCAAGGTTCGTGGAAGTGGTGAGCACGTCGTCAATCTGGTTGGCCGTGATTGGCTTTGGCTGCGTTGCGCCGGGCGGAGTCCACTTGAACTCGAAACCGTCGAGTGTGGCGGCTTGGCGGGCCTCGGCGGTCACGCGGGCGTTCACCACGTCCGGGATCGTGCCGGGCGCGTGGGCGGCGTTCAGAAAGATCGCGTGCAACTGGCGCACGGTGAGGTCGTCGAGCTGGTTGGTGTGTTGGAGCAGGTCGCGGGTCTTCTCAATGACCCACGGGCTGCCGGCAAAGGCCGCCATCGCCTGGTCCGCGCCAATGCGCAGCCCGGTGTGCTCGTCGGTCACATCCGTGAGCGCCTTCCACTGCGCTTCCTGCGACACAGTGTAGAGCCGCTGGTAAAGCTGGTTGTAGGTTTCGAGGAAGATCCTTGCCGGGTCGGCGACGGTGGGCTCGGCCGCGACCAGCGATGAGCCGGCAAACCAGCCCGCCAGCGCGGCGATAGAGATGGGCTTCAGCAGAGAGTTCATTTGTGGCGGAAGAGTAGGGCAGGGGACGCTACGTGCAAATCGGAAATCGCCAGCCGCGGGTCCGCTTGTTACTGTGCCCGCATGGCTGACATTGTGCTGGCCACGCTCAACGCCAAATACATCCACGCCTCGTTTGGCTTGCGCTACCTTTTCGCCAACCTCGGCCCGCTCCAGTCGCGCGCCCGCCTCCTTGAGTTCGATCTGACGCGACGACCCGTGGATGTCGTTGAACTGCTGTTGGCGCAAAACCCGCGGATCATCGGGCTTGGGGTCTATATCTGGAACGTCGCGCTGACGACGGAGATCGTGGCCTTGCTCAAGCGCATCCGGCCAGATGTGATGGTTGTGCTCGGGGGACCGGAAGTGAGTTTTGAAACGGAAGTCCAGACCATCGCCCAACTGGCCGACTACATCATCACGGGAGAGGGAGACCTGGCCTTTGCTGAACTTTGCCGGCGGTTGCTCGCCACGTCTTTCCCCGATCCGGATCGTACTCCGCCAGGTTTTGGACTGCGGCCGCCCTCTGCCGCTTTGGAGGTGGATGACCAAAGGCGCCAGCAAGCTGGCGCAGTCCAAGGCGCTCCCGCGTCAACAGGAACGGTTCAGAGTGCCGATGTGCATCCGGGCTTTGAGGCCGAGGTTTCCAACGCACCGCTCGGGAAGCATATCCCCGCTGCGTTGCCTGACCTTTCGGACCTGTCGCTGCCCTACGAGCTATACTCGGATGACGACCTCGCCCATCGCGTGATCTACGTCGAGGCATCGCGGGGCTGCCCGTTCGATTGCGAGTTCTGCTTGTCATCTCTGGACGCGCCGGTGCGGCAGTTCCCGCTGCCGGCGTTCCTCGAAGCGATGCAGCGTTTGCTCGATCGTGGTGCGCGGCAGTTCAAGTTCGTGGACCGCACCTTCAACCTGCACCTGCCCACTGCCCGGGCCATTCTCGGTTTCTTTCTCGCCCGACATCGCAAAGGGCAGTTCTATCATTTCGAGATGGTGCCGGACCGGCTGCCGGAAGTACTGCGTGAAGTCATTCGCGACTTTCCGCCCGGCGCGCTGCAACTTGAAGTCGGCGTCCAGACGTTCAACGTGGAAGTGGCGGCACGGATTTCGCGCCGACAGGATTTCCCGAGGCTGGAGGAGAATATCCGCTGGCTGCGTGCCGAAACCGGCGTCCACCTCCACGCTGATTTGATCGCGGGTTTGCCGGGCGAATCGTTGGAGAGTTTTGCAGCGGGGTTTGACCGGCTGGTCGCGCTGGGGCCGCAGGAAATTCAGCTTGGCATCCTCAAGCGGCTCCGTGGTGTGCCGATCACGCGCCACGACGCCGAGTGGGGCATGGTCTACGGTCCGCAGCCGCCGTACGAGATTCTCCAAAACCGGCTGTTGGACTTTGCCACCATGCAGCGGCTTCGACGATTCGCGCGTCATTGGAATCTCGTGGCCAACAGCGGCAACTTCATGGAAACAACCCCGCTACTGTGGCGCGGCGGGCAAACGCCATTTCAAGCCTTTTTGCGTTGGAGCGAATGGCTCTTCGCGCGGGTTGGCCGCACGGACGCGATTGCGCTCGCACGGCTCGTGGAACAGTTGTTCGCGTATCTGACGGTTGAGGCGGGACTTCCGGCGCGTGAGGTTGCCAGGGCTCTCTGTCGCGACTACCAACGGCCTGGTCGCCGTGACGTTCCGGAGGTGTTGCGGAGCACTCTTGGCGGCGCATTGTGCGGGGTGACAGTCGGCGGCAAGCGTTCGGCGCTCAAGCGGCAGGCGCGGCATCTCGTGAAATGATCGGCCATTGTCCCGCGTGGCATCGCGGCATCCGCCCGGGGTTGCGTTGTCCCATCCGTGCCGATAGCTTCGCCGTGATTTTCGGTGGATAGATTTCATGAAGATAAGTCATCGCTCGACATTACACCTGACGCTGCGGGTTGGTTGTCTCTTTATCCTGGGTGGTCTGCTATGCGTGCCCATGAAGGCCGCGAACACTCATGGCATGGTGTCATCCGTCCATCCGCTGGCCACACAGGCAGGTCTGGATGTGCTCAAGACGGGTGGCAACGCTGTGGATGCGGCGGTCGCGGTTGGGTTGACCCTCGGCGTGGTGGACGGGGACAACTCGGGTCTGGGCGGTGGCTGTTTGATGCTCATCCGGCTGTCTGGTGGACAATTCGTGGCGATTGATGGGCGCGAAACTGCGCCCGCCGCGGCCACGCGGGACATGTTTGTGCGCGAGGGCAAGGCCCTTCCGCAACTCAGCCAGACGGGAGCCCTGGCGAGCGGAGTGCCCGGCGAACTTGCTGCCTTTGCCCATGCCGTAAGTCATTTCGGGAAGAAGAGTCTGGGTGCCCTGATTCTACCGGCGGCGGATCTGGCCGAGCGCGGTTTCAAACTCAACGCTTCCTACGCCGCCCGGCTCAAGTCGGTGGAGCGCGACATGGCGAGATTCGAAGCCGCGCGCGCTGTGTTCTTTCGCAACGGTCGGCCCCTCCGCAAAGGCGACATGTTGAAGCAGCCGGACCTTGCGGCTACGTATCGCGCCATCGCCGTGCAGGGGGTCAACTGGTTTTATCGTGGCCCCTTCGCTCGGGCTACCGAGCAGTGGATGAAAGCCAACGGCGGCTTGCTGACCGCGGCGGATTTCGAAAGCTACCAATGCCTGCCGCGGGAACCGATCACCACCTCCTATCGTGGCTGGCAGGTGATCACGTTTCCTCCGCCGAGCTCCGGCGGCGTGCATGTCGCGCAGATGTTGAACATCTTGGAACACTTCGAGCTGAAGACTCTGGATGAGGTGACGCGACTGCACGTCATCGCGGAGACCATGAAGCTGGCGTTTGCAGATCGCGCACATTGGCTGGGCGATCCGGGCTTCGCCCAAGTCCCGCGGGGGTTGGTGTCGAAGGAGTACGCGGCGAATCTGGCGCAGCGGATCGACCTCACTCGTGCGAGCGCCGTGCCATCTCATGGCGAACCACCCAACTGGCGAACCGACGTGTTCAAGAAGCACACGACGCATTTCTCTGTCGCCGACGCGGAAGGTAACTGGGTTGCCTGTACGGCCACCGTGAACACGAGCTTCGGCTCAAAAGTGGTGATTCCCGGCACGGGGGTGGTGTTGAACAACGAGATGGACGATTTCTCGGCCCAACCCGGCGCGACGAACTACTTTGGTCTGGTTGGCGCGGCCGCCAATGCCGTGGCGCCGGGCAAACGCCCGCTTTCCAGCATGACTCCGACGATTGTGCTGAACGGGGGTTCGCCCGTCCTCGCGATCGGTGCGGCGGGTGGCCCGAAGATCATCACGGCTGCGTTGATGGAACTGGTGAACCTGCTTGATCTCGGGCTGAGCCCCAAAGCTGCGCTGGCCGCACCGCGGATTCATCAGCAATGGCTGCCGGACGAATTGATGATCGAGAAGAAGCTGCCCAGGCAGCTTCAGAAAGCGCTGGTCGCGCGCGGTCACAAACTGACCGTGCTGCGGGCGATGTCCGTTTCCCAGGTGGTTGCCCGTAGCGCGGATGGGCAGGGTTTCGTAGGCGCAGCCGATCCGCGGGCTGGTGGAACGGCCGCCGGGTGGTAGCTGCAATCCGCCGACGCGGGTAGAGCGGGCGCGTTCCCTCGGGTGCGCGGAATCTCAACGCCCGCGGTCCACCTGAGCTTGGACATCGCTTGGACTTCTGACGTCATGGGTCGGTCGGCGAGGATCACGATGAATTCGCTGGTTTCAGCTTCAGATTGGGTGTTGTCCGCCTGCCAAAGCTCGCGAGACCAGCTCCGCCTGGCTAGAACAGGCCATAGCCATTCGGCCACAGGCTCGGTTTAATGACCCACGGAATGGCACATAAAGCAATGTCTTAAGCAACGCAACCCCAACATACTATGCGACACTTCTCCTCACCCCTCACCCTTGTCCTCGGCTTGGGAATGGCGATCAGCACCCAGGCCACCGTCACCGGCCAGTGGGATTTCACTGCGGGCCTCTCCGCCACTGTGGGCACGGACTTGGCCTACCGCGGCGACACCGTGGCGACCTTCACTACGCGCACTATTGGCAGTCAGACAGCAGACGTGATGCAGATCCCGAAGACCTCACCGTTACAGGGCTTCGTTATGACGCATGGGGTTGCCCCAAACGGCGGCGGGTCTTATGTGAACCAATACTCCCTGATCATGGACCTGATGTATCCGGCGGAGAGCACCGGGCTGTATCGCTCGCTTTTGCAGACTGCCACCGACAACGACAACGACGGTGATCTGTTTGTCGGCAACGCGGGAAAGAACAACGGTATCGGCACAATTGGGGTTTATGGCGGCACCCTCGCGGCTGACACTTGGTACCGCGTAGCTTTTGTTTTTGACCTGACAACGAGTTCCTTGAGCAAGTACATTGACGGTGCTTCCGTTGGAACACAGACCCTGAGCGAAGGCGCGGATGCTCGGTGGTCTTTGGGTGCCACAGCCCTCTTGTTTGCCGATGAAGACGATGAAACGGAAATAGGCTACGTGAACAGCATTCAGATTCACGATGTTGCGTTATCCGAGAGCTATATTGCCTCGTTGGGCGGCGCAACTGCGGCGGGCATCCCGGTGGTGCCTGAACCGACATCTGGTTTGCTCTTCGGCACGGGCTTGTTCATGCTGGCCATGCGGCGTACTCGCCGGAACGGATAGATCGGACTTCGCGATTAAGCAGCAAGGACTTTGTTCTCTCTGGGCGGTCGGCGAGCGAAAGCTACCGACCGCCTTTTCTTTTCATGAAGCTTGAAGCGGGTTTTCGACAAACCCCGTGAGGGAGGCCTGACGAGTTTTCAATCGGCATTTCACAGCCACGGGCGGAGATTCTCCGACTTCACCGACCATCTGCCGTTTTTCGGGAAGCCGGGCGCGGGCGTGGATGGGCCGTTCGACCAACCGGCCGCCATCATGGCGACGGCGCCGAGCAAACCGCCGTTGCCGGGCAGATAGGCAGTGAGGCCGGGCCTTTGATAGACGTGGCCGTTGGCATGGTAGCGGTTCTTGGTGGCCTTGATCATCAAAGCGTCCACGGCAAGTTCTGGTTCCCCGGAACGCGCGGCGGCCATCGCGGTCATCGGGAAGTCCCAACCCCACGTGCGCTCCCATTGCCAGGATTCCATCACACGGCGGATCGTGCGGCGCATCGTGGCCGGGTCCACGCCGTCGCCGGGTTGCACGCCAAATGCGCCCATCAGGGCCGGGTGTTCCCAATTCCATTTTGTGAACGTGTCGGTCAGGCCTTCCTGCATCAGGTAACAGCCGTCCTGCGTCGGCAGCGGTGACAGCTTGCGGAGAACCTCGTCCCAACGTGGCTCACGGGACAGGCCAAGCCGCTCGCGCCAGGCTTGCGCGACGCGCAGCCCGAACCGCCAGTAGGCCAACTCGAAGGTCGGATTGCACGTCGTCAGAGTGTCGTTGTTTTCGGAAACCGTCTTCATCGGCGGGCCGAGGACGAACTGGCCGCGCGCTTTATCAAGCGCGGCATACGAGGCCATGTATTCCGCCGTCTCGAAAACCACCTCGCGCCAGTGTTCCAGCGTCTGGCGCGTGGGGCGTTCGCGATGACACAGCTCGGCGTAGTAAATTGGGTGCGGCTGTTGCCAAATGAGCAGCGGCCCGACTTTCGAGGGTGCATCGTGGCCGTCCGGTCCAACCATCTTCGGCCAACGCACACCGCGGTAGCCCTGCCGTTGCGCGAGCTCGCGGGCCACCGGCAGAATGCGCGGGTAATACGCCAGCGTTTTCTCGAACAGCGGAAAGCGCCCCCACGCTGTGAAGTGGACGCTGTGCCACCAGTGCATCTCCAGATGAAACTTGCCATACCAACTGTTGCACAGCAGTCCCGTCTCGGCGGAGGGTAGCGAACCGGCGCAATGGATCGCGGTATTGTAGAGCGAAAGGACGACGCGCCGTTCCAGTTCCTCGGCGCGCGGGTCGGTGCTGCCCCCGAAGTCAATTACGCCGCCGGTCGTCCAGAACTTCTCCCAGTGTTTCGCACTGGCGGACGCGGCTTGGGCGATCGTTGGGAGGGCGCGGGAAATCGGCTCGGGCGAAAACGCGCAGGTGAATTCCAGACGCTGCCCCTTGACCAGTTGCAGTGCGAAGGCGTGTGGTCCGCGTTCCCGCAATTCTGCGTTCTTTGACCAGGCCAGGCTGACGTGGTAGCGCGTGTCGTCGAGCGTGCGGATGAAGTCGGCGCGGCGTGCAGACTTCAGGCAACGCGTTTCGTGGCGTTCCCGCTGTGACCAGTCTGCCATGTTCACCGCTGGCGAGCCGTAGGGGAAAGCCAGCAGCACCGGCAATCGCCCGTGAGCCAGCAAAGGCGACTCAATGCGGACGGCGATGCAGTCCCACTCTGCATGGCAACACGTCGTCACCCGCACGGGTTGGCCGGCAAACACGAACCGACTTTCGAGGATGCCGCTCCAAAGGTCGAGCGATTGCCGGATATTCTTCAAGTCCGCCGACGTCGCGTTCGAGCCGTCGGCGTTGCGCAGTTCGAAGCCAATGCGCCCGAGGTGCAGCCGGTGCGGATTCTCGCGCAGCCAGTTGAAGAGCGCCTTTTGTCCGGTGTCATCCGTGGCGTAGCCGACCGGCCGACCGGAAGTGTCGTAATTCTTGTAGCGTAAATCCTCGCGGCGCAGTCCAGAGGGCGGGGGAGTGCTGTGCCAGCCCCAGTGCGATGCAGTGCAGAGAGGGAAATCCTTGTCGCACTCGGCCGTGAAGGTTTGCAGGCCGGTGATGTCTGCGGTGAAGGCGAACTCACCGTTGCCGACGGACAGTGCTGCAAACGGATCGAACTGCGTGAAGTGCGGGTTGTGCCGGCGCACGATGGCGTGGCGATCAATTCGGCGTGGCGAATTCGGGGCAACGGCTGGTAACGGCTGCGCCGCCAGGGCGACGCTGGCGCTGCTGGCGAGCTTCAGAAAGGTTCGTCGGTTCAGCGTGGTCATGCGTGCAGGATGCGAAGGGCGGCGGCGAAAGCAAACTGAAAGCCGGCAGCACCGTCCGCGGGGCGGTGCACAATTCGGCGGTGGTTTTGCCGAAAAGCAGGAGGTTGAGGGTTTGTCGCCAAAGGGTCGTCGCATATCCTGTAAGCGTGGCTTGACGCGCACGCGCCGGGTCGCAGAGCACGAAGAACCGCATGAATCGCATCGCAGGCTGGGTTGTCGGGGGCTGGGTGTTCACGCTCCTTTACGTGGGCGCCCGTACCGTCATGGGTCTGCCGGCGTTTCCCGGCGCGGAGGGTTTTGGTGCGAACGCCACGGGCGGGCATGGCGGCGATGTGTATTACGTAACGAACCTCTACGACTACACGAGCTCGTCGGACCCCGGGCGCTTCGGCTCGTTGCGCTATGGGATTGACTCCGCACCCACGACCGGCCGCACGATCTTGTTCAAAGTCTCTGGCAACATTGTGCTCAAGCGATCGCTCACATTCAGCAAACCGAGGATGACGGTGGCCGGCCAATCCGCGCCGGGGGACGGGATTTGCCTCCAAAACTACAACGTCTCCATCAACGCGAACGATCTGGTCCTTCGCCATCTGCGCTTCCGGCTCGGCACGAATTCCATGCAGGAGGCGGATTCGCTCTCGATCAATGGTGGTTCGAACATCATCGTGGATCATTGCTCGGCCTCGTGGTCGGTGGACGAAACACTCTCGCCGGGCGGCAGTGCGCAGAATCTGACCGTCCAGTGGACCTACGTCACCGAGTCGCTTTACAACTCGATCCACTCGAAGGGCGCGCATGGTTATGGCTCGTTGATGCGTCCGCAGGCAAGCACAGCCTACAGTTTTCACCACAACCTCTACGCCCATCACAGCAGCCGCAATCCACGCCCCGGCAGCTACAACGGCGCGACGCTCCAGCTCGATTGGCGCAACTCCGTCCTGTACAACTGGGGCGGCACCTGCGGCTACAGCGGTGACTGGACCGACGATGCGCCCGAGCCGGTCCGCATGAATTACGTCGCGAACTACCTCATCAAAGGCCCGTCCTCGACCTACAACTACGCCTTCAAGGGTGGGGGAACGAACACCTGGATTTTCCAGAGTGGCAATTGCATTGACTTGGAT
>CAYJNU010000100.1:0-20154 GCA_964371005.1 uncultured Verrucomicrobiota bacterium | reverse complement strand
CGATGAGCACGACCCGCCCGCCCGGGCCGCCCACAACGGGCGGCCCCCCGCGCCGGACGTTCCGTGGACCGCCCCAAACCTCCCGACCGATGGGCTCGTTGGCGGCTAGACTTTGTCGGGCGAAACCGCAGGGGCGGTGGCCCGGGCGCCTGGCGGCTTCGCAGCGTTGGTCAGAATCGTCTTCCCGCCGCCAGCCGGCGTGGTGGTGGCCAGCGCCGCCGACTGTGGCGAGAGCGCGGCGGCGATCTGGTCGCTGCCGGCCACGTACTTCGTCGTCTGGACCAGCGCCAGCGAAATCATCACCACGGCCGCGAGGCCAAGGCTGGCGTACACCGCCATTTCCGACCGCTGCGTGGTTCGATCACAACTGGGCAACCGATTCATAATCGCTCTCCGTTCCATTCACTTTCACGTCGTTTGGCGTGGTCCGAGTTTCAGCATCACCGTCGGAGCTACTTTTACGAGGTGCGGACTCCGTTTGGAACGGAGATGTGATGAGCCGCTTCGGGCGGGGGACGAACTGCTGGTGCGGCGGGATGAATTGCGGTTCTTGTCAGGCCAGGTGGCGACCTGGAACGCCAACACGCTGTCCTTGCGTGGCAAATATCCACTTTTCATCCGCGGGGCAAAACCTATCCTGCCGGAACGAACTGGTTTTGTGTATGCGCAACCTACTCATTCTCTCCGTGCTCACTGCCGCCGGTTTCTGTACTGCTGCCGGCAAGAACGACCTGACCGCCGCCAAGCTCCAAGCCGACGCCTGGCGTGCGGAGCACCGCATCATTGACCTGCACCAGCACATCAACGGCACGACCCAGCACGTTGCCCGGGCGGTGAAGATCATGGATGCCGCGGGCGTCGGCATCGGCGTGAATCTCAGCGGGGGCACAGTCACGCGTGCCAAACCGGACGAGCCATCGGAGTTCGAGCGCAACAAGGCGCTCATGGACACGCTCTACCCTGGGCGCTTCGTCCAATACATGAGTCTCGACTACCGGGGCTGGGATCAGTCGGATTTCTCCGAACGTGCGGTAAAGCAGATCGAAGAAGGCCACCGTCTCGGCGCCGCCGGGTTCAAGGAATACAAACGCCTCGGGGTCGGTTTGCGGGATGGCGAGGGCAAGTTGATTCGCGTGGATGACCCGAAACTCGATCCCATGTGGAAGCGGTGCGGTGAACTCGGGATGCCCGTGTCCATCCACGTCGCTGACCCGAAGGCGTTCTGGGAGCCCTACAACTCGAAGAACGAGCGCTGGAAGGAACTGGGCGATCATCCGGGCTGGTGGTTCGGCGACACGAACAAATTCCCACCCTGGAAATCCCTGCTCGAAGCGCTCAACCGCGTCATCGCCCGCCACCCCGAGACCACGTTTGTCTGCGTCCACTTCGCCAACAACGCCGAGGAGTTGGAATGGGTGGACGCCTCGCTCAGCCGCTATCCAAACATGATGGCTGACCTCGCCGCGCGGATCCCGGAGATTGGCCGCCACCATCCCGACAAGGTGCGCCGCTTGTTCCTGAAGCACCAGGACCGCATCCTCTTCGGCACGGACTTCATGGTTTATGATCGCGTGATTCTCGGCAGCAGCGGTAACGAACCACCGCCCACGGACGCCGACGCCGAGGTGTTCTTCGCCAAGGAATGGCGCTGGCTCGAAACCCGCGACAAGAACTGGGCGCACATGACGCCGATCCAGGGCGATTGGACCATCAGTTCGATTGGCCTGCCCGCGAGTGTGCTGCGGAAGATATACTTCGACAACGCCCGCAAGCTGCTGGCGCGTTCCCTGCCGCTGCCGAAGCTGTCCGCCCGTCACATCAGTCAAGACTTCAAACCAGATGGCGAACTGTCCGAACCAGTTTGGCACATGGCCAGGCCCGTGTGGCTCGAATACGGTTCAGGCAACTCCACAGCACGGCCGGAATTCGCCACCCGCCTGCGGGCGCTTTGGTCGAGAGACTATCTCTATCTTGCTTTCGAGTGTCCCTACACGAAGCTCACCGTCTTCGAGCCGCCGCAACGCGATGCCGAACGGTTTGACATGGCGCAGCGGGGCGTGAGCCTCTGGGATCGTGATACGATCGAGGCGTTCCTCGCCCGTGACCCGCAGCATCCGAAGCGATACGCCGAATTCGAGGTTGCCCCGACGAACGAGAAGTTGGACTTGAATCTGGATTTCCCTCAGCGCGACTTTGCGTGGAACAGCGGCTTCGACGGCGCCGTCAAGGTGGACAAGAAAAGCCGGCGTTGGATTTGTGAAATGCGGATTCCGCTGAAGGCGCTTGGCGAGACAAAGCCAACGCTTGGTACCCAATGGCGCGCGAACTTCTTCCGCTCAGACGTGGCAAACGAAGCGTATCTCGCCTGGAGTCCCGTCCTGAAAGGCACCTTCCATGTCCCCGAGCGCTTTGGCGTGCTGGAGTTTGTGGAGTAGCGGGAGGGGTGAGTTCGCGCCCATCTGCCGAGCACTCTCCCGCCCCCCAGCCGTTAGTTGCTCGACTGCGTTGTGACTTCTCGGATCTGCTCCCAGTCGGAGTTTTTTGCGTTGGCGCCGGGGCCACCTGGGGTCCAACTCTTGGCCCAGTTTCTGTCTCTGAATTTGAAGAGCTCGGCGTGGCCATCGGCGAAATTGATGCCATAGCCGTAATCATGCAGTCGGGAAGGCAGATCCACCAAGCCGTTGCCGGTCTGCATGTCCACCAACATCATGCCATCGTTGATGCTCAGCGGGTCCTCGTCCACCAGGACCCATGTCCGCGCGGGAATCTTGAGGTCCGAGTCTTTGGCGAACAGCCGGTATTTGAGCCTGCCGGTGCCCACGGGGTTGCCGGGAGGGGAGGCGCTCTGGAAGTCCCACGACCCGTTCGGGTCGCCGTAGCTTCTACCGTAGAGCCATGAATTCATGGACACACTTCGCAAGATGGGTGCGTTGCTGTTGCCCATTCGAACGCTGCGGTTGTCAGCGGGGCAGCGATAGACTTCCAACTGCTTGACGTACGGCCAGATCAGGCCGGCCTGGATTCCCAACGGATTCGCCCCGCCATAGAAATAGCTGCCTGCTGAGCCGGAGCTCTCGGCGTTGCCATAGCACCAGGAGGCCAAATAAGACGGGATGGGCAAACTCCCAACCCCAGGGTAAGAGGAAACGAGCCGGTCGTTGTTGTCGCCGGAGTACATTTTCCAGCCATAGGCCAACTGTCTCAGATTCCCGACGCACTTGATCCGTTGCGCGCGGATTTTCGCCTTGCTCAAAGCTGGGAGCAGCATGGAAGCGAGAATGGCGATGATCGCAATGACGACGAGGAGTTCAATCAGTGTGAAGGCGGCGCAGGGCGAAACAGCCCGGCTGGCTTTGCCAAGTCTGAGGAATGCGGACTTTATCATAAACGGTCTCGTAACTGGTGACACGATTGTGAACCGGTGACACCCTTGCGTCAAGCCAGGTCGTCGCCGTGCGAATGATTAGCAGCATCCGGGCCGGCAACGCGCCGAGAAACTTTTCTGAGATGAACCGCGGAATATTGCTTGAGCGGCCCATCTGACGATCCGATACTCCACTCAGATGCGCGTGTTCTTCAGGAGCCGCGCCGGATCTTTGGAATAGAACCTGGGCCATTTTCCCTGCCCTGCTCGTGATGACCAACAAAGTCCTTGAACCGTAGTTATACGTTCCCGGGACCCCAAGCTGCGGTTGCGGCCGACACGCCTTTACTGGAAGTCGAAAGCCATCCGGCCCGTCCCACATGTTGCGAAACATGTTCAAAGGAGCAGTTGCACACGGCAAGGGTGGGGTTTACTTCTGCGCGCCGCTGGTTTTGCGAAACCGGCGGCGCGTTTTTGTTTTGGGCCGACCTCATCCCGCGGCTATGCTTCAGCCGTGCCGCGCGATGACTTGTTTTCCCTGGCTTCCCACGCGAAGCCTGCCGAGGCAGAGGACGGGGCGGCTGCCGCCGGGCGGCTTCCCCCGCTGGCGGCCCGGATGCGCCCGCGTGACCTCGGCGAGTTCGCCGGTCAGCAACACATCCTCGGCCCCGGCCAACTGCTCCGGCGCGCCATCGAGGCGGATCGCATTCAGTCGCTGATTTTCTTCGGACCGCCCGGCACGGGCAAGACTTCGCTCGCGCAAATCATCGCCCGCCAGACCAGGAGCAAGTTCGAGCGGCTCAGCGGGGTGGAATCGAACGTGGCCGACATGCGACGCGTGCTTGCCGGCGCCACCCACCGTCTGGCCAACACGGGTCAGCCGACCATCCTGTTCATTGACGAGATTCACCGGTTCAACAAGGCGCAACAGGATGTGTTGCTGCCGGACGTGGAAAGCGGCGTAGTGCGGCTCATCGGCGCGACGACGCACAATCCGTTCTTTTTCGTCAACTCCCCGTTGGTGTCGCGCTCGCAGATTTTCGAGTTGCGCCCCCTGGCCGAGGAAGATGTTTTCTCCCTGCTGCGCCGCGCTCTGGTGGACCCGGAGCGTGGTCTCGGCTACCTGAAGCTCCAAGCGGACGAACCGGCGCTTCGCCATCTTGCCCGGATGGCCGATGGGGATGCCCGCAAGGCGTTGAACGCGCTGGAAATCGCCGCCCTGACGACCGCGCCCGCGCCCGATGACGTCGTCCGCATCGATCTGCCAACCGCCGAACAGAGCATCCAAAAGAAGGCGGTGGTCTATGATGGCGACGAGGACGCGCACTACGACACGATCTCCGCCTTCATCAAGTCCATGCGCGGCAGCGATCCTGATGCGGCGCTTTACTGGCTCGCGAAGATGATTCACGCCGGGGAAGACCCGCGCTTCATCACGCGCCGGATCATGATTTGCGCGGCGGAAGATGTCGGGCTGGCAGATCCGATGGCGCTGGTGTTGGCGCTGGCGGCGCACTCGGCGGCGGAGTTCGTGGGTTGGCCCGAAGCCCGCATTCCGATTGCGGAGGCGACGATCTACATCGCCACCGCGAACAAGAGCAACAGCGCCTATCTGGCCATTGACGCGGCGCTGGCCGATGTGCGCGAAGGTCGCACCCTGCCGGTGCCGGCCCACCTGCGCGACACCCATTATCAGGGGTCAACACGTCTCGGTCATGGCGAGGGCTACAAGTATGCGCACGACTTCAAGGGACACTACGTGCCGCAGGATTATCTGGGCGCGCTGAAGCGCTACTACGAACCGACGGATCAGGGCGTGGAAAAGAAGATCAAGGAACGGGTCGAACGGTGGCGGGCGCAGATGGGACCGGGTAAGGGGGAAAGTCCAAAGCCAGGAGGTTGAGGGCGAATGTGTCCCCGATGAAGAGTCAGCTTCAAGTCGCGAAGGCGGTGTTGCGCAACTCAGTCCGAGCGCGGTTGAGCCAGCTTCAGCCCGTGGCTCGCATCCCGCAATCCCGCGCGGCCTGCGACCGTCTTGGGCAACAGGCGTTGTGGATTGCCGCCGAGACCGTCCTGCTCTTCGCGCCCCTTGCGGATGAGCTCAACATCTGGCCGCTCGTTGAAGGGGCGCTGGCTTCCGGCAAGACCATCGGGCTGCCCCGCTTCTCACCTGCCACGCAAAGCTACACCGCGGCCACGATCCGCAATCTCCAGACCGACCTGCACACGGGCAGACTCGGTATCCGGGAGCCGCTGGCGGAGTGCGCGGACCTCCCCTTGAACCGGCTGGACTTGGTTTTGGTCCCTGGGGTAGCTTTCGATCTGTGCGGTCGCCGGCTGGGACGGGGCAAAGGGTTTTATGACCGGCTCCTGGCGGACGTGCGTGGCGTGAAATGCGGGGTGGCCTTCGATGAACAGTTGGTGAACGAAGTGCCGGTGGGCCCGCAGGACGTGCTCCTGAATTGTATCCTGACCCCGACGCGCTGGTTGCAGTGTGAATCGGCTCGCGGTTTCTGAATGTTGTTGATGGGAAATCTTGTCGAAGATGCCGTCGCGCTGGTGCTCGGCGCCGGCACGGTCTATTTGCTTTACCTGTGGCGCGACCGGGCCTCTCGTAAAACCCGGGAAGCCGAGGCGGCCAAGGCCCGTCTCGAGGCCGAACAGATCGTTCAACACGGTCGAATTGCTGCCCAGGAAGAAGCGCTCAAGTTGCGGCAGGAAGTCGAGCGTTCGTTCGCCGTCCGGCAAACCGAGCAGGCCGAGGTGGAACGCCGGCTGGCGGAGCGCGAGGCGTTGCTCAACTCCCAGTTGGCCCGCTTCGTCGAATTGGAGAAGCGGCTCGCCGCCCAAAGTGAGGCGCTGGAAGCTCGCGCCCGGGAAGTCGCAAAACGCGAGTGCGAGGCAGCGGAGTTGGACCGCAAGCGCCGCGAACAACTGCGCGCGCTTTCCGGGATCAACGAAGCGGACGCCCGCGAAAGTTTCCTGGCGGAAGTGCGGACTGAGGCCGAGCGCGAGGCGAATCACATGGCGCAACAGATCATCGAGCAGGCCCGCGCCGAGGCGGAAAGCAAGGCCCGTGATATCGTCACGCTGGCCATTCAGCGTTACGCCGGCTGCCAGCGTGCGGATCACCTCACCACCCACATCGCCATCGGCGATGAAATCAAGGGCCGCATCATCGGGCGTGAGGGGCGCAACATCCGCGCCTTTGAATCCGCCACGGGCGTGACGGTGCTGATTGATGACGCCCCGGGCACGGTGATTCTCTCGGGTTTCGATCCCGTGCGCCGCGAGGTGGCGCGTGAGGCGATGCAACGGCTGATTGCGGACGGACGGATTCATCCGACGCGCATTGAGGAGGTCGTGGCGCAGGTTTCAAAGGAGACTGAAGAGACGATCCTGCGACTGGGAGAAGGGGCGGTGCATGAGGCCGGCGTCCGGCCGCTGCACCCGGAGCTCTTGAAGCTGCTTGGCCGGCTGCACTTCCGGCACAGCTATTCGCAGAACATCCTCGCGCACTCAGTAGAGGTCGCGCATCTCGTTGGTCTGCTGGCGGCGGAACTGGGGCTGGACGTGTCCACCGCCAAACGGGTGGGCCTGTTGCACGACATTGGCAAAGCGGTGAGCCATGAGATGGAAGGGCCGCACGCCGCGGTGGGTGCCGAACTCGTGCGGCGCTACGGCGAGCCCGAGCTCGTCGTCAACGGCGTGGCATCGCATCACAACGACGTGCCCCCCACGGGGCCCTACGGGATTCTGGTCAGTGCGGCCGATGCCATCAGCGCCTCGCGTCCCGGCGCCCGCTCCGAAAGCCTCACCACATATCTCAAACGGATTGAAGACCTGGAGAAACTGGCCTCGGCCTTCCCCGGCGTGGAGCGCAGCTACGCGCTCCAGGCGGGACGTGAGTTGCGTGTGTTTGTGCAACCCGAGCAGGTTACCGACGAAGCCGCCTTTGCGCTGGCCCGAAATGTCGCTACGCGGATTCAGAACGAACTCCAGTATCCCGGCCAGATCAAGGTCACGGTCATCCGGGAGTCCCGCTGCGTGGAGATTGCGAAGTAGCGGCTAACCGAAAATGTGTTGTCGGATCGTCCCCGCCCTGTGCCCCGGAAACGCTTGGGAGATCGAGAACGAGGAACAGAAGGTGCCACTCGGACACGGAAAGGCCGTCAGCACCGAGCAAGGTCTGAAACGCTTCTTGAAGTTAGAAGCGGCGCTCCGTGGACTGAACCTGGTCGCTTAGCGACCTTCGAGGATCGAGGTGGGCAATCCCGTTTCCCAAGTCTTGGGGGCGTTCCACGGGCGCGCCGACTCATTCTCCACGTCGTTCGTGGCGCAGCCGACGAAGGTCGCCAGCACCAAGGCCAGGAGGAAGACGATGGACCAACGCTGGTTCATGTGGCGGGATGGGCGGGAATGACCTGATCCCCCTCGGTGACGTCTCCGAGTTTCCAACCCGGCACGACGTTCGCGATGGAGCGGCCCTTTTGCACTGTTCGTACGATGACCTTGGCGACGAGCTTCCCGTTGCGGTTCACGAGCAACTCGCCAAACTCGAGCATGCCTTGATCTTCACCCACGTCGAGAATGACAAAGTCCCACTTTGGATCGGTGACCAGGACCGTGCCGCGAAGCTTGCCCGGCAGCTTGACCACGAAATCCCGGTCGCGAAAGCGGCTCAATTCGTTGTCGAGCCGTTTATTGGCGGCCATAAGGACTTTCTTCTCATCGAGCAACACGGCGCGTTCCTCAAGCAATTGCTTCGCTTGTGCGATCACTTCCCGAACCTGATTGACCGGAATGCCGAGTGCGGCCCACGCGGCCAGTTCGTCTTGGGCCTTGTCGCGCTCACTCTTGGTTTTGTCGAGTTCGTCCTTGAGCTGGGTGGCCCGCTTGGTCTGGGCGGTGGCGTCGGCCACGGCCTTGTCGCGTTCCTCCTGGGTGCTGGCCAACTCCGTCTGGGTGTCCTTGAGTTCTTTGCTCGTCTTGGCCAGTTCCTTCTTGGTGCTGGAGAGCTCGGTTTGCGCTTCGACCTTGGCCTTCTTCTCGTCTTCGCGCTGTCCTTTCACGATATCAATCTTCTCCTTCACCTTGATGAAGCTGATGCCGGCAGTGGCCAGTCCGGCCACAATCGCAACAATGAGGCAGATTCGAATTAGCATGTTATTCCTCTAATCAATTAAAGCTGCGAAAAAACCTAACCACTCGCCGCATGGGTGTCAACGCCGGTTTCCACCATCTTTCCAGCCTCTCCAGCCTCTTGCGAATGTCGTCCTGACGGAGACTCGTTCTCCCGGTTGGCTCGCCGGGCGTCGTCCGTTGTGTTGAGGCTCCCCAGGAATCGGACCCGGACGGGCGTTATCGCCACAGCGACGCCAGCAACGGAGCGTAAAGCAGGCTCGGCAGGTAGTCCGCCACCTCGATCCGCCGAATTTCAAGGATTAACAGGCCGACGCTGACGATGAGCAAGCCAGCCGTGGCGTTGACGGGATCGGCCACGCCGTGCAGCCGCAAGAACGGTTCGGCGAAGCGCAGGCACAGCAGGGCGATCGTGCCCTGAAACGCCAGCACGGGCACGGCGGACACGAGCACGCCCCAGCCAAACATGCTCACGAACCCCATCGCCGCGAGTCCATCCATCACCGCTTTGATGCACAACGGCCAACGAAAACCGCCCAAGCCATCCACGATCGCACCCAAGGGGCCCAGCGGCGCCGCGCAAAACAGCAGCGCGCAGACGGTGAACGCGTCATTGAACTGGCCCGGCGCGCCCGGGCGGGCGGCGGCGCACCGGCGCCGGGCGTATTGGCCCAGCCGGTTCGAACCCTTCTGGATGCGCATCAGCCTGCCTGTGACCTTGCCCAGCATCATGGCGAGGATGACGATCGTCATCTGCTTGAGAATGCCAAGCGCGGTCCCGTTCACACTCATCCAAGTGAGTTGCAGACCGAAGAATACCGTAAGCCCGGCAAGTGCCACCTTCAGCCAGTTTTGGACTCCGGGCGGAATCCCCCGGCGAAGCGTCAGGCCGGCCAGAGCGCCCACCAGGATCGCCGCGACATTGACTAGCGTTCCCGTCATGCCGTTGAATCAAACATCCCCAGCCACCGGAGCAAAGCGCAAAGTGGATCTTCCCGCCACCGAGTCTGAAGTCGCGAGGAGTTGCGTTGCGTCCCGGGGTTACCCCCCGAACCCCCGAACAGCGTTGGTGGCATCGGACTTTACATTTGTCCTCCAATCACCAAGATGGCCTGGTTCATGACTCCTAACCGCCCAACCGCGCCACCCGCATGAAAAGAACTCCCGTTCCTTGCCTTGATCGCCGTCAATTCCTCAAACGCACCGCTGCCGGCCTGGCGCTGCCGCTCATCGTGCCGGGCTCCGTGCTTGGCCTGAACGGGGCCACCGCCCCGAGCAACCGCATTGTCTTCGGCGGCATCGGCATGGGCAACCGCGCCCGCGACACGCTGGCGACCTTTCTCGGTTTTAAGCAGATTCAATACGCCGCCGTCAGCGATGCCCGCGCCGACCGTCTGAAGAGCGCCAAGGAACGCGTGGACGCCTTTTATGGCAATGCCGACTGTGCGGCCTATCGTGACTTTCGCGAGCTGTTGGCGCGGCGAGACATTGACGCTGTCTCCATCTCCACCGGCAATCGTGTGCATGCCATGGCCTCCATGTTCGCGGCCCATGCCGGAAAAGACATCTACTGCGAGAAGCCCATCAGCCTCACCATCCAGGAAGGCCGGAATCTGGTGGAAACCTGTCGCCGGCTCGGAACGATTTACCAGGCCGGCACGCAACGCCGTTCCACCGCGTCCTACCGGTTCGCGCGCGAGATGGTGCTTCAGGGAAAGGTTGGGCGCATTCACACCGTTGAATCGCAGGTTTGGACCGGGGGGACCGTGCCGCACCAGAAGTCAACACCCGTTCCGGCGGATTTGGATTACGATCAATGGCTCGGGCCGGTGCAATGGCGGCCGTTCGTGCGGGCACGCGTGGACAACTGGACCTGCTTCTGGGACACCGGCGAAGGGATGCACACGGACATGGGCACGCATTACACCGACCAGATGCAGTGGGTGCTCGGCACCGACGACACCGGCCCGGTGGAGTTTGAGACCTCCGATGTCGTGTGGCCGGATCCGGTCACGTGTATGAGCGAGACGGCCATCTCGGGCACCTTCCGCTGCCGTTATGCCAACGGCATTAACGGCGTCATCTATCAGCGCGGGGCATTCAAGGACCGTTATATCAAATACATTGGCGACGAGGGATGGATTCAGGTGGATGACGACACCGACATCGTCACAGCCAACCCCAAATCCATCCTCAGTCTCAAAGGCGCAGGCGGCGCGGGTTGGGGTGATCCCTCCGGTCACATTGGGAACTTGCTCAACAGCATCCGCAGCCGCCAACCGACGCTATGCCATCCCGAGGTCGCGCATCGGGCGCAAAGCATCGTGGAATCCATGACCATCAGCGCCCGCCTCGATCGGAAACTCAAGTGGGATCCGGTTAAGGAGCGTTTCAACGATGAAGATGCCAACCGCATGCTCTGGCGCGAGCCACGCACGCCGTGGTGCATCTAACCGACGGCACATCGTCCCAATGAGAATTCGCACCCCAGTTTTCCCGACCATGAAAACGAAAAACATCTTCCGCCTTCTTGCCGGGGCGTTCCTGTTCGTCGCCTGGCTTCCGGCATCCACCATCGCCGCGGACCTTTCCCAACTCATCGCTGCTGCGGCGAAATGGGAATCAGGTCAGAACCTGGAGCCGCTGACGCAACTTGAGCAACGCGTCCGCGAATCCGCCGCCAACGCGCAAACGCGGCTCGAACTCGAAAGCGCGCTGACCCAGCTCCTCGTCCCAACGGCGACGTTTGAAGCGCGCCGTTTTGCCTGTCAGCAATTGGCGGTGATCGGTTCTGACGCTTCTGTGCCAGCCATCGCCAGACTGCTTACCGAAGATGGGACTATCGGCATCGCCTGTCTGGCATTCGGCAATCGTCCGTCGGCCAAGGCGGATGAAGCGCTGCGCACGGCTTTGACCAAGTCACAAGGGCAGGGACGGCTGCAAATCATCTCCGCGCTCGGCAATCGCCGTGATCTGCAAGCCGTCGAGTCCTTGACCCGGCTCGCGCGCGAGGCAGACGTGGCCGTGGCGCAAGCTGCCATCCGCGCGCTGGGCAGGATTGCCGATGGGGCAGCTTGCAGCGCCGTTGTTTCTTTGCGCGCTGGAGCAAGTCCTGCGCTGGAAGAAGCGCTGGCCGACGCCTCGCTGCGTTGCGCCGAGGAGTTGGCCAAGTCCGGTGACCGCGAAGGCGCGGCGGCGATCTGCGAACCGCTGATCGCTCCGACGCAGCCGGAGTTTGTGCGGCGTGGCGCTTTCGCCGGCCTGCTCCGCTGTGACGGCGACGGAGGCGAGCAACGCATTCTGCAAACGCTCGGGAGCAGTGACGACGTGCTGAAGGCGGTCGCAATTGCCGCGGTTCGAGAACTCCCATCGAAAGGCGCTTCTGCGAAGCTCGGGAAGGAATTGCCAAAGCTTCCGGCGGAGCAGCAGGTTTGGCTGGTGGAGAGCCTGGCCGCGCGGAGCGATGCCGGGGCGCGAAACGCGATTGCGGCGGCGCTGGCCACTTCCACCGATACCGGTGTCCGGCAGGCGGCGGCCCAGGCGCTCGGACGCATCGGCGACGCGCGCTCCGTGAAACCGTTGGTCCAGGCCCTCGCGACGGTGAGAGATGAAGCCGAGGCCAACACGATCGTGGCGGCTTTAGCTGGCTTGCCGGCTGGCCGGGGTACGGACAAGGCAATGCTCAGCGAGTTGAAGGCATCACAAGGCAAGGCACGCGCACAGTTGATTTCCTCATTGGCTGCGCGTCGCAGTCCGGAGATCTCCGCGGCGTTGTTGAAAGAGACGGAGAATGCGGACCCGGCGGTTGCCAAGGCCGCATACCGGGTGCTCTCGAAAGCCACAACCTGGGCGACGTTGCCCGCGCTGTTGAACAAGTTCATCGCCATCCGCGATGCCAGCCGACGTTCCGATGCCGAGGCGTACCTGGAGCAGGCGGTGTTAAACGTCGAGAACCCGAAGGACCGTTCGGACGCGGTTTGCTTCCGACTTCCGGTTTCCGTGGAGCTGGAGACCCGGCTTGCGTTGCTGCGGCTTCTGCCTGCCTGTGGCGATGTCCGGTCACTGCGCGCGTTGAAAGACGCGTGGGGTGATCCCGAGGCGCAGGTTCGCGAGGTTGCCGTCACCGCTCTCGCCGAATGGCCGGATGCAGCCGCCTGGGAGGTACTCGCGTACATCTCCCGCAACCCGGAGAATTCAGCACAACACAGTACCGCGTTGCGTGGCCTGACGCGATTGTTTGGCGAGTCGTTGGCGGCGCCAGAAACCACCCAGCAGGTGGCGCGAGCGCAGGAGTTGCTGGATGCCGCTCGGGGCGACGCCGACTTGAAACTGGTCCTTGGCGCGCTCAGCGGGGCGAAGGATGCCGGCGTGCTGAGACTCGTTCTGCCCTTGCTGGACAACCCGGCCGTTCGTGCGGAGGCGGAGGTTGCGGTGAAGAAGATTGCGGAGGCGACCAAGGCCAGCGATCCCGAAGCGGCAAAGGCAGCGCTCGGCCGGTTGGCAAAGTGAGTCGCCGTCAGGTCGTGGTTTGATGAGGCCGCTGGCGAATGACTCGTGAGACGAGCGGACGGAACGGTTTGCCGCCGTGTCCGTCTCGGACGACGAAACTCACTTTGACTCGACGAAACCCGCCGCCTGCATCGCCCGCTTGATCTCGGGGAGGCGCATGAACCAACGCCACGGTTTGCCCGTGCGCTGGTTCTCAATGAGCAGCACCGCGGCTCCGAGATCAATGCCAATGACATCGTCGGCAAACCAGTTCTGGTCGAGGTTGAAGCCGTTGTTGAAGCCGTAGCGTCCCCACAAGTCGGCGCGATACTCGTCGTGCATGAACTGGATCGCGTCGAGGGCGGGCTGGGGAGTGAAGGCAACGGCAGCCACGGTGACCCACGGAGCCACGGTTCCATCCTGAACCACCGCGCCGGGCGGTGCACCGTAGGCTTCATAACCACCGCCCGGTTTGTCGCAGGCCGAAAGTCCCCAGACGTTCGGCCCGTAGGTTTTGAACCGCCCCGATTGGTCCAGGCAAAACTGGCGATTCGCCTTCGTCGCCTGCACTGCTGATTCAAAGTAGTCGAAGCCTTTGCGGTCGCGTCGGCCCCGGAAATCAACGAAGGCTTGACTGTATTGATGCGTGAACAGAGGGCCGCAAGCGAAGGTCTTAAAGCCCTGGTATTCGCCGACGTTCCGCCGCCACGCGTCCCAGCACTCCGCCGGAATGGGATGCGCCGGCGAGCCAAGGGCGAGGAGGTTGAGCAACAGGTGCTCGGAATAGGTGTCCCAGCGGGCGCGCAGAAAGCCGGATTCAGGTTTCCAACCGTGGCAAAGCAGCTTCTCGTCAGGCTTCGCCCCACCATCGGTAAGCATCCATTGAAAATCCACGCGGCGATACAGCCCTTCAGCCTGGGACTCCACCTCACCCCCGAAATACTCGCCTGCGAGCAGCGCGCCGCCCAGGAATAACGCGGTGTCGATGGTGGAGATTTCGCAGTTCCACACGCGTTCGCCGGACGACCAATCTACGAAGTGATAAAGCCAGCCGTGTTCGTGGGTCAGCTTCTCACGAACGAACTTGAGCGTGACGAGCGCACGGTGCTCCGCCTGCTCGCGGCGGATCCAGCCATGTTCGACACCCACCGGCAACGCAGCGAGGCCGAAGCCCGTGGCGGCGAGACTGGCCACATGATAGTCATCCCCGCGGGTGTTACCGGCACGGTCTTTGACCAGGCCGGTGCGGGGATGGGCCTCGAACCAGAAGAAGTCGAACGCCCGCCGCTGGAGGTCGGACAACAGATTCGTCCCGGTCGCTTCGGCCCCCACCGGCTTCGACTCGGTGGCGATTGCGGCAACAGTTCCACCCCCCGTTGCGCAAACGATCAAACCAACGACCCAGCCGACGATTAAGCGTGCCGCGAACATGGCTGGTGGGAGACTAAACGCCCGCGTCCGGATACACCCACGGTTCGCGATATTTGCGGACGAGCAACCGGTTGGCTGCGTCGTCGCCCACGCAAAGCTCCTTCGCTCCATCCCATTCCACACTGCGCCCGAGCTTCATGGAGAGCATCGCCAGCAGGCTCATGTTGGTGGAGCGATGGATCGCTTCGATGTCACTGATCGGGCGGCCACCGCTCTTGATACATTTCAGGAAATCCGCCCAGAGAAGTCTGATGTTCTGATCGTCCGGCTTGTCGAGTTGCGGGTACATGTGCTGCACGGGATCGCGCGAGTTCACCGGATAGAAAGTCCAGCCGTCATGCCAGCCCATGTGGAAGGTGCCCTTCTCGCCGTAGAAATAGCAGCCCACGTTTTCCCCCTTCTCCGCGTGGTTGCCGGCGAAGGTGCGGTTTTCCCAACTCACGGTGTAATTCTCGAATGCGAACGTGGCCATCTGGTGATCCGGCGCGTCAGTGGTTTGCTCGTTCTCGGTCAGGATGGCCGGGCCTTTGATCGGGCGACCGCCGGTGGAGAAGATTCTGCGCGGCCACTGTTCCTCGTTGATCGCGCCCATGATCCAGAGGATTTGGTCGAGCCAGTGAATCCCCCAATCGGCAATCGTGCCGTTGGCGTAATCGAGGTAGTTGCGGAAGCCGCGCGGGTGGATCGCGCCCCGCCAGGGATTGGTGTTGTCGAGCAAGCCGTTAAACGGACGCCGCGGAGCCGGGCCGCACCACATGTCCCAGTCCAGCTCTTTGGGCGGCTCGACGTTTCGTAGCGGCGTCTCCGGTCCGCCGCCGTAATGCACGAACGCGCGCACCGCGCCGATCTTGCCAGCCTTGCCAGCAACAAGGAAATCACGCCCGGCGACATTATGCGGCGAGACGCGCCGATGCGTGCCCACCTGCACCACGCGATTCGCCTGCCGGGCCGCCCGGACCATGGCGCGGCCCTCGCGGATCGTGTGTCCGATGGGTTTCTCGACATAGACATGCGCGCCGGCCTTGACCGACGCGATGGTGATGAGGGGATGCCAATGGTCTGGCGTGGCCACGATGACGATCTCCGGTTTCTCCTTCTCCAGCAGTTCGCGGAAATCCCCGTAAGGCTTCGCGGTGTTCCCGGTTTCGCGCTTCACCCGCTCGACGGTGGGAAACACGAAGCGTTGGTCGGGGTCACACAGTGCGGTGACGCGGCATTCACCGCTGGCCATCGCGGCACCGAGGATGTTATTGCCCCACCACCCACACCCGATCAGCGCGGTGGTGTATGGCTTGGCGCGTGACTCCACCGCCAACAACGGCCCGGCGGAGAAGGCCAGCCCGACCGCGGCGGCGGACTTGAGGAAGTGACGGCGGGTCCAGTGCATGGTTGGGTGCGGAGTTGTGATTTGCGAAAGGTACTTCACTGGCGGGGAGGTAATTCGCGAATCGCACCAGTGTCAAGCCCGTGCGAGGCCCGGCCAGCAAACGCTAGGCAAACGCCGGCGAGTCCGCTACTCTCCTGCCGCCTGAGTATTGACCACGCCGTGCCCGTATGAGGGTTCAGCTTGATTTGCCGATGCGCCCGCAGCCGAACGATGAAACCTGCGGGCCGACTTGTTTGCACGCACTCTATCGCTATTACCGCGACCGGGTGCCGCTGGAAACGGTCATCCACGAGGTGCCGCGGTTGCCCAGCGGCGGCACGTTGGGAGTCATGCTCGCCCGGCACGCCTTGCGACGGGGTTATCGCGCTCGCATCTACTCCTACAACCTCCAACTCTTCGATCCCACCTGGTTTGACCTCGACACCCCGGGGATGCGCGAACGGTTGCAAGCCCAGCGGAGGTTCAAGCACGACGCCAAGCTCCGGGCCGCCATGGATGCCTATCTCGAATTCCTGGAGTTGGGCGGGGAACTGCGTTTCGAGGATTTGACCAAAGCCTTGATCCGAAAGTTCCTGAATCGTCAGACCCCGATCTTGACGGGTCTGAACGCCACCTACCTCTACCGCTGCGCGCGGGAGTTCGGCCCCAAGTCGGACTATGACGACGTGCGCGGCCAAGCCTTGGGGCATTTCGTGATTCTGTCCGGCTATGATCGCGACGAGCGGACGGTAAGCATCGCCGATCCGCTGCTGCCCAACCCGGTTTCCTCCCGCCAGCACTACCAGGTTTCCATGGACCGGGTCATCGGAGCCATTCTCCTGGGCATCGTGACCTACGATGCAAATCTGGTGGTCATTCAACCTCATTAGAAGTCGTCCGTCCTCTCTCTATGCGTGTTCTCATCGTGGTGAACAATCCCCAGGAATGGCCGTTGGCCGTGCCCGGCGTGGAAGTCGTGGCCGCGCGGTCCTACCTGATTGATCCCAAGTACGCCGACATTGACCGGGCCAAGGTCTTCAACTTCTGCCGCTCCTACCGTTACCAGAGCACCGGTTACTACGTGTCGCTCCTGGCGGCAGCGCGCGGGCACAAGCCCATCCCGGACATTGCGACGATCCAGGACATGAAGTCGCAAACCGTGGTCCGGCTGATGTCCGACGAGTTGGAGGAATTGATTCAGGAAAGCCTGGCGCAAATCCGGTCCAAGCGCTTCACGTTGAGCATCTACTTCGGTCGCAACCTGGCGGGAAAGTACGACCGCCTGAGCGCCGCCTTGTTCAAGTTGTTCCAGACGCCCTTTGTGCGGGCTGAGTTTGTGCGGGCTGACAAGTGGGAATTGCAGGGCATCGGGCCGATCGCCGCCCGCGACATTCCCGACGAACACCATGATTTCGTCGTGGAGGCGGCGTCGCAATTCCTCGCCGGACGCGGTCCTTCCACGCGCCAACGGGTGGTCGAGCGCTATGACATGGCCATTCTCTTTGATCCCAAAGCCACGGATTTGTCGTCGGACCTGCCCGCGGTGGAGAAGTTCATCAAGGCCGCAAACGGACTGGGCATTCATGCGGAGGTCATTGACAAGGAAGATTTCGCCCGCATCGCCGAGTTTGACGCGCTCTTCATCCGCGAAACCACCAGCGTCAACCACCACACGTACCGCTTCTCGCGCCGGGCCGTCGCCGAGGGCTTGGTTGTGGTGGACGATCCCGAGTCCATCCTGAAATGCACCAACAAGGTATATCTGGCGGAGTTGCTCGACCAGCGCCACATTCTGACGCCCAAGACGCTGATCGTTCACCGGGACAACCTCGACGATATCGTGCCGCAGCTCGGCCTGCCTTGCATCCTCAAGCAACCCGACAGCGCGTTTTCGCAAGGCGTGATCAAGGCCGACACGGCGGAAGCTGTCATCAAGGGCGCCGAAGAAATGCTGGAGCGTTCGGACCTGGTCATTGCGCAGGAGTTTCTCCCTACACCGTTCGACTGGCGCATCGGCATCTTCGAGCGCAAACCGCTCTTCGCCTGCAAGTACTTCATGGCGGAAAAGCATTGGCAGATTATCAATCGCGAGGGCGATGAGGACTCGCGATTCGGGCGCGTCAAGACCTTGCCGGTCGAGCTCGCCCCGAGCACCGTTGTCCGCACCGCGCTCAAAGCGGCCAATCTGATCGGTGATGGGCTCTACGGCGTGGACCTGAAGCAGGTGGGGCGCAAATGCTACGTGATCGAGGTCAACGACAATCCCACCATCCAGTCCAGCTTCGAGGACGCCGTGCTGAAGGACGCGCTCTACCAGCGGATCATGGAAGGTTTCCTGCAACGACTCGAACGCCGGCGACAAGGACTGCCGGCATGAGCGACGATGCGCCCAGGCTGCCGCTTTTCGCCGGTGTCGGTGTTGAGTTGGAATACATGATCGTGGATGCCGAGACGTTGAATGTGCGTCCGATTTGCGATGAGTTGATCCGCGCGGTCACCGGCAACTACCAGTCGGACGTCGAGCGGGGCAAGTTTTGCTGGTCGAACGAACTGGTGTTGCACGTGGTGGAATTGAAGACCAATGGGCCGGCGCCCTCACTGTCGGGCTTGACCGCCGGCTTTCAGCGAGAAGTGAAGGAGGTCAATCGCCGACTGGCGAAACTGGGCGCGCGCCTCATGCCCACCGCCATGCATCCGTGGATGGACCCACACACGGAGACCCGGCTCTGGCCGCACGAATACAGCCCGGTCTATGAGGCCTACAACCGCATCTTCGGCTGTCAGGGCCACGGCTGGTCCAACCTCCAGAGCATGCACCTGAACCTGCCGTTTGCGAACGATGCGGAGTTCGGCGCGTTGCACGCGGCCATTCGCGCGCTGCTGCCCATTCTGCCTGCGCTGGCCGCCAGCTCGCCAGTCATGGACGGAAAGCCCGGCGGTTGGTTGGACAACCGGCTGCGGGTCTATCGCTCCAACTCGGCCAAGATTCCCTCGATCACGGGTCACGTGATCCCCGAGGCGGTGTTCTCAGAGGGAGACTACGATCGGGAGATTCTGCAACGCATGTACCGCGACATCGCGACGCACGACCCCGAGGGAATTCTGCAGGATGAATTCCTCAACTCTCGCGGGGCCATTGCCCGCTTCAGCCGCGGCAGCATTGAGATTCGCGTGTTGGATATCCAGGAATGTCCGCAAGCCGACCTGGCAATTGCCCAGTTCATTGTGCAGAGCTTGCGAGCCCTGATCCAGGAACGGTGGCAGAGCCTCGACTACTTGAAACGGCTCGAAACCGAAGCGCTCGAACGCATCTTCCTGACGACAGCCGAGCTGGCTGAAACCGCGCAGATCGAGGACCACGGTTATCTGGCGACCTTCGGGCTGCGGTCGGCAAACCCGGTTTGTGCAAGAGACGTTTGGCGGCATCTGCTATCAGAGCGTTCGATTGCCGCGGGGATTGATCGTGCGGGCATCCAGCATCTGCACGCCATCCTTGAGAACGGGACACTCGCTCGCCGTATCCTCCGGAAACTTGGCGGAAAGGTCTCCGCCGATCAACTGCGTGCGACGTTTGAAGGGCTTTGTGATTGCCTGGCTTCTGGGCGGATGTTTGGGGCTTAGGGACACGGCCAATAATGACCGGCCAATTACTTGGGCGGGGCTCAGTTTGGGGATGGAATGGAAAGTCACGCTGATCGAAGCGCGCTACGCCAAGAAGGTGCGGCTCACCAAGAAGCAAATGCAACCCTACAAAGCACGCCTGCAGCGACTCACCCTGATTCCTCGGGTCAGGAATGCTGAGGCTCTTGAAGGGTGAGTTATTATTGGCCGAGGCCCTGGTCTTCAGTGACGGTCAGGGCTTTGCCTCCAGGCGGAACAGGACCGGTGCGCCGTTGGTCGGCGACGACAACGTGAAGTCCGTGATAAAGCCCGACGCCCGAATCCAGTCGCTCACGGGTGACCATGTCGCCGCGTTTGTGCTTCCCAGGAGGCGATACCCGTGGCTCACACCGGACGGCCAACTGATCGTGAACGCGTTGCTCGCGGTCTGGAAGGCGGCCTTGAGTTCCAGCACGGAACCGGCGTTCGTAGGATTGGTGCCAGCGATGAACTCAGCCCAGTCGCTCATGCCATCGAGGTCGGTATCGGTCGTGGTCGTGCGTAGCGGATTCACGGCTCCGAAGCTGGCCGTCTCGTAAGCGTCGGGGATGCCGTTGGTGTTTGCGTCGGTGAAGGTGTAGTTGCCGGTGAAGGTGATGGTGCCGCCAGCGGTGAGGGTATTCGTCTGCGGGGGCGGGGTCAGGTAGTAGGGGGCGTCGCCAAACTGCACGCTGTATTGTCCGGGCGGCGCGTTGCTGATGGC
>CAYJNU010000099.1:0-20173 GCA_964371005.1 uncultured Verrucomicrobiota bacterium | reverse complement strand
GGTCAAAGCGGTCTATGGCGTCACGCCGGCGCGTACGCGCTGGTACGGTTTCAAACTCCTCAGCGAACACGACACGCCTGGAGAGTATAACCTTGATCGAACGAACGGCCGACTCTATTTCTGGCCGCCCCACGCCGGAGGCCGCGTCGTGCTATCGATGGCGGAGGGACTGATTCGCGCCGAGGACCTGTCGCACGTGACGTTTCGCGGCTTCGTCTTTGAGGCGTGTCGCGGAACGGCTCTCACGTTCAAGGGCGGTGCGGATTGCCATGTGATCGGTTGCACGATTCGCAACACGGGCCAGCTCGGAGTCCTAATGGCCGATGGCGAGCGACACGAGGTCATCGGCTGTGACGTCTATTTCACGGGAACTGGCGGCATCTCGATGAGCGGCGGCCAGCGCCCGACGCTGACCCCGGCGCGCCACAACGCCGAGAACAACCACGTTCATCATTACGCCCGGCGGGCACGGACCTACCACCCGGCCATCAGCGTGAGCGGGGTGGGCAATCGCATCGCGCACAATCTGATCCACGGCGGTCCGCACATGGCGCTGTCCGCCGGAGGCAACGACCACATGGTCGAATTCAACGAGACTCACAACGTCGTCGAGGAAAGCGGTGACGCCGGAGCCTACTACGTGGGACGCGATTGGACTCAGCGCGGGAACATTCTTCGCTTCAACTACTGGCACGACATCCTGGGCTCGACGGGTTACGGAGGCATGACCATCTACCTTGATGACCAGCACTGTGGACACACCGTCTATGGCAATCTGTTCGAGCGCTGCATGCAGTCGGTCTTCATTGGTGGCGGCGACGACAATGTGGTCACGAACAATGTCTTTCTCGGCTGCTGGAAATCGGCCCACCTCGACAACCGCGGTATGGGCTGGCAGAAACAGGCGACCGATGACCCCAACGGCGAACTCCGTTCCCGCTTGCGCGCCATGCCCTTCACGAATGCACTCTGGCGCGCCCGTTATCCGGCACTGGGGAGCGTCCTGGATGATGAACCCGGCGTGCCGAAGCGGAACGTCTTTGCCGGCAACCTCAGCGCGGGCGGCAAGTGGGATGACATCAGCCAGTCCGTCCGCCATCGCCAGACCGTGACGAACAATCTGGCCTTCGACGACGCCCCGGACTGGGTGCGCCTCCGCAAAGACGCTGCGGGCGTTCCGGTTCGACTGGAGTTTGGTGACCCGGCGGCTGTGCAGGCCATCGGCTTCGCTGCGCTACCGTTGGACAAGATGGGGCTCTACGCGGACGAGCGCCGCGCCAGTTGGCCCGTGAAGCGCGAAGTCCGACGGGTCGAGTTCCCGGTAGTTTCAAAGCCGAAGAAGTAGGCGGAGATCGAGTTTTGCCCACTGCAGTCATGCACCAGCCAGGTCCGCTCCTGGCGCTGCAGTTGCGCAAACGCCGCGCCCAGATACCCGAAGCACATTCATGAATGACTTGGAGTCTTGTCTGTGGTTCACTTTCCGCGCATGACAGGCCTGGGCCCGCGCATCAACATGGGCAGACGCTTCAGCATCCGGAGTTGCCGTAACCGCCACCACTCCGGGAAAAGCGAAGCGTCACCCATGAAACACGCTTTCCTCATTCTCTCCGCCCTGCTCCTGTTTCCCCTTACCGCGCCCGCATCCGCGCTCGACGCCTTCAATGTCGTCTGGGACTCGCCGAGCCTAAACCATCACGGATCGATGCCGCTGGGCAATGGCGATATTGCGCTCAACGCATGGACGACCAAGGATGGCGATCTGCACTTCTACATCAGCAAAACGGACGCTTGGGACGACAACGCCCGACTGGTCAAGGTCGGCAAGGTGCGCGTTCACTTCGACCCAAACCCAGTCGTCGCCGGCAGAGCGTTCCGGCAAGAACTGAAACTGAACGAGGGATGCATTGAGATCGCTCTCGGCGGCGATCCCTCAACGACTCTGCGCCTTTGGGTGGACGCCAATCATCCGGTCGTTCACGTCACAGCCAAGAGCACGACCCCGCTGGAGGCCACAGCCTTCATCGAGCTTTGGCGCACGAACCAGCAGGAGGTGACGGAACTTCAGGTCAGCGACGTGATGATGAATCGCAAGGTGGCTGACAAACGAGAAGCGGCCACCATCATCGAGCCGGACACGGTGCTGTCCGGCCAACGCGGTCGCGTCGGCTGGTTTCATCACAACATCAAGTCCGTCGGGCCGCAGATGATGGCGGAGATACAAGGGCTGACTGGTTTCACGCAGCCCGATCCGTTGTTGCATCGCACGTTTGGTGCAGTCATCACGGCGGCTGGAGGTGAACGTCTGGACGACCTGCGCCTGCGTTCACCCCGCGGCACTTCACATCGTTTCAGTGTCTTCGCACTCACACGTCATCCTTCGACGCCACAGCGCTGGCTGGCGGACATGGAGGACACCATTCGCCTGGTCGAGGCGCAGGACTTTGCAGCACGACGCGCTGCCCACGAATCTTGGTGGAACGGGTTTTGGGATCGCAGTTGGATTCGCGCGTCCGTCAACACGAATGGCAGACCAACCCTCGCCTCCATCGTGCCGATCAACGAGCATCCAGTGCGAATCGGTTTTGATCAGGACGGCGGAAACAGGTTCGCCGGAGAACTGGGCCGTGTGAGCATCTTCCACGATCTGCCGCTGACAGCTTCCTATATTGTGGAAGCTGCTGACGTGAAGCGCCGTACTTCGCCGATAACGGAGATTCTGCGTTCCGGACCACCGCGCCCCCATTTCGGAGGAACTAATTTCTCACCTCAAGTCCTATCCAACTCTTTCGCGTGGAATTTCTCCTCCCCCGGCTTCACTATCGAGGCTTGGGTAAAGCCGCAGAAGCTCGGTGGCGGCGGGGCGCGCCTCGTGGACAAGATCACGCCGGGTCAGCGCGATGGTTTTCTTTTCGACACCTTTCCTGGCAACAGCCTGCGCTTCATCTGCGGCGACACCGAGCTCACCCTGAAAGACGCCGTGCCACCGGACCAATGGACGCATGTCGCCGCCGTCGCGGATGCCGCCGCGGGCGGCTGCCGGCTTTACGTGAACGGCAAGCTCGTTGCCGACAGCGCACTTGCTGCCGTTCGCGACGAGGCCGCTTACGTCAGCCAGATGTATCACCTGCAACGTTTCATCACCGCTTGCGCAGGACGTGGCGCGTATCCCATCAAGTTCAACGGGTCGCTTTTCACTGTCCCGCCCGGCGACACGGAGAGGGATCCCGATTACCGGCGCTGGGGACCAGGCTATTGGTGGCAGAACACGCGCCTGCCCTACATCGGCCTCTGTGCGACCGGCGACTTCGATCTCCAGCGGCCGCTCTTCCACATGTATGCCGACGAATTGCTGCCGCTCTGCCAATACCGCACGCGCCACTACCTCGGCCACGACGGCGTGTTCTACCCGGAGTGCATCATGTTTTGGGGTGCGGTTTTCAGCGAGACCTACGGATGGACGCCGTTCGGGGAGCGCACGGACAAGCTTCAGCAAAGCGGATGGCACAAATGGGAATGGGTCGGCGGCCTCGAACTGTGCTGGATGATGCTCGATTACTACGACCACACGCTGGATCGTGACTTCCTCCGGCAAACCGCGCTCCCGTTCACGCGCGCGATTCTCACCTTTTTTGAGCAACACTTTCCCTCCAACGCGCAGGGCAAACTCGTGATGTACCCGTCGCAGGCGTTGGAAACCTGGTGGCGTTGCACCAACGCGGCCCCCGAGCTTGCCGGCTGCCTCGCCGTAACTGAACGACTGCTCACGATACCGGTGGAACTCGCGCCCGCTTCCGAACGCGAACTCTGGCAGCGGCTGCGTTCCAAGCTCCCACCGCTTCCGTTGCGTGAGGTGGACGGCAAGCAGGCGCTCGCTCCTGCTGAATTCTTCGCTGACAAGCGCAACATCGAGAACCCGGAGCTTTACGCCGTGTTCCCATTTCGCCTGTTCGCCTTCAACCGGCCAAACCCGGACTGGGCACTCACCGCTCTGGAACACCGGTGGGATCGTGGCCATGCCGGCTGGCGGCAGGACGACATCTTCATGGCCTATCTTGGACTGGCGGACGATGTCCGCAAAGCCGTCGTCAGCCGCGCCCGCAGCCATGATCGCGGCGAGCGCTTCCCTGCCTTCTGGGGGCCGAATTACGATTGGACGCCCGACCAGGACCACGGCGGCGTGATGATGAAGACCCTGCAAGCCATGCTCCTGCAAACCGACGGACAAAAGATCTTTCTCCTGCCCGCCTGGCCGAGAGAGTGGGACGTCGAGTTCCGGCTCCACGCGCCGCGGCAGACCGTCATCGAGGGCATCTACCGCGACGGCACGCTGCGGTCGTTGCGTGTCACACCGGAAGCGCGTCGGGCGGATGTGACGTTCTCACGAAGATGAGCTAAGGTGCGGTCGGCCGCAGGAGAATCACGTCCACACCAGCATGGTGTCCTTGGGACTTCAGATTGCGGCCCACCACCTCGATGCGCAGTTCATTCGCGCCATCGCGTAGCGCCACCGGGACGGACTGCACGGTGCGGCTGCCGATGGTTGTCGTGTAGCCATCCAGTGGTTTCCCCAACGGTTGATTATTGATGGACCACTGGACAATCCCATAATCGCGCGAGGTGACGGCGGTGAGAGTAGCAGCGTAGTTCCCAGGCTTGAGGGATCGCGGGAGGGAGAAGGTCACAAAGGCCTTCTCCCCCGGCATTCTTAGGAACAGGTGTTTGCCCCCGGAAACGGGCGGGATGGAACTTGTCGAAATCGCCTGAGCAACGGCCTGGACGCCATCACTCCGTGTTGCGGGCGAAAGGGACTCCCCTTCGATCCCGCCCCGCATCGCATACGGGATGTCCCAGTTGCCAATCCAACCGGACGGGTTGCGGCTGTGGCCGTGGACCGAATAGACGTCGAACGAGTCGGGATTGAACTTGCCGGATCTGAAGTAGCCGTAGGGTTGCCTCCAAGGATCAAGCGGGATGCGTTGCCCGGCGAAGTAAGGCCAGCGACCGGAAGTCGTCGCCAGCCGTGCCGGTTTGGCGAGCAGTTCTTCGAGTCTCTCTGGTGGCGTGCCGACATCAGCAGTGAAGCGTTTCACTGAGTCGGCCAGCGCGGCGACAGTCTGTTGCGCGCGTTCGACGTTTCCGCGTTCCCACACTTTCTTCTTCTCGAAGTAATCCGCCAGCCACTTATCCATATCGTCCCATGGCAGCTTGCGGACGGAGATGGCGTCCATGGCGAGGCTGTGGCCGGGCTTCAGCGTCCCCTTGACCCGCGACAGCGGATTGGCGCCCACGCACTCGAAGCGCAGTTTGTAGTCTCCGGGAGTTAGTTTCAGGACGCCCAGTTTCTGTTCATGCACGGTGCCATACACCCGGCTCTCCGGCCAATTCTCTTTCAACGCCAGCAGTGAATCGTAGAAATCCAGCGTCGGGTCGAGCACCTGATTCGTGTTCGCTCCGTGGAGCGTGACTTTCCAGATGCCGTTCTCGCGGGTGAGGACCTGGAAGACCGAGAGCGAATACTGGCCCGGTTCGCGGATTTCGAACGGTGCTTCAAACCAGGCGCCGGCGCGGTCGTTGGCCACGTAGAGCATCGTCTTGCCGTGGCATGTCCGGTTGGAGCGTTTCACTGGTTTCAGGCCGGGCGAGCACGGGAGTTGGCTCGCCATGTCCTTCACCTCGATCCACGTTTCCGGGTTCATGCGCTCGGCCAGCGGTGGCAGTGTGCAAAAGGGCTTGGTGACGCCTTTCTGGTACCAGAACGCCACGGAGGAGAAGTAATCTGGGCGGAACTCGAAGTCGTGTTCCGTTCGAGTGCCGGTCGTCGGATCGAACGTTTCAATGAAGCTGCGGCGCTCGATTTCGACCTTGAGCGACTTGTGGAAGATGACCGGCGGGCGCAGATGCCAGCGGTAAAGCGTCATCCGACAGTCCACGCCTTTTGGCTCGCAGATCGTCACGCCGGCGTTGGGATTGGTGAACACGCGCAAGTTCCACGCGTCGGTGAAGTAATCTTCTGTTCCCGTGCCCACGAGCGAGGGCTGTTCTTCGCCGTCGATGTAGAACCGGTCATCGGATTCGCCGAACCAACTGCTCAGCGCGTTTTGCGAGGACAGGACTGTGCCGACGTATTGGCCTTCGCCCTCACCCTCGAAGATGGTGTACGGCGAGAACGGCTTGGCGGGCAGTTCCTGGTGATAACGCGCATGGAAGTAGAGCGTGTCGTCCGGGAGCGAGGGAAGCTGCAGCCAGTCTATCTGGCAATACACCGTCATGCGGTTGCTGGATTCATTGGCCATTTCCAGCCGCGCCTTTCGGCGGAAGGGCATGCGCCAATAGCTGTTCAACGCGCGACCGTACGAGGTCACCTCAATCGTCGTGGTCGTGACGGCGGCGCGCATGCCGTTGCCCGCGGCGAAGAAATCGCCAATGGGCGTTTCCACGGACGGCACCTCCGCGTCGTCCCAGTAGAGCCGCATCACCAACGAGCGCGGATAACGGCGGTCGCCAGCAATCGTGAACCAGATGTGCCGGATTTCGCCCGGGCCCTCCAGTTCGGCCAGCGTGCGGCACTCGCCCGGTGCGAGATGGTAGGCGTCAGCGTTCGACTCTGGATCGAACAGTCCGCTCGAATGCCGCCGCGTCACCCCCGGTTGCTGGCGCGTGACTTCGCCAAGAATGTCGGCGAAGCAAGTGCCGCAGGTGAGGAATGTCAGCGCCAACCAACTAAACGTCTGATGCTTCATGAACCTTCGGAACGGCAAGAAGCTCTGAGTTGCAGGACACAATTCCAGTACTCGCCCCAGCGTTTGGAGTGCGTGTGCTTTAGCACCGCTCTTGCACGCAGCGCCGTTTGGTATCCGGAACACACGAGCGCCCGGCAAAGCGGCGGTCAACCGCGCGCACTCCAAACGCTGGCGCGACATTCCGAGCCCCGGATTATCCGTCCGCTTCAGTCCAGTTTTCACGCACTTGTGTGGCGAGCCCAACGTCTTCTCCAGCTTCATGGGATGAGTGTTCTGCTTGCTCGTTGTCTTACTCCGGTGACCACAGGCGCGGGAAAGAACCGCGCGAGACACGCTCGATCACCGGCGCGTCCGTCAATCTCTGCGGCGTGCTGGAAACGTAGCCGGGGATGCCCTGCGCGATGTCGCCCACTTCGATCATGTAGGCATCGGGAATTTTCCCGAACAACACAGCCTCGTAACGGTCGCCCACCTTCTTCATCAGCAGGTGATACCACATGAGATCACGCCAGGCCGGGTCATCGCTATAGACGTACCAGGCCTTGACCGTCTGCACCTTGGCCTCGCCCTCCAGCCGGGCGCTGAAGATCGTGCGCTTGGATTCGCGCCGATGGCTCACGTCGGTAATGCGCGTCACAGGCCGGCCATCGAAGACGTGCGCCACCCACATCAGGAAGTCCATGAACTGAATCTCGCTGGCCGTCGAGTGGCAGTAGTTGGGGATCATCTCGATGGTCATGGGCCAGCGCAGGCGCTCTTGGAGCAGGTTGACGTTGAACATCCGGTAGCCGTCCTCGTTCGTCGCGCCGATGTACATGACGGGCGCATTGACGTCGTCCTGGAAGAACGCGTGGTGAAACGTGAGATGCGACTCGACCCTGTCCGTGCGATAAACGCCCTCGTTGCCCATGATGGCCACGCCGGCGACGCGTCGGTCAACACCCGCCGCAACGGTGGCGCTGCGGCCACGCTTGGAGTGGCCGCCCAGCACTGCTTGGAGGTTGGTTGTGCCGAGGAACTGCTCCAGTGCATTCATCGCTTGGACGTACACGACGGCGAGCTGGCAGTTCATGTTGTAGTAGTTTTTGCCGGTTTCCTTCGCCAGTTGCCCCAGCACCCGGATGTCGGACTCGATCTCCCCGCCGTTCGCATACAAACCCGGATTGTTCAGCACCATCGTCGGATAGCCCGTGCGCGCGGCCACCGGCTCGCCGACCTTTGCGACATGCACCGAGTATTGCTCGCCTGGTGGCGAACCGAGGATGACGACCTTGCCCCTCCGTTTCGCGGACTCGTTTACGGAAGCATCGGCCGGCATGAAAATCACGCAAGGATGTCCCCACTTCTTGCCTGCCAGTTCCTGAGACCAAAAATGCGCCGTGACCTTTCGCAGTTTCTTTGATGGATCGGTGTCGCTGACCACGATCTCATCCGAGCGAATCCTCCAGTCCAGCGGCACGGCATGCTTCATGACCTCGGGCCAGACGTCGCGCGGTTTGGGGACATTGCGCGTGGCTTCCTCGAAGTTGAAAGGCCTGGAAGCGTTGGTCGGCTGGGCAAACGCAAGTTGCGCGAATCCGGCTAGAGCGGCTCCCAGCAACGCCAGGGCCTTCCAGCCTGAAATGGACGGCTGCTTCATGTTGTTACCTCGTCTGAGTTCCCGAACTGGGCGGTGGCGCACGGCGGGTGTTCAACCATTCCTGCCACTTGGCGCGGTCACTGCCAAACGTCTGTCCCGTGAAGGAATCCAGCCGCTCGCCGATCTGGCGGTCGCCCTCGCGATCCTGCAACCGCCCGAGACTGCTCACCACCGCTCGAACCGCCGAGTTGCCGCCGATCTTCAAGAAAGCGTCCGCAGCGTGCATCCGGGCCGCGCGCTCATAGAGCAGATCATCCAACCACGGCAGCACGAACGGATGGTTGATCCGCCGCGCCTCGGCAATCAATGCGTTGCGATCTGTTTTGGGCTTAACCAGCTTCTTGCGAAAACGCTCCACTTCCTTTCGCACCGACTGCGGTGGTTCAGGAAACCACCATCCCGTCCGGATGCGCGCCGCCTTCGACGCGCCGCCGGACCACCGATGCGATTCCAAGTAGTCCCAGCCTGTGGCAGAACCCTCGCCCCCATCGCCGACACATAACAGCAGCATGTTTGGCGACGTGCGACCGAAATACAGCCGGCGATTCGGCGCGCGGTCGGTGCGCGTGGGGTCGAAATCCACCCAGCCAACCCCGCTCACAAACGCCTGCGGATAGCGGTGGAAAACGGTGTCCACGTGAAATGGCTCGTCGGCCCGACCGACAATGCCTCCCACATAGCGCGCCGGAAGGCCACTGGCACGGCAAAGCGCGATGAACGAGTAGCTGAATTCGCTGCAGCTCGCCTTGCCGGAACTCAGGACATCCGGTGCTGGATCCCATTTGCCATCGCGCTCATATTGCAGGTGGTCCATCACCAACTGGAAGATGCCGTCAAGCTTGGCCCAGTCGTCCACCTTTCCGGCGCAAGCCTCCCGCGCCGCATCGAGCACCACTTGGTTGGTCAATTGAAACGCGACCGCGTCTCGCAGGTAGAGCGCCTGCTCGGTGGGGGAAAGGGATGCCGCGCGGTTGGACGTATGCGGCGACGGCTTCCACTGAAACTCACGGACGCGAGCGGAGACCGACCAGCGCCCGGCGAGGTTCTCGCCCGGCTTCAGTTCTGCCCGCTCATAAACCAGTACCGGTGAATTCCAGCGATCTTTGATGCGCCTGGGCTTTCCCTCGACCCGCATCTTGCCAAGGGTCTGCTGGGGCAAGGCAACGGGCAGCCGGAGTCTGATTTGAGGCGATTCAAGCACCCCATCGCCGCGAGGCACGATACGCGTTGTGAATACCACAGTGACCGGTTGCTCGCGCAAGACCGTCCGGGTGAGCGCCTGTGGAGCTGATTCAGCGGCGCAGTACATCGCGCCCAGGAGCAGAGTAGTGCAGAGTCCAAGAACAGCACGCGACGAGAAAGGCACGCAGCGGGGCGAGTTGAGAAGTGAAATCGGTCGCGAAGCTTGTGCGACGTCGGACCTGCCACTGGTTGCGCCCATGGCCCCATGCTGGAATCATCAGGGGACGATTGCAAGACTGGCGTCCCCAAAATCTCAGCGCGAAGAGCGACTTGGAATGTGCCTGGTTTGCTGGCTTCAGGCGCAAAGCTCATGAATCGTTTGGTAAAGCCGGTGTTGCTCCACCGGGTCTTGCACATGCGTCCCAACGATGAGCTTCAGGCCGGGCTTCCACAGACGCCGGACGCGCGATAGGACTTCCTCCGCGTCGCCAACGATGCGTGCGTGGAGCACCACGCCCGTACCCGCCAGTGCGTCCCGAAATTCCTCACACTGGTTGTAAGCCGGATCAGTCTGCGGGCTGAACGCGCCGTCCACCATCGTCAAGTTGGGTATCTGCTTCACCGCGCCCAGCCAACGCCCCCAGTTGCCGCAGGAGTGAATCGCTGTTCCCCCAAACGCCTCGCCAATCCGCGCGCAGTCGGCGACGCAGAAATCCGAGAACATCTTCGGCGAAACCATGATCAGGTTGTCGGTGCTCAAGCCGATGCCTGTGCCCACACGTGAACTGGCGAAGCCATGCCCGGGACGCGCGAGGGCCGGGCCGATCATCTGACTCTGCCGCCGGGTGAACCGGATCAATTCGTCGGAAACGGTCGCCAGGATGGCCTTCACCTTCTCAGGTTGGTCGTGAAACCCGGCGAGGAACTGGCTCACGTCAACGAGTCCGCCGGCGACGTTGATGGGCGCTTGAATGTCGCACCACGACATCGGCACGCGCCCGTTCGTCTGCGTGAGGAAGTAGTCAATCGTCTCCAGGGTGTAACGGAGGATCGGCGCGTCGGCAGCATCGCGCGCAGACAGGGCATGCACCTCCTCAAGAGTCGAGTAGCGATGCTTCACCGCGGGCGACTGGCCCGGCAGCCACTCGTAGTCCGCACCGAACGCCGCCGCCGTTGTGCCGATGCCATACCACGGTTCGAGATACGTCGGGGTGTCGGTCAGATAATCCATCGTGCGCATCAACGCGCCGAGCTGCCAACGCAGCGATTCACGCATGTCGCAGCAGCCATCGCGGAACACTTCGCCCGCGCGTACGCGCTGCCACACGGCGATTCCTTCCTTCTGCGCGAGAAACGCGGCGTAGCGCAGGTCGGCCTCAGCGGCGAACGCTTCGTAGCGCGGCTGATCAAAGTCGGCGATTTCCAGCGGTTGAACCGGCATCGCCATGGCGTCCTTCTGTGTGAGGTCGAATCGCGGAGCGTTCATGCGGCGCAGGGCCAAGTAGTGGCGCAAGCCTACGGCTTGCGATAGTCTTGGCAACCTTTCAGGTTGCCCGTGCGTCGTTGAGATACTCGGCGCTGAAGCAGCTTCCCGCCAAGCCAGAGGCTCGGCGGCACCCGCGCAAGCCAGAGGCTCGCGCCACTCCAAGGCAGACCCATCAAGCCCCACCTCCGCCTTTCCCCGCCTCCCCCGCCGCGTACTCACGCCGCAATTCCGCAACCGCCTCAAAGACCGCGGCGATCTGCGCGTCGCTGACGTTCTGGTCCATGTTGATGCAGCATACGCCCGTGAGCCACGGATTGTCAGATTGCCGGACGAGCCGGGCCACCGTCTTGCCGATCTCGGCGGGCGTCTGGTGGACGATGCTGACCGGATCAAGGCGGATGTTGAGGAAAGTCCGCGGCAAATGGCGTCGCAGCAGCGCCACATCGCCGCCCCAGCCGACATCAAGGAAATCCAGCCGCGGCAGCTTGGCATAGGATGCGGCAAAGCGGTGCGGGTCCTTGCCACAGTGATGAATGCCGAACGGCTGGTGGCGTTGGCTCCACGCGGCGTCAATCGGCATCAGCAGCCGCTCGTAATCCGCGACGGAGATCATCGTGTGCGAGCATTCCGAGTGCAGGAACACCGGACTGCCGAGGTGGCGGACATTGCGGTTTACCGAGATCGAACTGGTGCCGGTTTCGGCCTGGATCGCGCTGGCGAAGCGCTCGACCACGTCGGCCAGTTGCGCGAACTGGCGGGCGGTTTCCTCGGTCTGGTCTGCCATGTCGAGCAGCACCTCCTGCCCGCGCACGTCCAGCGCAAGGTTCAGCACGCCGCTCCAGTTGATGTCGCCAACCACGCAGCCGTAGCGCGTCTTCAATTCATCCCGCAGGCGTTCATAACGCTTTGCCGCAGGACTGCGGAACGGAGCTTCGGGATCAAGGTTCAGCGTTTCGCGATGCGCCGGGACGACATCGGGCGCGGCATCGGAGCGGTAATGGACTTCGCAGCCCAGCATTTCCGAAACGAGGAAACCCGCCGCGTTGTGTACCGCGCCGAGCACCGGCAGGTCGCGGTCGCGGTCGGCACCCAAGCCGAACCGGCCAAACCGCTCGTGCAACACCTGCTCCATGCGCCGTTCGCTTTCGACACGCTTCGCTGGATGGAAGAAAAAGTCTTCATCGAATGTGATGCCTGCGTGCGCGTGCCACCACGACGGATGCAGCACGATGTCCACGGGTAACATCTCGTTCTGCAAGGCGGGGTTTCGATGGTAACGCGCAGTGCCCATGATCCACAGCAACGGCTCAGTCCGCGTGGAATACTTCCTCCATGCCGGCCCACCATTCGTCCGGAGCACGGTTGTCGAGCGGCCTCTGGCAGGGCTTGCAGACGGACCACCAACGCTGCGTGGTGGGATCAGCAGCCATCATCGCCATGTCCGCAGCGAAATCGCTGCCGGTGTATTCGAAGTAGCTGAAGAGGTAGTGCTGGCCGTCGTCGAGCTGCCGCAGGTAGATCGAGTAGTTCTGGAGGTGACACTGCTGAATCATCTTCAGCACGTCCGGCCACACGGCAGCGTGGAGTCGCTTGTATTCGTCGAGTTTCTCGGCGCGCACGCCGATGACCATTGCATAGCGTTTCATGGTTCGCGTTTCATCGGTTTTCCTTTGAGCGCGGGTGTGTCCTCTGGACCACCCGCAGCAACTTCAAATAGAAACGGGCGTGACGCGTGGTCAACCGCGCATTTCGCCAGCCGATCTGCGGCTGGTCCGGAGGACACAGCCGCGTGCCGGTTGTCGTAGAAGGGTGCGCGTTCACTGTGTTGCCAAGTCGCCGAGGTAGTTACCGTAGGTGAGCAACAGCACCGCTCCCACGAGCACCAGCAGGGCAAGCCCGATGGTCGTGTGCGTCACGCGCCGGCATGCCCGCCACTCCCGCAACGCCACGCCGACCAGGTTGCTGAACAGGACGAGCATGATCATGTGGATGGCCCAGCTCGTGAACTTGTAGTGGCCCATGCGCACATGGCCGAGGTTGTAGAAGAAGAATTGGCCGTACCAAAAGAGGCCGGTGACGATGGCCATCGCCCAGTTCAACGGCAGGCTGGCCTTCTCCGATCCGGCCGGCAGCTCGACAAGTTCGCCCAGCGTCTTGTGCCTCGCGTGCAGCCACAGACAATAGGCCGCCGTGGTCAGGAACGCGCCGGTGTTGGAGAAGATATAAACGACGTTCCCGCGCCACATCCCGGCGCCGTGGGCCGTGGCCACGTCCGCAATGGGCTCACCCGCCTCCAGCGCGAACCCGTACACCGCCGAAAGCACGCCCGCCAACAGCGACAGTGCCAGGCCCTTCGCCAGCGAGAACTCACCCTTGGTTTGGTTTGCCGTAAGATCGAGTTCCTTGAGCCGGCCGGCAAAACCTGCGCCCGCAATGCCGATGGTGCCGACCACAATCCCGGCAACGATCCACGTCGCACCCGGCTTGCTGAGCGTTGCGCCCAACGTGCCCTTGACCAGCGGCGGAATCAGCGTGCCGAGGACGCTCGATAGCCCGACGGCAATGGCGTAGGTGAGGGAGAAGCCGATGTAGCGGATCGAGATGCCAAACGCCGTCCCGCCGATGCCATAGGCTGCACCCAGCAGAAATGAATTGAGCATCGCGCCGCGTGGCGCTTCGCGCAGCACGTTGAGCAAATCAGGGATCGTGAGCCACGCCCCAATGATGGGCAGCAGAAACCAGCAGAACGAAGCCTGTGTCAGCCAGTAGGTCTGCCAGGACCAGCGTCTGACCTGCTTTTGCGGCGTGTAGCACGTCGCCGCGAAAAACGCGCCCACAGCGTGTAAGCTCACGCCGAGGAAGGGATTGGATGCGATGAGATTCATTTTGCAGCTACGATCAAGTCGGCCCGCTGGGTCTCCGGTGTCGCACGTACTGAGTGCATTCTCTCGTTGCCGGAAACGCGCTCAAGCCACCGGCTGGAACGGCACCACCCACCAGTCGTGAGCCGCCAACACCTTCGGGTCAATCATGTCCGCTTTCCGCTTCACGATGGCACACTCTGCCGCAAATGCGGATCGCAAATCAACCCTCTGCACGCGTCCTGCGCGGCGTACGCCGAGAAAGAAGGGGGTATGACACTCCCCAACCCAGGCGGAATCCACGGGGCCGGCGCGCGTGCCATAATCACCACGTGGTCTCCGGTGGACGAACTTAAATTCCCCCGGCCGCGCTCCTTTGGGGGAATAAAGCTCGAGCCGGCTGCCTCGTGACAGCCGGCTCGATGGGAGCTTACCGATGGCGCTGCTGCCCAACGCGATTTGAGCGCGGGCGCTACGCGTGATTACTTCGTGGCCTCAGCCAGCTTGCCGGAAACCGGCAGCACGGCAGACTTCAGCCCGATCTTGAAACAGATCGCATAAACGACCGCGCCCACGACGAAGGCGGCCACCGGGGCTGTGATTTCCTGCGGGGCGCCGATCTTAGGGTTGGTGGAAATGCCGACGGCAAAGCCCACGGCCCAGGCGATCCAACCGGCGGGATTGAAGCCGGCGCGCGGGCCGCTCCACTTCTTCCCGTTGAGCAGGTAGTCCACAAGCATCGCGCCACAGATCGGACCGAAAGAGGCGCCGATGATGGTGAACACGCCAATCGCATCGCCTGCCAGGCCGGTGACGGCGAGGACGATACTAACGGCCGTTCCGATGCCGACCGAGATGAACGGATTCACCTGCGGGAGCGTGGTTTTGAAGCTGTTCGCGGCGATGAAGGACGAGAAGCAGGCCGGGGGGAAGGCCGCCAGGGCCAGCAGGAACATGAGGATGCCTGCCAGCTTGTCACCCAGAATGATCTTCATCAACCCGGTGGCATCGTAGAGGGCCCCGTGGGTTGCGTTGACGGCGGCAGCTTCCCGCTGTTCGTCCGTGACGGCGGTGTCGGCCTTCAACTCGACATCTTGAACAGCCTTCTCCGCACTGGCTTTGGCCGCAGCGACGGCCTTGTCCTTGAGGTCCTTCGAGCCATAGACGCCCGCGACAATGCACGTTGAGAGCCCGGCGGTGAGGATGATGGCCAGCGCAATGCCGAAAAGGCCACCCTTGCTCACATCCTTGGCATCCTTACTATTCGTGCCAAAGTCCACGCCAGCGGCGCCGGCGGTTGCGAAGAACCCGACGATGTACGTGATGACAAACGCCAGCACGCCAAGCACGCTCATCGCTGGCGATGGTGCGGCAGTCATCCAGCCCGTCTGGGCGACTTCATTATGGACGTCGGCCATCGCCTTGGGATCGAAACTGCCCAAGCCGCCCGCCGTCTTGGCGAACAGGATCAGTAGCGTCGCCAGCGGAATCAGGGGCAGGTAGGTGGCAACCTTGGCCACGTACTGAATGCCCTTCAGCCCGACAAACGCCGCCAGGATGGCCCACACCACCATCAGAATCTTGGCCGGCACACCCAGGACCGGCGACAGGAGTTGCGCTGAGAAAAAGGCGTTGACGCCCAACCACCCGAATTGCAGGACGCCCATCAGGAAGCCCGGCATGATGAAGCCGCCTTTGGCGCCGAAGGTCGAGGTGCCGACGATATACAACGGCAGGCCGGTTCGCATGCCCAACAGGCCGGGTACCAGGTAGAACAGGAAATGGCAGATCAGCGCCGCGATGACGAGGCCCAGCAGCGCCACGCCGAGGCCTTGGGCCAGGCCGCCGCCCGCCGTGGCCGAGTTGACGGCTCCGGACCAGAAGACGAACCAGAGGAAGATGCCCGCATAGGTGGGGGCGGTGTTTTTGAACCACGGCGCGCGCTTGTCTTTCGGATTGGGAATGGCGCCGGAGATGTAGGACGGGAGTTGTGTGTTTTGGTTGCTCATATTGTGGGTTTCGGGAATCAGGGTGTTTGGTCTGAAAAGAAAGCGAGGCGGTTCTGGCGAGCCGCCTCGGCACTGCGGCCGGGAACGGCTCGCAAGAATCTTTGACCTGGTCGGTTACTTCTGTCTCGGTGACCACTCAAACGTGAGTTTGATGTCGTCGCCGGTGGTGATTTCGCCCATGCCGGGAATTTTCGGATTCGGCGGTTTGACCCCGTAGTCGCTGATCTTCAGCGGGGTGGCGCCCGTGATCTTCAGTTGCGGGGACTTCTTGCCGCCCTTTTCGACCTCTGATTTCTCAATGGTCACCGGCATCGTCAGTGGCTTGGAGACACCGTGGATGGTGAGGGTGCCGACTGCCTCGAACTCACACTTGCCGTTTGCCGCGGCGGTGCTCTTAGGTTTCAGCTCCGTCAACTTGTATTCCATGTTCTTGAACTTGGCGGCTTCCATGTGGTCCTGATAGACCTCGTCCATGCGCGGGTTGCCGCTCTTCAGGCTGCGCACGGGAACGAAGACTTCCACCTTGGGCTTCGCCGCCGCGCCGCCCTTGAGGGCCGATTCTGGAAAACCGGCGTCTGCCTCGATAAAGCCGCCGATCACGGGTCCTTCCATGCTCCAGTCGTGAATACTGGAAGTGCCTTCGATCTTCACCTTGCCGCCGCCCGGTTGGGAGTCGAAGCGGACGCTGCCGCCCTGTGCGACCGCCGCTGACGCCGCCTTCTCGGGCTGGGCAGAAGCTTCCTTGGCAGGATTGCACCCCAGTGCCAGGGACAGCAGCAAAAGGCTGGAGGGAATCCTGGCGAGACGCAGGTTTTGAGTTTTTGGTGTGACGTTTTTCATGTTCGTATTTGCGTTGGTTGAACTCGAGAGTGTTTCGGATATCAGCTCTGCAAGGCCAGTTTCCGGTCATCGAAGGCACGCCGATCAGGCCAACTCGTACAGGTCTTTGTTGATGGTGACTTTCTCGCCCTTGACGACCGCTTCGTTGGCTTTGATGGCCAGTATGGTTGCCCGATAGCCGTCCAGGTAATCTGCCGCGGGTTGCTTGGTAATGTTCTTCTCCAAGTGTTCCGCAAGCGCGGCGGGGTCGTCCCCGTAAGTTGACACAAAATCCTCCACCGCGGCACTAATCATGGCGGCGTTGCGCACGAAGTTCTGGAGCGCAAAGTAGAGCGGTGGATTCACCTGCTCGACTTGCTGCCCCGCCTGGTCGCCTTGGGATTTCAGCTTCGAAGCGTCCATGCGCAGCGAGATGCCGGTTTCCTTGAAGAAGGTATCTTTCCGAGCATAAACCTCCCAGCCCAACAGGGGGGCGTCCGTTTCCTTGAACATCCACGCCGAACCGCCCCGCAGCATGACTCCCGCATCACTGCCGTAATACACATCCAGTTCCGCTTCCAGCGAATTGGCCAAGGTGGCGTCAAAAGACAATCGCACGCCGCCGGGGTATTCCACGATCACCTGCGTTGTGTCCGCAACCTCGCGACCATCCTTCCAGAAGCATACGGCCCCAAACCCGGTGACCGCGACGGGCAAGGCATTGAAATAACGGCCCGCCCGATCAATCTGGTGGAGACCCTCCTCGCCCACCAAGCCCAGCGAGGTGGCCTTGTCCAACCGCCAGTTCATGGCTTTCTCCCGTTCCGGGTTCGGCGACGTAGCGCGCCAGCTTGTCTTCTTGTTCCATTGCGCCCGGCCCATGGCCCAAGCGCCGCAGGCCCCCGAGCGGACAAACCGGAGCAGGAAGGCCTCCTGCGGATCGGAGCGTAGTTGCAGGCCGGGTTGGAAGACCAGCCGGCCAGCTTTCTTGGCCGCGAGGGCGATCTCCCTTGCGTCTTCAATGGTGGTGGCCAGCGGGGCTTCGCAATAGACATGCTTCCCGGCGGCCAGCGCAGCGAGAGTGATCTCCTTGTGCAGGTGCGTAGGCGTGGCAACGATCACGGCCTTGATCTCGGCGTCGGCGAGGATGGTCCGGTAATCTTCAGTGGGCTTGGCGTTGGGCGCCTTGGTCGCGGCGCGGCGCAGGAACGCGGGATAATTGTCGCAAATCGCCGCCACGTCCGCCTGGGGAAGGCGTGCCAATTGGTCGAGAATCTCGCGCCCCCAAGCGCCCAGACCGATGACGGCGACCTTGGTCCGGCTGGCGGGATCGCCGGCCGGTGCTTCGGCGGCGTTTGTCTGTGCGACGAGTTGCACGCCACCCATCAGCGTGGCCAGCGCGGCAAAGGAGCCGCCACGGAGGAAATCGCGCCGGTTGAATTCAGAGATGCTCTCGTTTTCGTTCATAAATCGTAATTGGTCGGCTCAACTCGCTGTCGTCGCCCTCAATGTGTTCCGGGCGCGGTGGGGAAATCAAGCAGAGTTACATGACGTGTACGCGGTCGTGAAAAAGAACCACAAGCGCGAGGCGTGCGGCTTGCTTGTGACTTCCCGAGATTCATCCCTGCCACCCCCGCAGTCAGATGGGTTTGCTTACTCCACCCGCTTGGTCTGCGGCGTGAGGTCGCCCTGTTCCAGACCGAGGGTCCATTTGATCCCGCCCAGGATATGCTGCTGGTACGCCTTGGCGACCTCCGGCGAATTCTTGCGCTCGCCTTTGCCGTCCTTCCAGGTCGCGTCCCATACGTCTTCCCGATGCCCAAGCGCGGTGTAGAACACGCGGCCCTTGCCGTATTCCTTGATCCAAGCGATCGGGTAATCGCCCGGCGTCTGGTCGTTGGGGTGCTTGTCCAGCGTCAAGAGTCCGTGAACCTTGTTCCGGTCGAAGTTCTTGAACTGATAAATCTCGTCGAAGACCGGCCAGCGCCCGGCCAGATGCCGGCAGGCGGGGCATTGCTGATCTTGATTGATGATGTCCACTTCGACTTGCGCCCCGTGCTGTTTGAATTCGCCGCCGATCATCTCGACGAACGGCGGATAGCCGTGGAAAGTGTCCGTGGCTGCGTGCATGCCGATAAAAGCCTTGCCGGACTTGATCCACGCGAGGAACGCATCCTTGTCGGGCACGGGCAGGTCGCCGGTGGTGTTGTTGAAAATGATGCCGTCGTAATTCTTGAGACCCTCGGGGCTCATCTTGTCGGCCAGCGCCTTCCGGTTCTCTTCCTCGGCCTTCGTCTTGTCGCGTTCATTGACGTTCACGACGTCCACCGTGAACGCGGCGGAATCCTTGGCCAATTGTTCGATCACCGCATTGCCCACCTCGATGGAGGAATGCCGGAAGCCGGCGGTGGTGCTGATCACCAACACGCGTTTGGGCGCCGCTTCGGCACTCAGGGTGAGTGCCAGCAGCGTCGCCGCAGCCAGTGGGAAGGCGCACTGAGGAAGTGTCGTCAGGAAGTTCGCAATGTCGTTCTTCATAAGGTCATCAAGCCAAACCGTGTCGTCCGGGAAATCAGACTCAGGCGAGGAAGATGGAATTCATTTTTGGGTGCGGGGTCAAGCGCGGGAATTGAGGCGTGCCAAACCGTTACGATGCACCTTCCTTATCGTGGGCGGCGCAGAAGCTGCCTGTGCGGCGAACGTTTTTCCGCGACGCCCCGGGGCGTTTGCGCTTAAATGCGCGCCGATATGAAGACTCTGTTCCTTGCTCTCTCTTTGCTGGTGGCGGTTTCGGTACAGGCGCAGTTGCAAACAACGTCCCCCAAAGCAGCGGGGTTTGACCCAGTGCGGCTGGAGGTGTTGCACGCGACCACGAAGCGGTTCGTGGACGAGGGGCAGCACGCGGGCATCATTACGCTGCTGGCGCGCAACGGGAAGCTTGTGGATTTCCAGACCTACGGGTATCGCGACCTGGAGAAGCGCTTGCCGATGGAACGCGATACGATTTGCCGCGCCTATTCGATGTCCAAGATCATCACTTGCGCTGCCACGTTGATCCTGTTTGAGGAAGGGCGTTTCAACCTGGACGATCCGGTGGCGAAGTATTTGCCGGAGTTGAAGGACATGAAGGTCTGGACCGGCGGCACGCAGGACGCGCCGCAACTCGAACCGCTCAAGCGGCCCATCACCATCAAGCATCTGCTCACACACACGAGCGGCCTGATCTACGATTTTGCCGGGGACGATGAGCTGACGAAGCTGTGGCGCAGCGCGGACCTGTGGAGTGGTCCGGGCCTGAACGGTTTCCTCACCAAGCTCGGCAAGCTGCCGCTCAAGCATCAGCCGGGCGACGCGTGGACGTATGGGGTGAATATGGATGTGCTCGGGGCGTTGATCGAGCGCGTGTCGGGCCAAACGTTCGGCGCGTTTCTGGAGGA
>CAYJNU010000098.1:0-20227 GCA_964371005.1 uncultured Verrucomicrobiota bacterium | reverse complement strand
ACGCAAGTCAGTTCTATCGACTCTCCGTGACGCTCGAATAAAGACCAGGTTCGGAGTGTGGCTGATCCGCGCAGGCATCCTCCTCCTGACACTCCCCGGCGCTCAGGCCCAGACCGTCTCAGGCACGCTGCTGCCCCAGCCAACCCCGGGGTGACCCTTTGGTGGGTGTGGTCGAGTGCGGCCAAGATTCGCCCCCTTGCCCGCATGCTGTCCGAAGCGAAATAGCGCCTCGGCTCTGCGACTCCGGGCTTGAGCTTTCCCGGAGAAGCAGAAAGTCTTGCGGCAATAGAATCGATGACCCATCAAACACATCCAGGTTCAGCGTCCCCGCCGTGGGAACACCAGTCCGAGTCTAGGATGAACAAGCTATCGCAGATTGCCGGACGAATCGTCCTCATGCTGCTTCTATCCGCAAGCACAGCCACGCCGGCGGAACAGAAACAACCGGCGCTAAACACCCGAATCGCCCGCACCAACGTTCTCGTCCTCAAACCCACCGATGCCGTGGCGCACGCCAAGATCACACGTTGGAAACCGCTCTTTCGCGGCGTGGAGATGTGTGAAGGCTCGACCACAAAACCGCGACCACTCCAAGTGCGTGCCGTCCGCATCGACTTGCGCGAACCGACGATCGAGTTCCTGGTCACGCCCTCGAATGGCGATGCGCCCAAGGACGCGGGCGCGCGCACGACCTCCGAGTTTCTTGCCGAGTTTAAATGCCAGGTCGCGATCAACGCGTCGGTGTTTGACGTATTTGCCAAGCAGAAGGGCGATCCGATGGACATCCAGGGACTTTCTCTATCGCGCGGCGATCTGTACTCACCGCCCAACCAGTGGGATGCGTTGTTGATCAGCACAAACCGGCGGGCGTGGATCGCACGCTCCCCCGTGCAAGTGCGCAACGCGTTCAATGGCTTGAGCGGCTTCTACGCGCTCCTCATCAACGGCAAGAACCACGGCACGATGACCAACCGGCATCCGCGCTCGGCCGTCGGCATCACACGCAATGGCCGTTACCTGATTCTCATGACTGTGGACGGTCGGCAGCCCGGCTACAGCGAAGGCACAACCACGGCGGAAACAGCCGAATGGCTGCGCAAGTTGGGCGCCTACGACGCGCTGAATCTCGACGGTGGCGGCAGCACCGCGCTGGTCGTGGAAGACGCCGAGGGCCAACCTGTGGCGCTCAACCGCCCGTGCGGTCCTCCCGTTGGCCGGCAACGCCGCGTAGCGAATCATCTCGGCGTGTTTGCCAAACGCCTGCCCACCAGAGGTAAGTAGGCCGAGGCCGGGCGCGTGATTTGGATTGCGCGATCCGCGACACGAGCGCTCAGCGTTCGGCCTTTCGGGCCGTGTTTCCCCATTTCACAATCTTGCGCACCGCAAACCGTGGCATGACGCGTACAAGGAGCGTGAGCAACCAATTGCTCGTTCCAGGAATCGCCAGGACCCGTCCACGCCGGAAGGCGCAATGTCCGTAGCGAGCGACGACCTCGGCCGACATCGCGTGCCGGGTCAGGTGATCGCCGCCGCGGAAGTTGGCCACCTTGCCGAAATTGGTTCTGGTGGGGCCGGGGCAAAGCGTGGTTACCGTAATTCCCCTGCCCTTCAATTCCTCCGCCAACGCCTCGCCGAAGGACAACACGCAGCCCTTCGTGGCAAAATACACCGCCATGCCCGGCCCCGGTTGAAAGGCCGCTGTCGAGGCGACATTCAGAACCCCGCCCCGGCGGCGGGCGATCATGCCCGGCAAAAGCAACGCAGTGAGATGCATCAATGATGTGACGTTCACCTGCACCATTGCGAGCTGGTGCGGCAGCGGCAGTTCGGCGAAATCGCCATGAGCGCCGAAGCCGGCGTTGTTGACCAGCACGTCCACGCAAATGCCGGCCCGCTGGAGTTCGGTGAAAAGACGCAGAGGGGTCTCTGGACGCGCAAGATCACCCGGCAACACATGCACGGCAAGGCCGTGCGCGTTACGCAGTTCACCGGCAAGGCTGTCGAGCGCGGCTTCGCTCCGGGCGACGAGGATGAGTCGGCCACTGTCGGTGGCGAAGCATTTCGCGAGCTCCCGTCCGATGCCCGAGGATGCGCCGGTGATCAGAACGGTTTCGGCGGTCTGTGGGTTCATGCGCTTGAAAGAAGAAATGGTCCCGGCGGCAGACGCCAAGGAGGTCGCGAGGTTGGGGAAACCCCGCAAACGTCACGTCCGCCAGGACCGTTGACAATATAGACCATCAGGTGGGTCTGGCTGCAACCCAATTTTGCCCACAACTTGCTCTGGACTTCTCTACTGTTCCGGTCAATCACCTTCCAGTCCGGGCGGAGCCCGTGAGGTTCAAAGGCTAGATCTGCGAGGCAGGCGTGCGCTTCAGGAAAACATTCATGATCCGCGACACATTGTCTTTGTATTGCGGGTCGCTCTTCAACTTCTCCCAGACCGGCGCGGCGGAGAATCCCTTCCAGTGCTTCTTGTGTTCCTCAAGGTTCTCACCGGACACCATGTAAACCAGGTTGGGCATCTGCAAGCCAACCACAGTCTGGGCGAAGAAGACCGGAGACAGCCCGACCTCTTGCATCAGGGTCACCTCGCCCCGATTGAACATTTCGACCTTGTTGATGCCCTTGCCTTCGCTGGAGCTTTCATAGGTGCGCAGCTCGAATATCCACGGCTTCTTCTCCGCTGCCGAGGGCGGCACCGCGAGCTTCTTCATGCCATCAAAGGCCACCAAGAGCGAACTCTCAAAGCGCACGTAAGCCGGGTCGGATTTCGGGGCGGCCAGGTATTCCGCCGCGGCCTTCTGGTAAACCGCGTCGGTCGCGAGCCGGCCCGGAACGGTGGCAAAATCACCTGGGGAATCGAAGGGGATCAGGACGTAAATCCGGTTGGTGGGGGAATCCTCCAGTTCGGTAAAGACGCCGATGGGGCGAATGCCCATGCGATTGTAGGCAGGCACCGCCGCATTCTGCCAGTGGTCGCTGACGAGCTTCTGTTGCTGCTCGGATTTCGTGGTGTAAACCCGCAGTTCGTAGTACTGCGGCTTGTCGGAATCCGCCGCCGCAGTGCGGGTGGAAAACCCGAGCGTGGCAAATAGTGCGACGAGTGAGACGACAGTCTGGAGAAGGGGCCGTGGGTTCATGATGAGCAATGGTTGCAAATGGCCTCGGTTACTTGGCGCTCTTGGCTGGCTTGGCGCTGCTGCTCCCCTTCTTACCACCGCCTGCCATCATGACGGTCGCGGTGAGGAAACCCACCGCAAAGAATGCGAAGTACATGATCGCCGACTTCTGGGTGAACTTCGAAATCAGGGGCGGCAGGCGGAACGTCACGGTGTCCCCGTTGCTCACGCCCATCATCACCAACAACAACAACACGACCAGCAGAAAAATCGCCTTGAAGATCAGTTTTGGATTCATAATAAGCGTTTTGTCGGACGATAGGGATTCGCTGGTCACGCGTCAAGCGACAGTCAGACTGCGTTGGAAGTCAAAGGTCGTACAAGTGGATCGTGGCGAATACCGGTGGCAAAACCGCGCCGCCGCGCAGCCGCATCGGCCGGCAGTGCCTCAAGGCAATTCACGGAGCCGCAAGTTCCGGAACTGGACCGGAGAGCCCTCGGATTCGAGGCACAGATAGCCGAAGGCTGGTTGGCAGCCGGTGCCACCAGACACTTCCTCGCCGTTGACCCAAAGCCGCACTTCCCCATTGATCGCGCGGACGTAATAATGATTCCACTCGCCGAAGCCCCGGCTCAGGTTCTTGCGTGGAAAGCTTCGCGTGCCATCGGGTGAGACGGGTGGGAACGGTTTCATCTGCGTGCGACCGGTCGGGAACACATCGCCGTGGGTCGTGAACCAATCGGCCTTCTTCCCCGATTGACGCTCGTATTGCTCGGTGTAACCGTGGGCGAGGACCTGCACCTCAATGCCCTCAGGCAGGCGACCCTTGCCAGCCTCAAGTTCCTTGATGGATCGCTCGGTCGCCCACAGAAACACCCCCGAGTTGCCGGCTGAACGAAGGTGTCGCCACTCGACGACCAACTCCAGGTTGGTCACGAGTTGCTGCGACCGAATCACCCCGACTGGTTGCCCCGTGCAATGCGCAACGCCGTCCGCCCAAGCCCAGGTGTTCGACGCACAGTTCACATTTTGGAAATCAGACTCACCCAAGGTGCGCCATCCTGGACCCGTGCCATCAATGTACGCTTTCGCCGGCGCGTTGGGTTGCTCCGCGCGGGCGATGCCGCCCAAGACAAACACCGCCGCCGCCACGCTGCTCAGTGTCCGCATCATCTGCACGACTGTTGTCATGTCGGGATCATGACCTCGAAACCGCCACACGGCGAGTTGGAAAATCACAAGTCGCAGCGCCCCGTCCCGCGACCGGGCCCAATTGCGTCGGCTGTACGCCGCGTGATTGACTTGCGCCAAGTGTCGGGCCACGCTGCGGGCATGAGCCGTGACCGTAGCCCGTTCTTCACTCTTAGCGATGCATTCGGCCGCGTCAACCGGGGCAGTTGCTTGTCTCTCATTGCGCTGGGGCTGGCGACCGTTGCCGGATCAGCCGTCCGCGCAGACTGGCCGGAGTTCCGTGGACCTTGGGGTGATGGCCATGCCTCCGCTCCGGGTGACACGAAGCCCATCGGCCTCCCGTTGCGCTGGAGCGAGACGAACAACATCGCGTGGAAGACGGAGATTCCGCACCGCGGCTGGTCCACACCAGTGGTGCTGGGAGGACAGGTGTGGCTGACGACCGCGACGGAAGATGGCCATGATTTCTTCGCGATCTGCGTGGATGCCGGAAGCGGGAAGATTCGTTTCAACGAGAAGCTGTTTCACAGTGACAATCCCGAATCGCTCGGCAACGGGGCCTCGATGAACTGTTACGCTACGCCGTCGCCGGCGATTGAGCCGGGTCGGGTCTATGTCCACTTCGGCAGCTTCGGGACGGCCTGCCTGGACACCAGCACGGGCGAGCCGTTGTGGAAACGGGATGATCTGCCTTGCCGGCATTATCGCGGTCCGGCGTCGTCGCTGGTGCTGTTCGAGAACCTGGTGATCCTGACGATGGACGGCGCTGATCTGCAGTACCACGTTGCCCTCGACAAGAAAACCGGCCAGCCGGTTTGGAAAACAGATCGCTCCGTCGCCTGGGAGGATGAAAACGTTCCGGGACAGATGGCGAAAGACGGGGATTTGCGCAAAGCCCACAGCACACCTCTGATCGTGACGGCGGCGGGAAGACCCCAAATGCTCAGCGCCGGCGCCAAGGCGGCGTATGGCTACGATCCGCGCACAGGACGAGAGCTTTGGAAGGTGCGTTACGACGATTGGTCGGTCGCGCCCCGACCGCTGTTCGACCGCGGCCTGGCCTTCATCGTCACCGGCCTCAACAAGAAGGAAATGTGGGCGGTGAAAACGGACGGAGAGGGCGACGTCACCGACACGCACGTGGTGTGGAGGCTCCGAACGCGTGTGGGCAAATACGCCTCGCCGCTGCTCGTGGACGGCCTCATTTACACGGCGAGCGATGAAAGCTTCGTCACCTGCCTGGACGCGGCCACGGGAGAGTCCATCTGGACGGAAAGGATTGGCGGTAAGTATGCCGCCTCGCCGATCTACGCGGATGGGCGGTTGTATTTCTTCAGCCAGGAAGGTGTCACCACTGTGCTCAAACCCGGGCGCACGCTCGAGATCATGGCGAAGAACACACTGGCGAGCGGCTTCATGGCGTCGCCGGCCGTGTCAGGCAAGGCGTTCTTTCTGCGAACCAGGACGCACCTGTACCGCATCGAATCTCCGATGGCCGAGAAGAACTGACTCGGAACGAGAACTCGCTCCCCCGGATTCAGGCCGCCCGGGGCGACGCCTCCAACTCGACAGATCAGTGGCTGACGCCCAACTTGGAAGCGGCAGTTGAACAGCGAAGTCGGCAGGTCGCGAAGCCAACGCGTGTATCGTGCTGCGGAGCATCCTGCCCGCAGGACCATCTCTCTTCCCGGCATCTCTGAATCATCTTCTGACAGGATGTCAGAAGCACGCTTCCCATCTTCGCGCTTTCCGGTCAACTCCGCTTGCGAGGTACGGGTTCAAGGCAGTTCTTGGATTCGAATGCGCCGGTATTCCATCTGGCCGCGATCGGCTTCCAACCCGATCGGGCCGGTGGTTGGCAGCTTCAACGCCGCCTCCAGCACTTCCCCGTTGCAGGTGCAGCGCGCCACGCCGTCGTTCACCACGACCTCGATTTCGTTCCAGTCCTGCGGCCGGTATTTCTGGAGCGACTTGTAGGGGCCGGCCACCAGGTAATCGCGGCATTGGAGCTGGGGCTGGCGCAGAAAGATGCCGCTGTCCGCGTTCACCGCCGCGCGGAATTCCAGTTTGAGGTGGAAGTCCTTCGGGAACTCCCGCGTGGTCCACAACTGACGCAACCGCTGTGCGCCCTCCGGCTGCGGATTCACGACCAGCACGCCCGGCTTGGCGGTGTAGCGTTTATCGGAAGCGTCGGTCTTGCCATCAAAGGCCTCCGTCACTTTTCCATCCGCGTCGCGGTAGCTCCAGCCGGTCAGGTCTTTCCCGTGGTAAAGGCTAACGAAGCCGGGCTCGGGTTTGAAATCGTCTTCAGCCGCCGAGGCGTCAAGGGTGGCCAACCCGACGGCCCACGCCGCAAGCGGGATCAGGAGTGCGAGTTTCAGAGGCTCGGTCATCTGGTGTTGGGAACGGGCGCACGTTGACATGAACTCAGCGTAGTGGTCGCTTGACCGCTTTGCCAGCCAAACTCCAATGCCGCATCGAGCTCCGAGCCACCATGCCGCGCAGTGCAGGTTGGCAATTTGCGTGTCACCGGCTCGCTGTCGGCAGAGTGCGAAGACAGCCAGCCCACTCGCGTGCTCAAGAATCCGCAGAGTGCCACTCTGCGCTACGACAGCAACCACGCCGAGTCTCATGCAACCCCGGACAAACTCGGGAAATCAGTTTTGCCCCCTGCTCCCCGCGACTCGTTCTCTTTCAACGATCCCGAATGGACGAATCATCCGGCCCGTTTCTACCGCGTGCGCTCGCCGTGAGCCCGGAGCGGCGAACTGGTGTTCGGCGCACGCATTGGGTCTTGCGGGGAGAATCTGGCGGCGCGGAGCGAGTCCAGACCGAGAGCGATGGGCCTGTCAGCGTTTGGGTGCCGGTGAATCGATCGGCCAGGTGCGCTCCAGGGTCTGGTCGTCCCAGGATGCGGGATCGTCCAAGGACTCCAGGTGAGTGAATACCGTGGTGCCAGGCAGGGCGTGGCGAATGTCGGCTTCGATGTGCTCAAGGAGTTCGTGACCGCGGTTCACGGTCCATTCACCGGGCACCAGGACGTGCATGGAGGTGAACTTCCGCGCGCCGGCCTGGCGGGTCCGTAGCGCATGGAACTGGACGCCGTCCGCGCTGTAACGGTCGAGTATCTTGCGGACGACCGCCACGTCTTCCGCCGACAAGGCGGTGTCCATCAGCCCCAGCACCGAGCGGCGCAAAATGCCGATGGCCGTCCAAAGAATGTTCGCGGCCACGAGGAGGGCCACCACCGGATCGAGCCATTGCCAATTGGTGAGCGCCACAAGGCCCACGCCGAGCACGACGCCGACCGAGGTCCACACGTCCGTGAGCAGGTGTTGCGCGTTGGCTTCGAGAGTGATGGAGTTGTGTCGTCGCCCGACGCGGAGCAGCACCAGGGCGACTCCCAGATTCACCAGCGAGGCCGCCACGGCCACCACGAGGCCGGACCCGACGGCTTCCAGCGGCCTGGGAAAAACCAGCCGGTGGCAGGCCGCCACGGCGATACTCAACGCCGCAACGAAAATCAAACCGCCTTCAACGCCGCTGGAGAAATACTCTGCCTTGCCGTGACCGTAAGCGTGATCGTCGTCGGCCGGGCGGGCGGCGATGGTCAACATGGCCAGCGCCATGATCCCGCCCACAAGATTGACCACCGACTCGACCGCGTCCGAGAGCAGGCCCACCGAGCCGGTGATGAAATACGCCGCCGTCTTCAGCCCGATGGTGAGTAGCGCCGCGGCGATGGACAGCCAGGCGAAGCGGGTGAGCGAATGCTGCGTCATGTCAAAGCAGGTGGCAGAACATCGCGTCACGCAGCTTCGGCTCGAACCAGGTACTCTTGGGCGGCATGATTCCGCCGGCATCGGCGATGGCCATCAAGTCCTCAATGCTCGTCGGGAACATCAAGAACGCGCAGGCGTATTCGCCGCGGTTCACAAGCCTTTCCAGCTCCGCCGGGCCGCGGATGCCACCAACGAAATGGATGCGCTGGCTGGTACGAGGATCGGCAATGCCGAGCAGCGGGCTCAGCACGTGGTTCTGAAGCAACGTCACGTCGAGGCGCTCAATGGCATCGGTGGCGTGAGTGAAGCTCTCGTGGAAGTTGAGCGTATGCCAACGCCCGGCAAGATAGAGACCCAGTTGGTGTTTGCGCATTGGCGCGGCGTTGCCACCTGGGGTGATCTCACAGACCCTGGCCAGCGCCTGGAAAAACGCCTCCGGGGTCAGCCCATTCAAGTCTTTTACCGCCCGGTTGTAGGGCAGAATCTGCATCTGATCATGCGGGAAGATCACCGCGAGAAACCGCGCGCTCTGCCCCGAGCCGGCACGCTTCTGAAAGACCCGGGCTGCCGCCGCACTGCGATGGTGGCCGTCCGCGATGTAAAGGAACGGAAGGCGCGCGAACTCACCTTCGATGAACTGGATGCCCGCGGCGTCGCCGATCGTCCACGCGGTGTGGCGCACGCCATCCGCGGCGGTGAAATCCAGTTCCGAAGCCCCGGCGGTCTTGCCCACGATGAAAGCGTGCAGCGCGGGTACGGCGCGGTATGTCAGGAACACCGGTCCGGTCTGCGCGTTCAGCGCTTCGATGTGGCGAACCCGGTCGTCCTCCTTGTCGGGTCGCGTGAACTCGTGTTTCTTGATAACCCCGCTCAGGTATTCTGCGCAACTGGCGGCCGCCACCAGGCCAACTTGGGAATGCCTCCCCATGATTTGCCGATACAAGTAGAAGCGGGCTGTGGCATCGGCGCGCAACGCGCCCTCGGCAATGAGGCGGGCGAAATTCTCCCGGCCCTGGGCGTATACTTCGGGCGCGTAAACACTCGTTCCGGGCGGCAAATCAATCTCCGGCTTGCTGACGCGCAGGAAGCTGAGCGGGTTGCCGGCGGCAAGCTGTCGCGCCTCGTCGGACGACATGACATCGTAAGGCAGCTCGCAAATGCGAGACGCGAGGTCCGGCCGGGGCCGCAGGGCGGCGAATGGTTCAATGGTGGCCATCGGGTGGCGGCAAAAATACGGGGTTACGCCCGCCCGATGCACGCAGAATCTGGCCTCCACCATCGGCGTGGCGACTGACCACTCATGGCTCGGTGGGCCGCTGGCCGGAACGGTCAACGCCAAGGGTTGGGGATGCCAGGGACGTTTCTCTGGCGGAGGCCTTTCCCTCTTCGCCCACAACAAAAACGCTCCCGACGATCGTTATCGTCGAGAGCGGAGGGACTCTGCGATTGTTCAACCAGCGGCGGCCGAGGCGGAATTGCTCACCGCGGCGGGCAACTCGCCCCGCTCAGCATCCAGCCGTTGGTGATCATGTAGGCAGTCTTCATCTTGGTCACCCATTCGGCATGGCCGTCGGCGAAGCCCCAGTTCCAGCCTTGGACTCCGTGGTTGTTGACCGGATCGGGGCAGTTGTTGACGGGGTTGCCTGCGAACACGTCGTCGGCGTCAAGGACGATCACCACGGCCGTCGGATTCTTCACCACGGTCTTGGGAGACTTGCGCAGACCGCTGGCCAGAGTCTGGCCGGTCCACGGGTCTCGCTCGAAGTAGCCGAAGAACTCGTAGCTGAAACCGTTCTTGTAGATCGCCGAGACTCGATCGCCGTGGCAGGTGTTGATCAGGTCCGTGTAACGAGTGACTCCATTCCGGTCGGTAGTCCCCCTGAGCGCCCCCGTGACCGGGTCATGCAGGTCAATGCGGTTACGGGTGCTGGGGCAGACGAAGATCTTGGGGTCCCTGAGAAACCTAGGATAGAAGGAGTTCGGAGCCGCATCGTCACCGATGCTGGTCGTGTAATAGTAGTAATCCGGCCACTCCTCCGCGTAGAGGTGCGCGGAGATCATGATCTGCCGCGCGTTGTTGAAGCATGAAACCCGATGGGCCTTCTCCTTCGCCTTGGCCAGCGCCGGCAGGAGCATGGACGCCAAGATGGCAATAATGGCGATGACCACCAGCAGTTCGATAAGGGTGAAGGCCCATCGGCAATGATCTCCCCGTGCGGTCAGCGGGTGACGAGGCGACCGCCTCGATCTTCCGTTGTGGGCAGACGGGGCGATCATGCCGGGCTGTTGCCAGCTCATGGTCTGTTTCATGGTACAAGCTGCAATCTGTAGAACGCAGTGCCAGCGGGTGCTGTTTCCGTGTACTGCGCGCTGGCCTGATTGACTGCCACCGTCGAGTACAAGCCATCAACAGTCGCCGCCCTGAGCACGTGGTACATCGCGCCGCCCGGTTTGGTAACATCGAGAATCACGCTGCCGCCACTGAGCGCCACGCTGGTGATCTTGAACGGCACTGACGGCACCTGGACCGGCAGATCATAGGCGCGAAGATACGTGAAATGCGCGTCGGGCATATCCCAGATCGCCAAGCCAACGCGATTGGCCGCCGTGGCCGGGGGTTCGGTCCAATGCCATTGGGACACCGCAGCCGGGTCGTCGGTGTTCCATGCCGAGAGCGAGCACGCTCCGTTGTTGTTGGCGAAGTGAACATCAAAACGCCGGCCCGGTGTGTAAACGAACGCCCGGTCGCCCACCACGAGGTCGGTCCAAGCCCCGTTTGACTTGCGGCTCACACTCAAACCCTGCGCCAATCCTCCGGGCGCCGGAGACTGTGCATTGAACAACACGCGCGCGAAATTGTCGGTGTCCTGGAAGTCATAAACGAAACCCATACCGCCGTCGTCCATCGGTTGGATGCCGAGTTCCAGCACGTAATTCCGGTTCGTCAAAGCCGGCGCCAGCAGGATCGGCCCCTCCACGTCGCCCTTGGGGAACTCGGTTGTTCCGGTCTGAAGGGTGCCGTAGGCCGCAGTGAAGTCAGCGATGGTCCCGTGCGCCGACACATGCCAATCGCCCACGAGGCCGCCGGAGGGCCCGCCGGCGTACGGATTCTCCCAACCCGCCGGAAAGTCCGTGTGCAACGTCGCCGTTTCCCAATCCTCCACGAAGGCGTTCGTGCCGTCCACCCGGAGGATGATGTTGTCCACGTAGGCGCCAGCCCCAACCGGGTTCATCTGGACGTCCGGTTGGCTTGGATTGTTGGTGGTCGAGTTCCAGGCACCAAACCCATCCATGCCCCAATCCCCTACGCCGATGCGACCTGTGGGCAGAGAATCGTCGGTGAACGTGAGGACCCGCTCAAATGACGGATTCCAATCGGGGGGATTCAAACCGATGACGTCCCAACCGATGACCCGCACCTCGAATGTGTCATTTGCCCCATTCACCGTGACCCGCACTCGCTTGAAGCCTGGGACTGGACCGGCGCCGTCGAGGGGGTCAAGCGCGACCGAGCCTGAATCGCCGGTTAATGCAACAGCGGAGAACCATCCATTCGTCCGCTTCTGAATGGTGACGCCATCCAGCGGGCGCGTGGGATCCGTAGTGTTTGCCTGCGCACAGAGCGTGACCCGGAACCAATTGCTCTCATTGAGGTAGCGGAAATACAGGCAGGCACCGTCGTCGTCGCCCAGGCTGTAATCGGCCGAAAGGGAGAACGTGTTAGCCCATGCCGGGTCCCAGACGTTGGTCCGGACCAGGAGCAAGGGGCCCTGGAAACTGGCATTCGTACCGTAATTGGTCGTCGTGATGAAAGGCGCATCATGCGGGCCGGCGCTGTTGGCGGCCCGGTTTTGGTTGCTGGACTCCCAGAGTCCCCGGAAACCACTACCGAAGTTGGTGACCACGAACCAGCCGGGCAAAGCCCGATCCCGCGACTCGTTGATCCAGCGCGAGGTGAGGTCGTCGCTGAACACCAACTCTTCCAGGGATTTGGGATTGGTGCCGAGTTGGTATTCCAGAAGGTTGTCCTTGCCGTCGTGGTCCGGGTCATCGGTGCTGGTTTGAGCCAGGTCTCCCCAGTATTGGGTTTCCCAATCGTCAGGAAGCTTGTCGTTGTCCGAGTCGGCGGCGAAATTCGCCGTCAACGTGATGGGCCGCACCATGTCGAACGCCAGTTCCTGGAGCGAGGAAAGGTTGTCTCCCGACCACCCGGTGAAAACGTAACCGGAATTCGCAGTGGCGGTGGCGGTAACGTTGGAACCTGGATTGATCCACGGTCCCAGCGTGGCCACAGCCGTGCCTCCGGCGGTTGCATTGACCGTCAGCAGATACTGCGTTTGCCACTTCCAGGTGATTGAGGAAATGCCGTTCAAGGTGAACGAAACCTCGTTCGACGTGCCGGTGGCTGGAACCGATCCGACGCCCGCCCAGCCGACTGAAACCTGCCGGACCCCCGGTGCTGTGGTAACCGCGCCGGCGACTTTGCCGGTGATCACGGTACCGCTGGGGAAGTCGTTGAGCCCAACCGCCGGATCCGGAGTGCCGTACAACGAGGAAACGAACAAGCCCTCCCCTTCGACCTGGCGCACTTTGACGAAATCCACCTCCGTGCCCGAGTCAATCGGGGCGTTCGCGCCGTACATGGCCCAGCTAAAAATGCCGATCTTGCCCTTGTCCACCTTCTCTCCAGTGATGTCAAACGGTCCAAAGAAGAACGATTGGGCGTTCAGGCTGTCCGGATCGTTAACCACGATGAGCTGCAAGCGGTCGTTCTGGATCGCCGCATGCACGTCAATTGGCGTCCGGGTGCCCCACGGCGGGATGTAGTTGTTGGCGGGGTCGCTGAACGCGTTGTTGTAGAAAACCTGGTCGAAGTTCAAGTTCACGTTCTTCTGGATGGAAATGCCCCGCTTGGGTCCTGACGCGGAGCTCTGGGCGCGGAAGGCAATGCGGTAAAAATTCATTTCATCCTGATAACGCAACAGCATGCCGAACCCGTCATCATCGTTGGCAATGAAGCGGACCGTATAGACGTAGTTCGACCAATTCACGTCGCCCGCGACAGCGCTGTGGGCGATGAAATTGGTGGTGCCGTTCGCGTTGTTATCCCCGGAGTTGTAAGAGTCACTATTCTCGATCATGGTGCCTCGGTTTCCACCAACGTCATAACCCTGCGCCCAGATGGGATCCGGGCCGCCGCTGTTGATCGCGGTCGAACCATCGCTGCGCGGGGTCACGAGGAACGACCAATTGCTGAGCACCTGGCTGGCCGGGTCGCCGGTCAACGGCGTGGGAGCCAACACGGGATTCTGAACCCGGAACGCGCGCGGGTTGCCGCCCGACATGCCCCAGCTAAACATCCCAACTTGGCCGGCCGCGGAGGAGGGCAGCTCCTTGTCTGTCACCAGACTGTAGAGCGTCGCCGCTCCGGCAGGATCATCTACGACGGTCAGCGTCAGCTTGTTGTCGGCAACAGTGATGGTCACGTCAAAAGGCACCCCGGCCATAACGGCATACGGCACGTAGCTCGCGTTCGTGGCGATGGTTGATGCCCCGCCCAAATCGGTGATCTGACCGTCGCTCATTCGGTCCAGGTTCCAGCCGGTGAAAGGCCAGTGAGCGTTCCGGTTGGCATCGTTCTGCCGGGCGAATTGGACCCGGTAAAAGGTCGTTTCGTTCTGGTAACCGAAGATCAGCCCGAAGCCGTCATCGTCACCGGCCGTCAACCTGGCCGTGTAGGAAAAAGCGGCGGGCGCCACGGTTTCGTTAATCAACATCACAGCGATGCGCGAGGACGAATAGGCTGAGCCGTCCGTATAAACGTTGCTTTGCTCGGAGAACGATTTGCTGGCCGCGTCATATTCCCAGATCATCTGGTCCTCGACGTAAACGCCCCCCAGCGGATGCACGGCAAACCAGCCGGGAATGCCGCTGTTAAAATCGTCCTCAAAGAGCACCGTCGCCGGGCTGCCGAGAGCAGGCGACCGGGGAACGAGCAGCAGCGACAGCAACAACGCGAAGGCGAGGGAGGCGCGAATCAGGGAGTGGGGAGCAGGTTTCATAACATTAATGTTCTTGGTTGGCTTCTGGCATAACACACATAGGCGGCTAGAAATACACTGGATCTCCGTTTTCTCACAGTGACAACCCGGTGACTTTCACGTGTCGCGCTCATGGGTTTCCGATTGATGCCGAGACTAGGGCAACCTGCGCAACGCGACAATGCGTTCGCGTCGGGGTTTATCTGCGATTTTGTCCATGCCCGGGAGCCGAACCGGTCGCGGCGGGGGCGACCGTTTCGGGTACGGCGCAGGTGCGCGCGCTGAAGGGTCGCGATTCTGGCCCGAACGAGGGGTTGCGGTTTCGTTTCAGTTTCTTAAAGTCGCTTCTGTCAATCGCATGAAACGACCTGAAGCCAACGGACTCCCGCACGTTGCGGTCTGCGTGGATCAATTCAGCAGCCATGGTCGGGGGGTGATGCGGGGCATCGCCCGCTTTGTGGAAACTCACAGGCCCTGGTCGCTCTTCATTGATCCGCTGGCCGACAGCCGCTACCCCCGCGGTCGCTCGGAAAACTGGCACGGGGAGGGCATCCTCACTTACATCCATGATGCGGAGCGGGCGGAGCGCCTGCGGTGCGGTCGGATTCCCACCGTGGAGATGTTCGCCTACCGGACGGATGGGAAGTTGCCGCTGGTGGCCCATGACGACTTTTCGGTGGGGCAGATGGCGGCGGAACATCTTCTGGACCGGCATTTCCGGCGATTTGCCTTCAGCGGCTACGCGGGGCAAATCTGGTCGGATCGTCGCCGGCAGGGCTTTGCCTCGCTATTGTCGAAGGCCGGCTGTCTTGATCCCGCCTGTCTGTTCATCAACCGCCCCGGCACCCTGGCGGAGTGGGAAGAAGTGCAGCAACAGTTGACCTCCTGGATTCTGGCCCTGCCCAAGCCGCTCGGGTTGATGGCGTGCAGCGATCACCACGCCCAGCGCGTTCTCGACGCGTGCCGGCGCGCGAACCTGGTCGTGCCGGAGGAGGTCGCGGTCATCGGCGTGGATAACGACGAGGAGATCTGCCGGTTGTCCACGCCGCCGCTGACCAGCGTCATCCTCGATTCCGAGCGTGTGGGCTATGAAAGCGCCAAGCTGCTGGACGCGCTCATGCGAAGCCAGGCCGGGGCGGCCCGGCAGGAGCCGCTGCTGATCGCCCCATTGGGTGTGGCGACCCGGCAATCCACGGAGGTCACGGCCGTCAGCGATCCCCTCGTCGCCACCGCCATGCGGCGGATTCGCGAGCGAGCCTGTCTGGGCCTGAATGTGGAGGAACTGGTGAAATCGCTGAATACCTCCCGGAGTATTGTCTATCAACGCTTCCATGATTTGTTGGGGCGTTCGCCGCACTACGAGATTCAGCGGGTGCAACTCGCTCGGGTGAGGGGTTTGCTCGTCCAAACCTCACTGCCCTTGAAGCACATCGCCGACCTGGCCGGATTCAGCAACCCCAACTATCTCAGCGTGGCCTTCAAGCGGGAGATGGGCGTGACGCCGGGCGAATACCGCCAGCAATCCGGACGCGCCGAGTTGCGCGATGCCCCAGTTACTGCAATGCCGGTTGCAGTGTCAGAACAAACTGGTTTTGCGGGTCGGTCTTGTAGGTGCCAAAGCAGGGTGAATACGCTTTGACCTGCACAGTCTTTCCGTCCGGCAGGAATTCCACCAACCGGAGGACCGCTTCGCCCCCCAGCGCCTTCATCTGGTAATTCACCAGCATCTGGTGGACAACCTCGCCGAAGTCGTTCGTGCTGGTTAAGCGTCCGAGTCCGTCGTTGAGCACATGTCCGCTGAGGACCATCACAAAGTGCGGGTGAACCTTGACCAGCTTCTGCCACAATTCCTCGCCGTCGTTGGTGCCGTCCGGATCGTTGACCGTGGGGTAATTGTGCGGATTCCAAGTTTGCGTTGAACCCTTCGCCGCCCAGTCGTAGCGGGTGTCGTCGTTGTACGTGTAGGCATGGGTGATGAGAATCTTCCGGCGCGCCGGGAAGTTGCTTGCAATCTGGCTGGCCCAAGCCACGGTGCGGTTGCGGGGGCCGAACTCGAGCGCGAGCACCAGCCAGTCCACGCCCCCGGCGCTGAAAAGGTGGTAGCTGTTGTCCAGCCGGCCCGGTTCCATCACGCCGCCGAAGGTGGGCCACGCGGTGTAGTTCGTCAGCCGAAAGTAGTCGTTCAGGTACGTGCTACGATCCGCCGTCCCACCACCGGCGCCGTAATCATGGTTGCCCGGAACCAGCGCATAGGGCACCTGGCCGTTGAGCAGGGACATCGCCGCCCAGGCGTTCGCCCATTGATTGGTCACGTTGTTGTTCGTGAGGTCGCCGAGGTGCAGCACATACTTGATGCGGTAACGATCTTTGTTCGCCAGAATCCAGCGGGTCTGATCATTGAACAGCTCCGGATAGTTCATCGCGTACACCTGCGTGTCCGGGAGCACCGCCAGGGTCCAGGATCCTGGGACGAAGGGCAGCGCCTCCGGCGGGCGGGCGGGCTGCGACAATCGCCAGAGCGACTGATCACCCGCCGGCAGCGAGGCCGTGAACGTGTTCGCGAACTGCGTGGTGGCCAGGGTCGTCCAACCGCCGGAGATCGAAACGGCTCGCTCCACATTGAAGCGGGATCCGGTGTTGTTTGAAATGGTCAGGAGGCCGGAACTGTTGGTCAGCACGAGGCCTTCGATGCGGAAAATGTCCGGCACGGTGGGGTCCGTTCCATTTTGGTATTCCTGAAAATTCGAGCGGCCATCGCCGTCGGAGTCGGCTTCGGGCGTAGCGCTCAAGCTACCGAAGGAAGCCAGTTCCCAGTCGTCCGGCAGACCATCCGCATCGGTGTCGGCCGTGAACGTGGCCACAAGCGTGTAGGGTTGGTTCATGGTCAGATTCAACTCCGGCGCGGTGGAGAGCGAATCGCCCTTCCAGCCGGCAAAGGCATATCCGGAGTCTGGGACCGCCTCCACCGTCACACTGGAACCCGAGACGAACCACTCGCCAGGTGAGAATGAAACGGTGCCGCCAGTATCGTTGGTGACCGCGAGCCGGTGCTCGGTCCGCCAGAGCCACCGCAACCGCGAAAAGGCACTAATCGTGAAAACAACGTTCGAGCCGGCGCCACTGGCAGGAACGGAACCCGCCCCTTGCCAGCCTTCCGCACTGTGACGGGTGCCGGGCGAAGGGCTGCTGATCCCTGCTGAAGCACTTACAATCGTGCCGGGGGCGAAACTGCTCAAGCCCTTCGCAGGCATGGGCGAGCCCAACGGCGACGACACATAAAGCGGCACGCCGTCCTGAACGCTCACCCAGTCGAAATCCGTCTGGGCCATGGCCCAACTGAACAACCCGATCATCCCGCTGTCCACGCCGGTCACCGTGAAGGGACCATAGGCGTAGGCCTGCGCCGCGCCTTCGGGATCCGCCACCAACAGAATCTCCAGCGTGTCCCCAGCCATCCGCGCCACCAAGTCGTAAGGCACATCAGTCACCGGGCTGTACTTCACCGGGTTGTCCCGATAAACCTCTGTGTAGGTCCGATTGACGTTCTTTTGAACCGACAGACCGGTGGGCGCACCGACCGTGGAAACCTGGGACCGAAGCGCGATTCGGTAGAAGTTGGTGCTGTTCTTGTAGCGCAGCAGTATGCCGTGCCCGTCATCATCGTGGGGCGTGATGCGCGCCGCGAATGTGTAGTCCGTCCAGGCCTCGCTCCCGGCCACGAGGGTTGGACCGGTAAAATCCAGTTGCCCTGTGGCATCGTTACCCGCGTAACAATCCCCGCTTTCAGACAAAGCACCGTAAGCTCCGGCTGGCCCGATGGCCAAGGACCAAGCCGGCTGACCCGAACTCAAAGTGGTGCTGCCGCTCGCACGCGGCGGGATAACCGCAGTCCAGTCCGTCACTGGATCGGGGTTCCCAGCCAAACTCGCGGGAATGAGATTCAACGCTTGGATGCGGAATCCGCCGGGAGTGCCGCCGCTCATCCCCCAGGTGAAAACGCCCACCTGGCCATTGGCAGGACCCGGCAAGGCCTGGCTGGTTACCAGCGGGTAGGTCGTCGGGACGCCGGTTGGATTGTCCACGACGGCCAGCGTAAGCCGGCTCGAAGTGTCCACGGAGATCGTGACGTCAAAGGGTCGGCTCGCGGTGTTGATAAAGCTCGCCACGTGTCCCGGCGTGCCCGCGCCGAACAGATTGACCGTGTCGCCGTTGACCTTGCGATCGACGTTCCAGCCCGTCCAGGGAAAGCCGCCGGTGCGCGCCTGGCGAGCGAACGTGACACGGTAGAAGTTGGTTTCGTTTTGGTAACCGAAGATCAAGCCAAAGCCGTCGTCGTCACCTGCGGTCAATCGCGCGGTGTAAGTGAAGTTCAGCGCCGTCAGCGTATCGTTGATCAGCATCGGCGCGGTGGCCGTGGGCGAATACGTCGCGCTGTCCGTGTAGATGTTGCTTTGCTCGCCGATCCCTCCGCTGATCAGATCGAATTGCCAGCGCAGCGGTCCATCCAGGTAGCTGCCAGCCGGCTGCACCGCCGTCCAGCCCGCCATGCCGCGGTTGAAATCATCCTCGAACAGCACGCCGGCGGGAGCGGGGCACAAGCTGAGCAGCATCCAATTGACGCAAATCAACGCGGCGGATGATCCGCGAGACGGGAGTCTGGGAAGCCAACCGTCGGCGTCGCTGGCGCGGGGTCCGAGCGTGAGCGCGTGGGGGTTACCGAAAAGTCCCCAGCATAGGCGACAGAATTCCGCCAGCTTCGGAGCGCGGAGTTGCACTCTGCCGGATCGCTGCATGATGCGTTTCAAGTATGGCTGCAAAGGAGCATCAGCGTGCGACAACGCGCAACCGATCACAATACGCCCGCGTCTGAAAAGCGCTTTCAATTCGTCCGTTGAACCGCGAACGCTACCCCGCTTGCGGCGACTTCACTTCGGCCCCGAACAAGAGGCGCAAGCTGTTCATCACGACGATCACCGTGCTGCCTTCGTGTCCGACCACGCCCATCGGCAAAGGAATCTTGCCGAGGGTCGCAAACACCACCAACACAATGACGGTGCCCAGGGAGATGACCAGGTTCTGTCGGATGATGCGTCGAGCGCGCTGGCTCAGCCGGAACGCGGCGAGGACGTTTTCCAGGCGGTCGTTCATCAGAACCACGTCCGCTTGTTCGAGCGCGGCGTCCGAACCCCGCGCGCCCATCGCCACTCCCACATGCGCCACGGCCAGGCTCGGTGCGTCGTTCACACCGTCGCCCACCATCGCCACCCGCTGCCCCGATTCGCTGAGTGACTTGATCGCCGCAACCTTGTCCTCTGGTTTCAGTTCGGCGCGGACCTCGTCGAGGTTCAACTCGGCCCGGAGATGATCCGCTGTGGCCTGGCGGTCGCCGGTCAACACGACCGAGCGCAAGCCTTCGCGCCGCAATTCATCCACGACCTGCCGCGATTGCGGGCGGATATCGTCCCGGAGGATGACGCGGCCGAGCCGAGTGCCTTCGCGGAGCCAGATTTCGGAGCACCCGGCCTCGGTGGGGGGAATGCTGGTAATGGCGTCCAAAGGCGTGTCGCCAGCGACCCATTCGCGCCGGCCCAGCAGGCAGATCCCGCCGTTGCGGCGCGCCCGCAAACCTTGCCCGGTTACGGATTCGAACTGTTCAAACTCCTCGATCTCCAGTCCGCGTTGCTTGCCGTAACGCGTGATCGCGCGAGCCAAAGGGTGCGTGGAGAGTTTTTCCAGGGAATAGGCCAGCCGCGCGATCTCGTCCTCGTGACCCGGCGGAAAACTCTCGACCTGCTCCACACGCAATTCACCGGTGGTCAGGGTGCCGGTCTTGTCCAGCGCAACAATGTTGATCTCCGCCATCTTCTCCACCGCCGCCCCACCGCGGATCAGGATGCCGTGCCGGGCGCCCCACGCGATTGCCGCGAGCACGGCGGAGGGAATGGAGAGCACCAACGCGCAGGGCGACGACACCACCAACAACGTCATGGTGCGGTAGAATGCACTCAGGCCGGGGTTATCGGGATCCGGCGAGGCGAAGGGCGTCAGCTTGGCCGGCCCAAGCCACCAGACAAAAAACATCCCGAACGACGC
>CAYJNU010000097.1:0-20365 GCA_964371005.1 uncultured Verrucomicrobiota bacterium | reverse complement strand
CGCTGCGCCGCCCGGGAGTCCATCCGATCCTGATGCTCCCGGAAGTCGGCGGCTTCTTTGGCCACCGCTCCGGCGGGCAGCTTGGCCAGGCCCCGTCCAGTTGCCGGATCACTTTCACCGCCGATTCATCTCTGAGTTGGCGCACCAGCGGTTTGAGCCAGGCTTTGAATTGCCCCTTGTCCTCGCCCCACAGCGTCCGGCCCACGGCCACGCGGTGTTGGATGGCATGATAGAAGTCCAGCCGCTGTTTGGCCTAACGCCAGCGGTCGTCGGCCAAGCGCCAAATCCACACCGCGCCGGCGCCGCTCGCCAACACACTGGTGCCCTGCCCCAGCGCGTGCTGAGAGACTTCGGTTGCGAACGCTTCTTTGAGCGGGCTGCGCGCTGGGCGTCAGCGCGGTCCGGACGGCCACGCTGAACCACGCCCACCGCGCACGCCCTCAGTTGGAGGCCGAATACGCTCACCCGTTTCGCGAGCTGCCCACCGTGGGCCAGGACCATGTGATTGCCCAAGCGGACGCGCCGGTGCGCAACGGCCATCGCTATCTGACGAATCGGCTGGACTGTCTGGACTCTGCGCGGGCCCTGGCCTTGGGCCTGCCGATTGGTTCTGGCCTGATTGAAAGCGGCCACCGCCACGGGCTTCAAGCCCGACTGAAAAGGCGGGGCCGCCTGGCTCGCAGACCCTGCCGACCAGATCGCCCACCTCCGCATCCTCGGAGCCAATCATCCGTGGCAATCAATTTGGGATTAACCTCTCCCGTTTTTTATCACACCCCAGGTCCTCCAAAGTCCTCCAACACCGCCGGGCTCACCGGGCTCGCCGGGCTCGCTTGACCCACAGGACATTGCCGGCGACTCGATGGCACGGGGCGGCACAATCGATCAAGGCAGGACTCTTTTTTGTGCGTGAGGAGATTGCTGCTAAGTTGCCACAAAAGCCATAACAGGTCCGCGGTCAACGGACAGTCCCATGCACGAACAGCCAAAAACCTCGCAACAAGCGTCGCGAACATGCCAGCGACGCCCACGAGCCTTCACTTTGATTGAACTCCTCGTCGTCATCGCCATCGTGGGCATTCTGGCGGGAATGCTTCTGCCGGCACTCACCCGCGCGAAGTCCAAGGCGCAGGGCGTTGCATGCGCCAACAACCAGCGGCAGTTGCTCTTCGCATGTCTGCTTTATGCCGGCGATCACGCGGACGCACTCCCATATAACTTCGGAGCCGTCGAAACCCGGCGCACGGTGGCGCAGGCTCAGTTTCAGAACTGGGTCAACAACGTGTTGAGCTGGGAGTTGGACCCTGACAACACCAACCGCGCCTGGGTGACCGCGGGCGGCCTCGGGCCGTATGTGGGTGGAATGGTGGACGCATTCCGGTGCCCTTCCGACGGCGTGCTCAGTGACATCCAGAAGGCCGTAGGATGGACGGTGCGCGTTCGCAGCATTTCAATGAACGCCCTGGTCGGAGATGCGGGCGAGTTCTCGCGGAGCGGGGCGAATGTCAACGCGCCCGGCTACCGGCAGTTTTTCAAGCTGAGCCAGATTCCTCAGCCAGTAAACATCTTCGTCTTCATCGAGGAACATCCGGACAGCGTGGATGACGGCTATTTCCTGAACAATCCCTATAAGCCGGAGTGGCACGACCTCCCGGCCTCGTATCACAACGGCAGCGCGAATCTGGCGTTTGCCGACGGGCATGTGGAAAGCCATCGTTGGCTCAATCCCAGCACGCGCCCCCCCGCACGTCCGGATGCCGCCGGCTTGCCACTCGCCATTCCTGCGAGCGAGCGCGCCGATTTCAATTGGCTGATGGAACGGACCAGCCTCGTTCGCGAGAAAGCCGGCTACCCTTACTGACCATCGGCAGATGTCCCCCTCGTGGCCTTTTCCAAATGGCCGGCCGCGCCGGGCCTCAGAGGTACTTCCTGGCAAAATCAGCTTCCTCCGGTCCCGCTAGCACGTAAGTGCGATCGCCCGCGCTCCAACTGACGGTCATGAGTTTGTTGACCTTCTCGATTTGCGGCGTCTGCGGCGGGGCGTCCATGACCATCGAACGATCCATCACGAAGAGGTAGAGCATTTCCTGATTGCCGCGGTCGAAACAGACCATCGCCACGGGCGTGCTGCGCCACTTGAGCGCGGCGCCGCCGGTCAGCGATAACCTCTCCAGTCCGGCAGGGAGTGCGTAGTCCGCCGGAGCGCCTCGCGCCGCCATGAATTGCCGCACCTGCTGCATGTCGTTCGTGACGATATCCATGCTGTATTGCCGCAGGGCGCTGCGCACCATCCGCGAGCGGAAATCTGCGAAGCGGTCGGGCGGGCGGGGCTGCAACATCAGAGCCGCGATGCCAATCAGCAGAACACAGGCGGCTGCGGCAGCGAGCCAGACGAGTGGGCGTTGCCAGAAAGCCGGTCGCAGCACCTTCCGTTCGGCAAGGATGGACTCCCTCAAACGCGCCGGTGCCGGCACCTCACGGAGCTTCGCGCGCAACGCCTGCTGACAGGCCAGATGATCGTCCCACCACTGCCTGAGCAATGCCTCGCGCTCCACCAAGGCCAGCGCCTCGGCGGTTTCCGAATCAGGCAATTCCCTGAGCCAGGGCCGATGCAGCAGCAGGACTTGCTTCGCTTCGGGCATCGTCATGGGATGGCCTCCGGGTTGTCGGCGACGTTGGCGGTGTCTTTGGCCAAGAGTTGCTTGAGCTGGGTCAGGCCACGGGCGATGCGAGATTTCACCGTGCCGAGCGGGATTTCCAGAGTCTCCGCGATGTCGTTGTAGGAAGTGTCTTCGAGGTAAAACAGCGCAACCGGCGCTCGAAATTGCGCGTCCACCCGACCGAGCAAATCCACGATCTGCTGCCCGTCCAACCGGTTTACCACGTCGGGGTCCACATTCGGGATTTCGCCGGCAACCTCGTCCAACTCCAGATGCGGGAAGCGCACATGCCGGCGGCGGGATTCAAGAAAGAGCCGGTGCAATGTAGTGTAAAGCCAGCCCTTGGCGCGTGCCCGGTTTTCCAACTGATGCCCCTTCGTCGCCCAGACCCGGAAGGTTTCCTGGGTCAGGTCGCAGGCATCGGTCTCTGTGCGCGTCAGGCTCAAGGCAAACCGGTAGAGCGGGCCATAGTGCTGTTCCACCAGGGTTTCAAACTCCCGGTCGCTGTGGCCTTCACCTGTATATGAGCCTTGAGCACCCACAAAAGTTCCCGTCAATCCGCCTCGTCGCACAGAAACCAGGTGTGGAATCCCAGCGGCGTCGGCATCGGGACGGCCAACAGATTGGACCGATTCCCGCGGGAGTCAAAAAAAGTTGTCTGTTCCGGGAACCAACAGGGCAGTTCATGTCTCTCATAAGCGTGAATGAACGGCAGCCGCAATCAAACTCGTATCAACCGCACCGCTGGATGGAAGTCTCCTTCCCTGTGCCCATCAACGCCGTGTCTTGGGACGCAGGGCGCCCACGGGGCGAGCGGGGCTGGTCGAACCGAGGCCGCTTTCGCTGTCTTCCTGCGCCGCGCCTCGGCTTCGGCCAGACGATTACGGCTGTCGCCCCTTTTGCACGATCACGAACCAACCAGAACCCATTGAGATAAGAGCAAACATCATGAAGATCCTCCAACCGACCCTCCCATTCCCTCCAGCCTCGCCGCGCGACCGCGCGCAACGTCGGCGGCCACCGCAGCGCTGGCTGTCAGCCCTCTGCCTGTCTGCATTGATCAGCCTCAACATTTCCGCCAGTGCCGAAGTCGTGAGTCTGCCGGTCGCAGCGGACACCTTCATCACCAGCGGCGATCCGGGGAACAATGCCGGCGGCGAAGACGCCATCCACGCCGGCACGGATGGTCCCAATGGCGGCAACGCCACCCGCCGGGGCTTGCTCAAGTTCGACCTCAGCAGCATCCCCGCCGGTTCGACCATCACCTCAGCCGTCGTGCGGTTGACGGTGCATCAAGTGCCGGGGTTCGGCGCGGCGAATTCCAAGTTCGACGTTCGGCGGGTGCTTGCAGCTTGGGGTGAAGGGAACAAGTCCGGTCTCGCGAAAAACGGTGCGCCTGCCACCTCCGGCGAAGCCACCTGGACTGCCCGACTGCAAGGTTCGGCGAACTGGACCACGCCGGGCGCAGGCAGTGACGCCGCCGCGGCAGCCAGCGCCTCGACTGCTATTACCGGCGCCGGCACGTACTCGTGGAGCGGTGCGGGTGTCCTGAGCGACGTCCAGTTCTGGGTTGATAATCCAGCCCAAAATCAGGGTTGGCTGCTCCAATCGCAGGCCGAAGGCACTTCACGATCCGTTCGCGGCTTTGCCTCACGCGAGAACACGGCTTCGAGCCCTGGCGTGCTCGAAGTTGGCTATCAGCCGCCAGCCGTCAACGCGTCACCCACGGTCAGCATCACCAGCCCAACAAACACCGGCACGTTTGTCGCCGGCACACCGCTGACGATTGAGGCCACAGCGAGCGATGCGGACGGCAGCGTTGCAAGCGTCGAGTTCTATGATGGTGCGACCCTCCTCGGCAGTGACAGCACGGGCCCGGACTTCAGCCTTACCACCACCCTCTACACCGGTGCGCACTATCTGATTGCGCGGGCGACCGACAACGTGGGCGGAGTTTCAGTCTCCGCAGTTGTGACCAACACCGGGGTGACCGTGGCCATCACAAACCCGATTGCCGAACGCGTGCCGAAGGGCGACATCACCATCGAATTGCAGACCGTGACCGAAGGCATGGCCGCGCCGCTGGGCATCGCCGTGCCGGACGACGGCAGCGGGCGCATGTTTGTGCATGATCAGAACGGTTTCGCCTATGTCGTGCTCGCGAATGGCACGCGCTTGGCCACGCCGCTCCTCGACGCGCGCAACCGGCTCGTCTTGCTCGGCGCATACGACGAGCGCGGTTTGCTCGGCTTGGCGGTGCATCCGAACTTCGCCACCAATCCGCTCATTTACACCTATACGTCGGAGACGAACAACGGCACGGCCGACTTCGCAAACGGACTGGGCGCGGCAAACAACCATCAGTCCGTGATCGCCGAATGGCGCATCAGCGCGGGCAACTCAAATGCGGTGGATGTCGCTTCGCACCGGGAAATCCTGCGCATTGATCAGCCACAGTCGAATCACAACGGTGGCGCCATGCACTTTGGGCCGGATGGCCTGCTTTACATCGTGTTGGGCGACGGCGGTCAGGCGAATGATGCCGGCAATGGCCACGTTCCCGGAGGCAACGCTCAGGACCTGAACCGCATCTGGGGCAAGCTGCTGCGCATTGACGTGGACGCGCGCACTTCCGCGAACGGCCAGTATGGCGTGCCGTCGGACAATCCGTTCGTCGGCGTGGAGGGTCTGGACGAGATTTGGGCATCCGGCCTGCGAAATCCGTTCTCGTTCAGCTTCGAGCGCGGGACAACGAATCTCTACCTGGCCGACGTGGGGCAGAATCGCGTTGAAGAGATTGACCTCATCACCAAGGGCGGCAACTACGGTTGGAACGTGCGCGAAGCGAGCTTCTGGTTCGACGGCGCCGGTACCATCGTCACGGCGCCCGTGCGTCCGCCACCGCCCAGCATGATTGATCCCATCGCCCAATACGATCACGACGACGGTCTGGCGATCATCGGCGGCTACGTCTATCGCGGTGCGACGCTGCCGGCGTTGCAGGGCCGATACGTCTTTGGCGACTGGGGCGCGTTCAACGCGCCGAGCGGCCGGTTGTTTTATCTGGACGAAGCCAACGCCGTGAAGGAACTCCGCATTGGCGGCGAGGATCGTCCGCTGGGCATGTGGTTGCGCGGCTATGGCCAGGATGCCAATGGCGAGGTTTACATCCTTTGCTCGCGCCAGCTCGGACCGACCGGCAACACGGGCCGGATGCTCAAGCTCGTTCCGGTGCCGTCCGCGGTGGCGATGGCGTCCATCTCCCCAACCAATGGCACGAACGTCGTCACCACGTGGGGAGGCGGCACCGGACCCTTCGCCTTGCAGAAGAAAACCACGCTCACCGATGCCACCTGGCAGAATGTCGCCTTCAGTCCCACAGGCGCAGCCACCACTCCAGCGGACACCGCGGCGGGCTTCTACCGCACACTCGACGTAGCGAAGCAGTATCGCATTCCGCTGACGGCTTACCTCAGTGGCCCAAGTTCGCCGGGCTCTGGCACGGCCATCTTCGCGCTGGAAGGAAATGTCCTCAGTTTCAACATCTGCTATTCAGGCCTGAGCAGCGTGGCCAACAACGCCCACATCCACGGCCCCGCCAGCACGAGTGGCAGTGCAGGCGTGTTAATCAACCTCGTGCCCTCGCACGTCGGCGCGTTTGGCACGAACGGCGTTTTCACCGGTTCGATGATCATCACCGACACGCAGCGGGCGCACATCCTCGCCGGCCGAACCTACGTGAACATCCACACAGTCAACTTCGGTGGCGGCGAAATCCGCGGCCAGCTTGCGCCAGTCGCCATGCAAGTGGCGCTGAGCAGTCCCTCGAACCCGGCGGCGAGCGGCTTCGGCACGCTCACGCTCGTCCATACCCAACTCACCATGAACGTCACCTATCGCGGCCTGAGCAGCGCCGCCACGATGGCGCACATCCACGGTCCGGCAGCCCAGAGCGGGAGTGCCGGCGTGTTGGTGAACCTCGCCCCGGTTGGCGAGCCCTACGGCAGCGGTGGCAGCCTGTCGGGCACCGTGGCGCTCACACCCACCCAACTCGGCTACGTGATTGACGGCCTCACCTACATCAACTTCCACACGACCGCCAACCCAGGTGGCGAACTCCGCGGGCAAATCCTGCCACACGCCACCGCCGTCCCGCTCACCGTGCTGATGAACGGCGAAGCCGAGCGCCCGGCAGTCACCACAGGCGGCACGGGCAACGGCACGTTCCTCCTGGAAGGCAACACGCTCAGCTTCAACCTCGCCTACAGCGGCTTGAGCGGCGTCGCCAACAACGCCCACATCCACGGTCCGACCAACACCACCCAGAGCGCCGGCGTGCTCGTGCCGCTCGGACCGTTCAACGGCGGCGCTTACGGCACCGCCGGCACGTTCTCAGGTTCGGTGACCCTCACCGCGACCCAGCGCGATGCGATCCTGAACGGTCTCACCTACGTGAACATCCACACCCCGGCCAACGCTCCGGGGGAAATCCGCGGCCAGATCGCGCCGGTGCTGATGTGGGCGTCGCTCAGCGGCGTCAACGAGCGCAACACCGCCGCCGTCACGCCCGCGACCGGCGCTGGCACGTTCGCCCTCGTCCGCGATCGACTCACGTTGAACGTGACCTACCGCGACCTGCTGAGCTCGGCCACAGCCTCGCACATCCACGGCCCCGCCTCGCTCTTCCAATCGTCCGGAGTGCTGTCTGGGTTGGACGCGCTGAACGGGGGGAGCTACAACACGGCCGGCGGAGTGAGCGGCACCGTGTTGCTGGTCACCTCGAATCTGCTGAGCGTCATTGACGGCTCGACCTATGTGAACTTCCACACCACGAACTACCCCGGCGGCGAAATCCGCGGCCAGATCATGCGTTGACGAACGTCCGGTTGGAACCCCGCTGAACCAGACCCAGCCCTCCGTCCTGCCGCCGGTTGCCAACCGGTGCGTAGGCGGAGGGCTCAACGCATTGGACACGACTGCGGAACGCTGACGTGATTGTGGAGTAGTGGAGTGGGCGATGAACTGCAACGGGCTTCAGTTGGCGCGACAGCGTCTTGGAGTGCGGCAGCCCTCTGCCGCCTTGGGAAAGCGCCGGAGGGCCGGCGCACTCCAAAACCTCGCGGGGCGTTAACCGGGTCAGGGAGGCGCGAACCAGCAGGAGACGAAGCAGCGGCGGCGAAATCCTTGCGTGGGACTGGGGCGAGCGAAGATCAAGCCAGCAAGACGGAAGCAAATCTTCCGCCTATGGTTAGACGCCGTAGGGTTCTGTGATTTTGGCAAGGAGCTTCCCATACGTGTTGAGTGTGTAGTTGTTCTTCGACGGGAACTCCCCCTCCTCCTTCTCGCTGCTTGTTACTCGAACGGCCAGGTCGGCAAGCCCGTAGGAGAACAGCGCCGCACCAAGCGCGTCATCGCCCAGCGAAACCTTGTCGAGGAAGATCGAAATGTGTTCGAGGTCTCCGAGAAAGGCAGCGGTAACAGCGTGAGAGAGGAGGTCGAAGTCGTCGCGGCTGATCTCTCCACGCACGTAAGCCGAGAATAGTATCCCAAGCCACATCGCCTTATCGAGTTCCTCCTGCTTATCGAGAAGCAACAGCAACTTCTCTCCGACCTTCTCCTTTATACCTTGTTGCTCCAGGTCTGCGAGAAAAGCATCCACTTGAGCTTGCGGTATGTCCTGAATGGAATTCAAGAACCGACCTACTTTTTTGAGGAAGATGCGGTCCTTGATGGTGAAAGCGATGTTGCCAACAGAAACTAGCGTTCCGGCGACCGGAATGTCTTTGAGAAGGCTAGGATCAATCGCAGCATCCAAGGCGATCTCGGCATATTCGCAAAAGAGACCCTTCGCATCGGAGTCCTTCACCAAAGCCAGCAGCTCGTCATTGAGGCTCATAGTGTGTAGGCGTTTAGCAGATATTGAAAGGCGCGGAGTTGCGTCTATCCATATTCATGCAGCGACAATATTCCTGACGCAAAGTGCTGTCGAGCACGGTTTCGATCAGGCTGCCTACAGGAGCAGTCATGCATCGCCAACGACGGACCGCGAGCCGTCCCGGCTCGCAGCGCTCCGCTTTGCCAACCGGCCACGCAAGCCACGCGCGTCCTCTATGCAGGCTGCTGCGCCCGGGGACCGGGCGCGGTCCGCAGGCCAAACCTTAGCAGTTCCGCCGCCAGCGCAGATCGCGATCAATCGGGAAGAAACGAGACGCCGAGTCGGCGGCCCAGTCAATCTCCACGGTCTCGTCGCCTCGGCTGACCTCGACCTTGCGAAGAGTGGTTTCCTACTCCCATTCGCCGGGGTGCTCGGGCGTTCGTGAACATTGCGGTTGCCAGACGTTTCCATTAGATTGCTCCGCATGGTGCATCTGACGAAGCAGGAGCAACTGGTGATTTGTGTCATCGTTGGGCTGCTGCTCGTCGGGTGGGCGGTCAAAACGTATCGAACCGCCAATCCGCCCGCACCGGCGGTTGAGCAAGTGAGAGATTGAAATGCACGAAGTTTCGTTCGAAGAAGCGCTGGAGCAGATTCTCGCCCGCGACCTGCGATATCCGCGGGATGCCTACCATTTCGTCCGCGAGGGCCTGGACCACACGCAGAAGAGCCTGACCAAAGCGAGCCGCGGCCAGCTTCGCCACATCAGCGGCCAGGAACTGCTCGCTGGCATTCGCGAATACGCGCTCCAACAGTTCGGCCCGATGACCATCACCGTCTTCGAGGAATGGAACATCCGCGAGTGCCGCGATTTCGGCGAACTCGTGTTTAACATGGTTGAGTGCGGCATGCTCGCCAAGACCGAGCAAGACAGCCGTGCGGACTTCGACGGCGGCTACAGTTTCGACGACGCCTTTCGCAAACCGTTCCTGCCGTCCAGCAAGCTTGCCGCACTGGAGGCCGAAGCAAAGGTCGCCAAGGTTTGAAGCCGCCGCCGGCTGGCATCCTGCCTCCGCTGGCACTCATTTCCCAACCATGTCCCGCAAACCTTCGCCCGCCACGCCCTCCCCTGCCCTGCCGTCCATTCCGCCGGGCACCACCGTCACCACGCTCGACAATGGCTTGACGATCATCATTCGCGAGGACCACAGCGCGCCGGTTGTTTCCGCGCAGGCATGGTGCATGGCGGGGAGCATTCATGAGGGACGCTGGCTGGGGGCCGGTTTGTCGCACGTGCTTGAGCACATGTTGTTCAAAGGCACAACCACGCGACCGGGCGGCCGCATTGACCAGGAGGTGCAGGACGCCGGCGGCTACATGAACGCCTACACGTCGTTCGACCGCACGGTGTATCACATTGACGTGCCGAACACCGGCGCACGCGTGGCGGTGGACATCCTGTGCGACATCATGCAGCACGCGGCGCTGCCAGCGGACGAACTGGTGAAGGAACTGGACGTCATCCGCCGCGAGATGGACATGTGCCAGGATGATCCGCATCGCCGCGCGAGCCGCCGCCTCTTTGAGGTCGCCTACACGCGCAGCCCGTATCGCTTCACCGTCATCGGCTACCCGGACATCTTCAACGAACTCAGGCGCGACGACATCCTGGGCTACTACCACGAGAAATACGCGCCGAACAACGTGTTCTTCGTCGTCACCGGCGACGTGAATCCGGGCGAGGTCCTGACACAGATTCGAGAAGCCTACACCCGCGGCAAAGCCAGGGCGCTGCCCCCCGTCGTGCTGCCGGCCGAGCCGCGCCAAACGGCGTCACGCGAGATCGTCGAGGAAGCCTCAGTGGAGCTGGGGCACGTGCATATGGCCTGGCACATCCCGGAGGTGCGCCATCCGGATGTGCCGGTGATTGATGTGCTCGCCGTGTTGCTCGGGGCGGGCCGGAGTTCGCGGCTTTACCAGGCAGTGCGCGAGAAGCTTGGCCTCGTTCATTCCGTGGACGCCTGGACTTACAGCCCGGGCCAAACGGGCTTGTTCGGCATGAGCGCCCTGGTGGATGCCGACAAATTCCCCGCCGCGCGTGACGCCATGCTCGCCGAGATTGAGCAGATGAAACACAAGCCGGTTGCGGCGAAAGAGCTGACCAAGGCGGTCAAACAGTTCATCTCGGCCACGCTCTCGTCGCGCAAGACGATGGCTGGTCAGGCGCAGGACCTTGGCGGAAGCTGGCTCGCGGCGAACGACCTCAATTTCTCCGAGCGCTACCTCGCCGCCGTGAAGCGAATCGCGCCGGCCGATCTCCAGCGCGTCGCTCGCCAATACTTGACCGCCGAGAACCGCACGCTCTACGCGCTCTTGCCGGACGGCACTGCCCCAAAGTTGGCCGCCACGGTCGAAACCAACGCCCAGCATCCCATCCAGAAGTTCGAGTTGCCGAACGGCTTGCGGCTGCTGATCAAAGAGGATCATCGCTTGCCGTTCGTCGAGTTCCGTGCCGTGTTTCAGGGTGGCGTCCTGGCTGAGACCGCCGAGAACAACGGCATCACCCAGATGCTCGGCCGCATGTTGCTCAAAGGCACGAGACGCCGATCCGCCGAACAGATCGCCCGCGAAATCGAGTCCGTGGGCGGGAGCGTGGACGGCTACGGCGGCAACAACAGCTTCGGCGCAAACGCCGAGGTGCTCAGCAGCGATTTCGCCACGGGCTTGGACATCCTGGGTGATGTTTTGTTGCGCCCCACTTTTCCCACCGCCGAACTAAACCGCGAACGCGACGTTCAGCTTGCCCAAATCCGTGCGCAGAAAGACGAGTTGCTCCGCAGCGCGGGCCTGGCCATGCGCCGCGCCCTCTTCGGTAATGCCGGTTACGGTCTCGATTCACTGGGCACCGAGGAAAGCCTTGGCAAGCTGACCGACGCCGACCTCAAGACCTTCCATCAACGTCTGGCCGTGCCCAACAACTGCGTGCTCGCCATCTTCGGCGACGTGAACACGGGCAAGGTGCTGGCGGTTGTGAAGCAGGCATTCGCTGGTTGGAAACGTGGCGACGAGACACGGATTTCGGATTTCGGATTTCGGATTTCGGATTTGCCAGGTCGCGTCACCGAAACCCGAGACAAGAAGCAGGCGGTCCTCTTCGTGGGCTGGCCGGGCGTGACGCTGCATGACCGCGATCGGTTCGCCCTCGAGATGCTGCAGGAGACGTGCAGCGATCTGGGCTCCCGCCTGTTCCTGCGCATCCGGGAGAAGCTGGGCTTGGCCTACTACGTCGGGGCTCAGAACTTCATGGGCCTCGCACGAGGTTGCTTTGGTTTCTATGCCGGCACCGAACCGGCCAAGGCGGCGCGTGTCGAAAAGGAACTCCTCGCGGAAGCGGCTTTACTGCGAAGCAAGGGTTTGACGGCGCCGGAACTGAGACGCGCCAAAGCCAAGTTGCTCGGGCAAAAGAAAATCGCGCGACAGGACCTGGGCGGCATGGCGATGCAAACCGCACTCGACGAACTTTATGGCCTCGGCTACACGAACTTCGACACCGAAGACGCCAAGTTGGAGGCAGTCACGTTGGCCGAAGTGAAAGCCGTCGCGAAGAAGTATCTGCAACCCGACCGCTTCGTCGTAGCCACCGTCCGCCCGGCGATGTAATCAGGCCGACCACCCAACCTTTCCGAGTCAGTCGCGGCCGCGTTGGTATCGGCGGCAACGTGCTTCTGGCGTCCTGCCAGAAGATCATTCTTTCTCCCGACCCACAGACGGTCCTTCCGGCCAGATGCCGGAGAAAGTCCTGGCCAGTCGCGGGACTTGCGCCGGCCATCTCGTGCTGAGAATCTCGACCGCATGAAACGCTTCCTGGTCCTGACCTCGCTGGCAACAATCGCCCTCCACTGCGCGTCGGCTGCGGACAAGTTCCCTGACCGCTTCGTTTGGATTTTCGGCTGGGGCCTGGGCAAAGACACCGACGTGACCGAGATCAGCCGCGTGCTGGAAACTGCCGGCCAACACGGCCTCAACGGCGCGGTGGTTTCCTTTGGCCTCGATTCGCTCTGCAAACACGACGACGCCTACTTCCGCCGGTTGGAAGCTGTCCGACAGGCTTGCGACTCGAACCACTTGGAACTCATCCCGTCCGTCTTCTCCATCGGCTATGGCGGAGGAATCCTTTCGCACGACAAGAACCTCGCTGAAGGCTTGCCTGTCTGCGACGCACCGTTCCGCGTTCAAGGCGCTGAGGCGAGGTTTGTGCCGGACCCGGCGGCCCGCCTCGCGAACGGCGGCTTCGAGGATTTCACGGACCACAAGTTCAAGGGCTACAGTTTTCACGATCAACCCGGCGAAGTCAGCTTCGCCGACACGACCGTGAGGCACTCCGGCCAGACCTCGATCCGGCTGGAGAATTTCACCTCCAACCCTCACGGGCACGGACGCGTCTCGCAGGAAGTGCGCGTCGCCACGAACCGCTGCTATCGCGTGAGCGTTTGGGTGAAGACCGAAGACCTCCGCCCGGTCAACGCATTCCGCTGCATGGTGCTCGCGGGAGACCGTGAACTTGCCCCACGCTCCTTCAATCTCTCACCCACGACCGACTGGCGGCAGATCAGCTTCCTCTTCAACAGCCGCGGTTTCGCACAGGTCCGCCTCTACGCCGGGCTTTGGGAAGGCAAGGCGGGCAAGGTTTGGCTCGACGACTGGACCATCGAGGACGCCGGCCCCGTCAATGTCCTTCACCGACCCGGCACGCCCGTCACCGTCCGCAGTGAGGACGGCCCCACCACTTACACCGAGGAACGCGACTACGCTCCCCTCACCTGCCCCGACTTCAGTCCCTGGCGCGGCGACTCCACCCCCGCCGTCCTCAAGCTCCTTCCCGGCAGCCGCATCAAAGACGGCGAACGACTCCGTGTGAGCTGGTATCACTCCCTGCTCATCCACGATTCCCAAATCACCGTCTGCATGGGCGAACCGGCGGTTTACGAGATCATCGAGCACGAGGCGAAGCTCCTCGCCGAGAAACTGCACCCGCGCCGTGTGTTCCTGAACATGGATGAAGTCCGCATGGGCGGCACGTGCAAAGCCTGCGGCGGACGCGACATGGCGCAACTCCTCGGCGAATGCGTTTCCCGCCAAACCGCCGCCATCCGCCGCTACGCCCCCGGCGCGCGAGTTTATGTCTGGTCCGACATGTTCGATCCCAACCACAACGCCCACCCCGGCTACTATCTCGTCGAAGGCGACTTCTCCGGCTCGTGGAAACACCTACCCCAAGACCTGACCATCAGCGTCTGGGGCGGTGCGCCACGCGAGAAAAGCCTGCACTTCTTTGCCGAGCAGGGCTTTCAAACCCTCGTGGCCTGCTACTACGACGCCGACAACCTGAACGACGTAAAGGCCTGGCTGAACCTCGCCCGCGAAATCCCCCGCGTCTGCGGCTTGATGTACACCCCTTGGCAACGCAAGTATGCCCTGCTCCCCGCGTTCGGCGATCTGCTGGACAAGCCCAAAGCCCGCGAACAGGATCGCCTCCCATGAAGCAGGACAACCTGCAAGACCCGCTGGCCGAGCAAGAATGCTAGCTGTCAATGACAATGCCACAGGCGGAAAGGGATTGGGATGCCGTTGGCCAAGAGCAGCGCTGGCGCAAGTCAATCGAGGATTCAGTGCCAGTCATGCACAAGTTAAAGCCAAGGGCGGCAGGCCTCCAACTGACTGCTACATCCTGTGTCTGGCTGAGTTGGACGCGGGGATACGTCTCGCTCGGCCAGAGAGCTTTCGGAGCCGGGACGTGTTCATTGGCGAGCTGAGGCGTTTGATGGTTGAACCGACAATGCCATCGCGGCCCGTCCCGGGCCTTCAAGCTTACCGAGGGGCCCAGAAGTGGTGACTTGACTGCTTGGGCGGAGTGACCGGCCTGGCGGACGTCAGACCATCCCCACACTTGCAGCATCCGACATCGAACCTCGCAGATGGGTGCATCGCCGGAGATTTCGGCATGCATGAGCGACCTGCGCCGGAGCAATTAGTCCTTCAGGCGGTAAAACATGGTGCCCGTCGGCGTCACGACGACGGACTTGTTCGTGCCGTCATCGGACGGCAAGACACTCCAGTAATCCCAATGGGGGGTGCTGAGACTGCTGTTGGTCTGCAAGGTCAGCCCAGCGGACGTGGCTGGCCACGATAAGACGAGGGTGTTGGTGGCGGTGCCGCAGACACTCAGGGCAGGCTGCGCGGGGCCGACCGCGAGCGCCACTTCGTCCAGCAAGAAGGTGTACCTGCCGATCTGAGAGATGGACAGCGGTTGCGAATCGGAATCATGAGAAGCCAATGTGATCATCAGGCGGAGGCCGAGTCTGCTCATGGGGCCGAAGGACTGCCCGGCGATGGATGCAGAATGGCGGTCCAGGTGGAAGGTCTGCCAGCCCGAGGCTGCGGGGTGACACCACAGGGCAAGGGTTTTGATGGAAGGCGGGTTCGTCGGAGGCGTCCCGGGCACGGGCCACAGGGTATCGATCGTCTGGAACTGGACCCGGAGAGGCTCAAGATTGGTGAAGAAGGCTTGAAAGGAGAGCTGCCATTCTGGGGGAAGGTTGGTCAAGCCTGGCAGGAACGTGGAGAATCCCCCATACCATCGCGCATTGGGATTTGTCGGGCGCACCGGAATAGAGATGTCGAAATGGGCAAATTGATTAGGTGGATCACCTGCCAGGTGCGACGTCATGGACCAACTTTCGCCAAAAGGGGTGTCATTCACTGTGGAGCAGTACCAAGCAGGAGAACTGGGGTCAGAGAACGGTTGGGAGTAAATGACCTCCGCGCCGATGGTCATGGAGGCAAACGCAAGGAGGACGGAATGAAGGGCCAGGGCCTTCATGGCATGCATACGAGTTTCTCTCCCAATCATGGTGTTGACCGTGACCCATGAAAGCAGGCCAGAGCGCCTGCGCAAGCACTATCATGAAGGGGACGTATTCCTGTCCAGAGCTCGCCTGGCCTTTGGTGCGTCCGCTGGCCAGCGTTACTCAGATCCAAAGCCCGAGTGCCACGATTCCGTCGAGACTGCGTCTTGGAAGCCGCTCCAGGCAGTCGCACTCCATCACTCCACCACCGCAGGTGGCTTGACGGCTCCGGATCGGGGAACTGAGCGACGGCAGCGAACAAATGATGGGGATGCTGGTGACAATTGCCTTCGAGGTAAGCGTCGGCAAACTGATAGGCTGCGATGTGGAAAACCCCATCCGGTCCGGTCACTGTGCCCGCGAATTCAGAAGGCCCTGTGCGCCTCTCGACGAGCGCCCGAACCCAGCCAAGCTTCCAGTCGTGATGCACGCTGATGATGTCCTGCTCATAAATGGGGCGACCCTCCCGATCAAAGCGGCCGGTCCATGCTTCCACGATCGAGGCATCGTTGGGGCGTTGGTCGGTGAATCCAAATCCCCGTCGCACCGGATCCCAAATGCGGAACAAGGGGGCGTATTTCAAGAGTCGAGCGGTCGCGCCCATAGGCATCACGGTTCCATGATGCGCCCTTGCATGAGGGCTGCAATTCCGCGGATTACGGAGTTTCGTAGGGTGATTTACGGACGGCGTCCGCACCAACTGGTTGCCTGCGTCAGCCAGCGGCGACACAGGCGAGGACGGTGACGGTGATGAAGCTGAAGCCCCAAACCGACATTCATCCTGCTGGGCTTGTGCCTGCCGGTTTTAGTCGCCTTTCAGGTTTTGCCGGTGGTTCAAGGCGCGGGATGAAAGTCGCGACATCCCCATCGTGTGCAATCCCGCCTTTCTTCTGCCGCGCCAACTCCCGAGACGTCGCTCCCAAGTGCGGCCGCAGTCTCCTGCACAGCGCCTCGCACCGACACTTCGGGATGAACACCACAGGGTCTCTGCATTCCCACTCGTTGTGATTCAAACTCTCATCCCCATTCACCCGGTCGAATCAGCAGGACGGCCGAAGACCATCCGATCCAGAAAAGGACGCGGGCGCATCGTTTCCGATGCGCCCGTCACTCAAATCGTCCCGTCGTAATGCTGGCATCCACCAGCAGGGCTAGTCTGACATGAGCGCGCTTCCGGCACAATCCGGGACAACTCTGGAAATCAGACCGGGGCGGAGCCGGGCAACCCGCCGACACCCCGCAAGCTTGAAACGAAGTGATCCGCCCATCCGCGCCAAGTGTGGCAAGACCGCGCAATGCGAGAGCGCGCCGTTGGTGACCAGTGAACTAATTGCTGACGGCGATGCGATAGGTTCGCCGCCATGCCTGCCGGTGGACACGAGGCGGAATGGCAAACTCGAAAGACGCGGATTGATACGCGGCTGCATGCTCTGAGCCCCGCATGGCAAATCATCTCTTGGCGCGACGGCTTGGACGTTTCACGGCTTGCCTGCCACGCGGTCACCGAAATCCCAACTGCCAATGGTCCGGCCGATTACGGATTCTTTGTCAACGGCCGCTTTCTCGTCATCCTGGAGGCGAAGAAGGTCGCGGTGAATCCACAGAACGTGTTGGCACAGGCGAAACGCGATTCCTCCGGTGCGTTCGACGGTCCGGGCACCTGGAACGGCTATCGCGTGCCCTTCCTGTTACACTGTTGAGCAGGCTATCCTCGATGGCTATCTGGTGGATTACGAACCGGTCGCCATCAAATCCGAAGTCCGGATGAACGGCGTCTTCCTGAATGAGGGCGAAACCATTGAACGCGTGGACGCGGACACCGGCCAGAAGGCGCTCGATCAGTTGGCAGACGAACGTGCCTACGACGCCGCTTCGGTGGAGCGCGATATCACCGCGCCGGACAGCAATCGCAAGATCATGGAGGAAGTCGCCAAATACGCCTACGAACACGAGGCGGTCACCGGCCACGGAGCAAGTGACGCCGGCGCTGTTGAAGGCGCTGTATGCGGACGCGAATCACATCAGTCTGGCCGGGCTGCTGCGCACGCGGCGCGGGTCGTGTGTGTCCATGCCGCTGATTTACCTAGTGCTGGGGCAACGGTTGGGGATGCTGGTGCATTTGGTGGCGGTTGGCCGGCATTACTTCGTCCGGCGGGAAGAGCCGGGGTATCGGATGAACATCAAGCCGACGATCGTGGACCGGGTATCGGTGACGCCGGACGACGGGGCGTATCTGGAGATCGAGGGGCTGACGCGGGCGCGGTTGCGGGGGAGCGGTCTGCGGAATCTGACGCGGCGGGAAGTAGTGGCATCTGCTGTTCGCGCGCTCGGGGTATTGTGCGACGAAAGGCACGGCGTACCGCGGCCGGCACTGCGGCGACCTCGACCGGGCGCGGCAATTGGCGCCGGAGGACGCGGATGGACGCGGATGGCAAAGCGAGACAGGCACTCGAAAGATGGTAGCCACAAGAGGGCACAGAGAACACAAAGCCAGGTTGGCGGAAATGACACTGAATAATCAACGAATCGGATGGCGTTGGTATGTGGCTGCGTTCTCCTCGGCACACTGACATTTGTGTGGGCCGCGCTTCGGACCAAGCCGAATTCGCGGTCCAGGTTGCCGGAGCCGGCGGTGACCGAGGCCGGACACGCGGCGCAGCACGTGGAAGACATCGGGTTACGCGAAGCGGAACCTTCCTCCATCGGGCGGCACGCTCTGGAGAATTAGACTGTCCTGATTACCAATGACGAGGACTGCGCGGAGCGGGCGCGCCAAAGCCGCAATGCTCGCGTGATCCTCTGGCTGCGCATCGGCAATGTGTCCAATCGTGCCCTGGGACAGTGGTTATTGCCCCCAGTTGCCGCAGATTCTGACCTGGATTGAACAGGGGATGCGCGTCGTGGAGATCCGGTAGGGTCGCGTTTACCCGGCGGGCTGGATGGTTCCGGGCGCGTGTTGTGACGCATCCACGATGCAGGCCGTGACCACGTCGGCAGTCACATTCACGGTGGTTCGGGCCATGTCGAGCAACCGATCCACGCCGAGGATCAGAGCGATACCGTCGGGCGGCAGGCCAAAGTTGGCGAGCAGGCCGAGGATGAGTGGCAGCGACGCCCCTGGCACTGCCGCCACGGCCACCGCGCTGAACACCGCCAGCACCAGCAGAGTGGCTTGCGAGCCGAGACTCAGGTGGATGCCATAAACCTGTGCGACAAACAGCACGACGCAGCCTTCGTAAATCGCGGTGCCGCTCATGTTCATGGTTGCGCCCAGCGGCAGGACGAAGCCCGCGGTGCTGGCAGACACGCCGAGTGTTTCGCGGCTGACTTGAATACTCGTTGGCAACGTGGCCGCGCTTGAACTGGTCGAAAACGCCGTCACCATAACGGTTCGAACTGCACGGAAGAACACTCGTGGCGAGCGATGGGTGAGCAACTTTAGCAGCAGGGACATCGTGCCGAACAGGTGAAGTGCCATGACGGCCAGCACGCCGGCGACGAAGAGGAGCAACGCCTGAAGAAACTGCATGCCCAATTTGAGCACCACGCTGGCAAGCAGCGCGGTGACGGCGTAAGGCGCGAGTTGGAGCGCGAAGTGGACGAGGCGGGTCATCAGGTCGTTGATGATTTCCAGCCCACTCATGAGCCGATGGCGTTGCTCCTCGCGCAACTCCGTTCCCGCGGCGCCGAGCAGGATGGCGAAGGCGATCAGGGGCAGAATCTGGAAATCCACCACGGCCCGGGCCAGGTTGCGCGGCAGGAACGTCTCCACGAGACTGGCGAAGCTCAACGGTGTTTGCGCTTCCGCCTTCACTTGCAGCGCTTTTGCCGACGAGCGGAATTCCTCGAGCAGTTGGGCCCGTGTCTCGGGTGCGATGCGGTCGCCGGGGCGGAGGACGTTCATCATCAACAAGCCGAGCGCGACGCCGATGGCCATGTTCAGGCCGAACAGCGCGAAGGTGCGTCCCGCCAGCGGGCCGAGCTGGCGGAGTTGGCCCAATTGGGTGACCCCGAGCGCGATGGACGCAAAGACCAGCGGCACAACAACGAAGAAAAGCAACCGGAGGAAGATCTGGCCGAAGGGATCGAGGACTTGCGTGGCGAACCACTCGGCGGTCGGTTGCCACGCGGGCATCGCGGCAAGCAGCGCGCGACCGAGGATTCCGAGGATCAGCCCGCACACCAATCCCCACATGATGCGCCGGGCCAGTCGATCCGAGGCAGTGGCGGGCGCAGTCACGGCGGGGAAGGGCTATTTACTGATGCCCCGCTCGCTGGCGCGAACGAATTGGACGAGATGCTGAATCTCGGGCAGCGGCGCGAGTTCCTGTTCGATGCGAATGAGCGCGTTCGAAATCGTGAGTCCTTCGCGGAAGAGAAGTTTGTAGGCGGCGCGCAGGGCATGGATGCCTTCCTCGGAAATGCCATTCCGTTCGAGCCCGATCTTGTTGATCGTGACCGTCTCGGCGGGACTGCCATCTGCGAGCATAAACGGTGGCACATCCTGGCGGACCTTCGAGCAGCCGCCGATCATGGCCAGCTTGCCGATGCGGCAAAACTGATGCACGGCCACGTAACCCGCGATGACGGCATGATCGCCCACCACCACATGTCCGGCCAACCCCGCGTAGCTGGACATGATGATGTGATTCCCGAGCTGGCAATCGTGGGCGATATGGCAATAGGCGAGGATGTGGTTATTGGACCCAAGCACCGTGGCGTCGGTTTCGCTCGTGGCGGAATGGACGGTGACGCATTCGCGAAGCGTGTTGTGGTCGCCGATCTCGACGCGTGTGACGCCGCCTTTCCATTTCAGGTCCTGGGTCTGTTTGCCGAGGATGGCGAACGGGAACACTTCGTTCTGCTTCCCGAGCCGCGTGTGGCCGTCAATGACCACGTGGGAATGCAGCCGGCAACCGTCGCCC
>CAYJNU010000096.1:18183-20518 GCA_964371005.1 uncultured Verrucomicrobiota bacterium | reverse complement strand
AAAAGCAAACTCCTGTTCCGACGACAACTTCGACCCACCTTGCGAAACCGCTGCGTTGCGCCGCCTTTCATTGACGCCGGGCGTCTCGCCCGCGTATAAACGCCGCCAGCAGACCGGCGGTCGTCGGTTGTCAGTCCCGCCGGGCTGGCCCAAGCAAACCATGAGCCTCGCGATTGAAACGGTGGGTTTGACCCGGCACTTCGGCAGTGTGCGCGCCGTGGATGCGCTTAACTTGCGCGTGGAGCGCGGCACGTTCTACGGCTTCCTTGGGCCGAACGGCGCGGGCAAGTCCACCACGATCAAGATGCTCACTGGCCTGCTCGCGCCGTCCGCCGGCACGATGCGCATTCTCGGCGAGGACGTGTGCCAGCCGGATCGCGCGCTGGGGCGACTCTCACCACCGGCACCATCTCGACCGTGAACTGGCTCAATTCCAGAGCCGTGGCCGCTATTGTGGCTTCCGCGCTTGCCATCGGGACTGCCACATACTTCGTGCAGCAAGGCGAAGCGAAGCGGCTGCGCCAGGAACATGACAGCCTGGTTGCCAAGCAAGAGCTGCTCAGCGCTGAGCGCGACGCCGCTGTGGCCACCGACAACGCGAATCGTGAGGAACTGGACCGTTTGCGAAAGAACCAACCGGAGTTGCTCCGGCTGCGGGGTGAAGTCGGAAGACTCCGTCAGCAAACCAACGAACTGGCGACCCTGCTGGAGGAGAATCGCCGCCTGCGCTCCGCGATGCCAACAGAACAGGGCAGTAAAGCGAACCAAACACCGCCGGAAGCATCCCCGGAGGACATTTTCCCGAGGGAATCGTGGAGGTTCGCCGGGTTCGCGACGCCGGAGGCTACCTTGCAGACGGTCCAATGGGCCGCTGTTAATGGCGATCTTGAAACACAGGCCGCCTGCTGTTGCCCTGAGCTCCAAGCCGTAGTGCGGCAACAGTACGCCAAGAACTTCGCGGGCCAATCAAGTAGCGAGATCACGGCTCACCACAACGAGCTCATGCGTAACATCACCGGGTATCGCATCTTGGCGAGACGGACTGTCTCCGACAATGGGGTTGTTCTGGCCTATCACCTCGACGGCAATGACTATGTGGGCTCAAAGAAATGGCACACCTGCTACGTTGAGAAGTTCGGAGAGGAGTGGAAGGTCGCGGTCCCGAAGTACACTCCCCCGAAATGGGAGAAAGTCGGAGACAAGTGGAAGGTCACGGAAGGACACGACTGAGCCGCACGATGAACTCCCGCGAACACACGCGCTAACGTGAGGCTTGCGGGATGTAAACGTCCACCGAAACTCGATCCATGGGCATCCGCACGTCGTCTTCTGCAAGCGCTTCAACCTCACCGTTGGGGAGCCACACCCAGACCAACACTTTCCCTTCCCCGGGAAGCAGCCATCAACAAAAAAACCGGGCCAAACAGCCAGAGGGTGGCGGAGAGGCCCGGGGAGTTTTCGAATTAGTACAATAAGTAGGATCAGGGAGAACTCGATCAAGGCCTGTACATAACCAAGATCGAAATCGGTTGTCTGTTGCCAGACGAAATCAAAGATCGGTCGCAATCGGTTGCGGTGTCGGGCCGTATGTAACCAAAAAACAGCGCCGGAGTCAAAGGGTTGGCAAAAGGTATTAGTCGGCGTCGCCGTGGAGATTAGCCCGTAGCTGGTCAAGCGGTAATGTCTTTCTCGTGCGTGAGTGCGTCTTGGGGGCGGATTATTCGCTGGTTTATGCGGGGGGCTTCCAGCAATTTTGGCGGCATGAAACACCCAACTTCCATCCTGCCTGGTTGTGCCTTCGCCTGCGGGGTGCTTCTCAGTACGTCCGTCCAAGCCGAGCCACATCAGGCCACACATCTTGGAAATGCCGCCATCTTGCGGGAGGTCGTGGGCCTTGAACACTCCGCCGAAGTGGGCAATGAGGTCACCCGGGAAAACAAAGTCACCAACCAGGATGCGTCGCCCGGCACAAACATCCGGTCCGTCCGCACGCTGCCAGCCGCCCAGGAGTTCTTTTGCGGCAGCGGCAGCTCGGCGCTCAACGAGCAAGTTCGTAGCATCACGCTGGAGACTCGGTCTGCATTTGCACCGAGAGCGGAGGTTTCGCGGCGGTTTTTTGTGAAAGCAGCGCAGGCCGCGGATGAGCGGTTCAAAGTCGAGCTTCGCACCAATCAGTTCACGCAGTCCATCACGGAAGACGAATCTACCCAACCGTATTGAGCCGGAGCCGTTCGCCGGGTACCAGTCGCCCCTGGCAGTTACGCATGAACACTCGCTACTTCAAATCTGCATCCGCTTTCCGCCGGTGGCTGGAAACAAACGGCGAACACTCGCC
>CAYJNU010000096.1:0-18173 GCA_964371005.1 uncultured Verrucomicrobiota bacterium | reverse complement strand
CGAGCAGTGGATCGGTTTCTACAAGGTTGACTCCGGCAGGGGCGGCATCACTTACGCGGAAGCACTAGAAGAGGCACTGTGCTTTGGCTGGATCGATGGCCTGCGGCAAAGCGTGGACGCGGTCAGCTACCGAATCCGCTTCACTCCGAGGAGGCCGAAGAGCATTTGGAGCCGCGTGAATATCGGACATGCCGAACGGCTGAAGCAGGCCGGCAAGATGACACCGGCCGGGCTGAAGGCGTACGCGGCACGCGACACGGCACGGTCTGGCATCTACACCTACGAGCAAGCCGCCGGAACGCTATCGCCCGAAGTCCGGAAGACGTTCCAGGCGGACAAGCGAGCGTGGGACTTCTTCCAGAGCCGGCCCGCAGGGTATCAGCGAACCGCGATTCGCTGGGTGCTCAGCGCGAAAAAGGAGGAAACGCGGCAGCGGCGGTTGGCTCAACTGATCGAGGACTCTTCTCAAGGACGAAGGCTGGCGCCACTAGCGCGCAAGGACTGAGGCGGGTTTGGTCCGTGGGACGGGGCTTCGGCCGGTCGCAAATGCCAACCGAGCCATTCCGTTGCTCGTCCGGGAGAGCCCGCCCGCAGGCAGCAGCACCAGCGGCGTTTCCGTAGCTCACATGGCTTGGTCGAGGTTGCTGCGTGGCTTGATGAGCAGCACCAGCACCACCGAGATCAGCGCGACGCTGGCGAAGGTGCCGAAGATGAGATGGAGCGGCACTTTGTGGTCGCGCATGATGCCAAAGCCCCAGTCCGCCAATCCGCCGCAACTGATGCTCACCAGGTTCATGATGCCGTAGCCGGTGGAACGCAATTCCGGACGGGCAATCTGGCAAAGAATCGGCATGTTGTTACAGTCGAAGAATCCCCAGCCCAAGCCGAAGAGCAGCAGAAAGGCGATGGCCACCCACAGCGCCCCGGTTTGAGGGGAATAGCCGACGCCAAACATCGCCGGGATGATGAGGCCCATGCCGATGGCACTGACGAAGATTCGGCCCCGTTTGTTCCGGCGCATCCAGCGATCCGCCAGCCAGCCACCCAGCACGGCACCGAAGATCGCCGCAGCCTGCCAGAACAACGTCGCGGACACGCCCGCTTTACCTTGGCCGATGTGGAATTCGCTTTTCAGAATCGCAGGCATCCAGTCGCGCACCACCCAGCCGGCGAGCGCCGGCAACGTGAAGTAGAGCACGAGCAGGATGAACGAGCCGTTCGTGAGCAACTCCCGCAAAGCGCCGCCCGGCGTGATGGCGGGATGACTGTCGCCCGAAACCTGGCGCACCGGGTCACGGATCAGGAACAGCAAGGGCACGGCGTAGAGAATGCCCACCAACCCGCAGGCGCTGAATCCCCAGCGCCAGCCGAAATCCGGACTGTCCGCCACGTAGCCGCTGAAACCACCCACGATCACACCCACGTAGATGCCCATCTGATGCGCCCCAATCGCGCGCGACCGCGTCGGGCCGATATGAAAATCGGTGATCAACGCCAGCGCCGCCGGGATGTAGAACGCTTCGCTCACTCCCATCACTGCCCGTGCCGTCAGCAGTTGCTCGTACGTCGTCACGTGCCCGGTCCACCACGTCACGGCCGACCAGACAAACAGACTGCCCACAATGACACGCCGCCGGCTGTAACGATCCGCAATGTAACCGCCGATGGGACTGAGGATCGCATAGACCCATTTGAAGAGCGCCAGAATCTTCCCCCAGTTTTCCTCCAGACCGATGTCCGGAATGTCATGCATCACGGAGAACTTCATCGCCGCGAGCATCTGGCGGTCGAGGTAGTTGAGAAGCGCCACCGGCACCAACAAAGCGACGATGAGCCAAGCGTAAGTCCCGGGACGGGAGTTCTGATTCATGCGGCGGTCAGGTAACTCAATTTGCCTTCGGACGGAAAGCCCACACTTCCGGCGAACGCACCCCGGGTCGCGCTTCGCCGCTGGGAATCACGAACCAGCCTCGCCAGTTCGCCGTTGGTGCTGTCGCGCGAGGCGCCGGCGTGTTCCCCGAGACACTCCAACGATCCAATGTCGTGTCATAGCTCAACACCCGCCCCGGAAAACCCGGATGCTTCGACTTGGGTTCGAAGTTGACGAGTTGACCGTCGTCACCGCCCATGACGAGAAAGCTGTGCGCGTTCGGGGTGGGCGCGGGGGTGGGCGCAGCCACGACTGGGTTTGGCAGGTCCGCCACGCGCTGCCAGCCTTTGCTCGGGGTAAAGCGATACGCGTCCTTCAGGTAAGTCCGACCCGGCTTCCCATTCACGTCCGGAGCGAGATCCGCGCCTCCAACGACGTAGAACGATCCGGCGGCGGATGCCGCGACCGACAGCATCCGCGCGGGGCCCGGCCAGGGTTCAAGCTCTTGCCATGGCGCGCCGTGCTTCGCCAAGTCGAGCGCCCAGAAGTTCTTCAGTGCGTTTGTGGCATCCGGTGTTGCGGTGCCGCCGGCGACATAGACCGTGCTGCCCAAAACCGCGCCGCAGGAATTCGCGAGCGGAGCCGGCAAGGACGCGAGGGGCCGGGACTTCAGTTTACCCCGCTCCCAGGAAAGCAAGAAGGCCTCGCGCACATGCTGGGTCGCATCGCTGCCGCCAATGCAAAGCACGCCATTCGACGCGGTGACCGAGACGCCATAGCCAAGCGGGCGAGGGAGTTTGAAAACGCTGTGCCAGGTGCCATTGGTCCGATCGAGCAGAAAGACCGTGTCGTGCCAGACTTTGCGCCCTCCGTCCCACGGCATTCGGTCAGAAAAATTCGCGCCGCCCGCAACGAGGAGCGCGTCACCGCTCGTGCCCGCGAACATGCCGGCAAAACCAATGCGATCAGGCAGGGAGGGGAGTTGCCGCCACTCAAGAGAGGATTCGGCAGAGCAGAGCTTCGCAGTCATGAGCGTGAGTCCAGTTAAGGTGAGCAAGCCCCGAAATAGTGCGCGGCGCAAAATCCAGGATCGATTGCGTCGAATTCTTGTTGCAGAGGCAACCAAAGTTCGTCCGACGTCGCAGCGTTTCGTTGAAACGGCGCTTGGCAGCGGAAACGTGCCGGCGCTTACGGAGGCCGGAGTGGAGCGTAGGGAGTTCGGGAACGGCTGTTCGGCTCTTCGCACTGCCACCTGCGCCATCTGAGACGGACTGGCCAAGCCGCCCACAAGAGCAGGTGAGCGAGCAACCCGGCACGTCCCTTGGTCGGAACAAACGCGCCGCGCGCCGCTCAGAATCCTGATTTCACATTGCATGTTTAGGTTGTCGCCTCCTTGAATGCCGGATCCGAAGCCATCTCCCAAGTGTTTTTGACCTGTTCTTTCATAGGACAACGCCGAATTCCCCTGCCCCAGCGAGCGCTAAGACGTGGACTCTGATGCGACGGAGGTACCGCGCTCCCTCTGTGCCTGTTGCCAAGTCCCGACTCAGAGCATGGTCAAGCGGTCGCAGCGCGCTTGCCGCGGCTCAACCGCAGGAGTGGTTCAGACCGGCCGGTGTTCCACCGTCATCTGGCGCAAGGTGGTCTTGAGGATTTTTCCCGTGGCGTTCCGAGGCAGGGCTTCGACGAGAATGATCCGCCGCGGCAACTTGTAATCGGCCAGGCGTTCCTTGAGAAAAGCGAGCAGCGCCTTCTCGTCCAGGGTCACGCCCTCCACGGCCGCCACGTAGGCCAGCGGTTGCTCGCCTTTCCGCGTGTCGGGCACACCGATCACCGCGGCCTCTTTCACGCCGCCAAACTCATGGAGAACTTCCTCGATCTCGCGCGGATAGACGTTGTTGCCGTTGACGAGCAACATGTCCTTCTTCCGGTCCGTGATGTAGAAATAACCCTCCGAGTCCTGGTACCCGACGTCGCCCGTGAGCAACCAGTCGCCGCGCATGGCCCGGGCGGTCGCTTCAGGCTGATTCCAATAGCCCATCATCACGTTGCCCCCGCGCACACAAATCTCTCCCACGGTGTGATGCGGCAGCCGCCGGCCGTCTTCCGCCTGCACGCTGACCTCGACGTTGGCAACGGGCAGGCCGATGGAACCGGGCTTCCGCCGGCCATCCAGCGGATTCTTGGTGACAACCGGACTGGCTTCGCTCAAACCGTAGCCTTCGATCAAGGGAATACCGAACTTCGCCTCAAAATCCTTGAGGACCTGCACGGGGAGCGGCGCCGCCCCGCTGACGCAAACGCGCAACGGCAACGGCGGTTGGAGTGGCGAACTGACCATGCTGCGGTAGAACTGCGGGATCGCCGGCAGCACGGTGACCTGACGCTGGAGAATCTCCAGCAACGCGTTCCGCGGCGGATGCAGCGACCGCACCAGCACGATGCTGCCGCCCACGCTCAATGGCAGCAACAACCCTACCGTGAGCATGTAGCTGTGAAACATTGGCAGGAGCACCGCAAACCGGTCCGCGTCCACCGTGCGTAACACCTGGCGACAACTCTCCACGTTGTGCAGCAGATTGCCGTGCGACAACATCGCGCCCTTCGGTTTTCCCGTGGTGCCGGAAGTATAAATGATGACTGCCAGATCGGATTCCCGGGCGACCGACGCCGGCGGAGCCGCGCCAACCGGCAGCCTGGAGAACTCCTCGACCATCAGCACTCGCAGTGAGGGGCGGGCGGCCGTCAGCCTCGCCACCGCTTCGTGCATGGACTTGTCCGTAATGAGCAGGTCCGCCCCCGAGTCGTTCAGGATGAAACTGACCTCGTCCGGTTTGAGAAAGTTGTTGATCGGCACCACCACCGCGCCGGCTTGTAGGATTCCAAACAAAGCGTTGAGGAATTCTGGGCAATTCTTCAGCCACAGACCCACGCGCTCCCCGGACTTGACCCCCAGCGGGCCCTTCAGATGCGCAGCCACCGCGCTGGCCTGGCGTAACAACGTCGCGTAAGTGAATTCGTCCTGACCCCAGAAAACGGCGATCTTCTCCGGCTGGCGTTGAGCAGATTCAGCAAAGGCGGTGGCGACGTTCATGACGCGAAACTATGGGCAAAGCCCCCAGGTTGGCAAGTTGACAAACGGCCCGCAATCGGCCCTGGGACGCCAACGTGGGCGGCCCGGCGACGCCATCGCCCCGCCGGCAGCCCTACACCCGGCGCTTGGCATGCGCCGCTCTACGCCCCATACTGCCGCCACGTGATCGATACGAACGAGAAGTTGGACGCTTTCCTGCCCGTCCTGCGGGCAGCTCCATGGGTTTCCGTGGACACCGAGGCGGACAGCTTGCACGCCTACCCGGAGAAGGTGTGCCTGATTCAAATCAGCACGGCTGACGGCGACCGCTTGGTGGACCCGCTCGCCGCCATTGACCTGCCGCGCTTCCTCGAAACACTGCGAGGCCACGATCTCCTCATGCACGGTGCAGATTACGACCTCCGGCTGCTCTGGAAACATCACCGGTTCACCCCACGCTCCGTCTTCGACACCATGATCGCGGCGCGGCTGCTGGGCCAGCGCCAGTTCAGCCTCAACTCGCTCGTCAGCCACTATCTTGGTCTCACGCTGGACAAAGGCATGCAGAAGGCCGATTGGGCGCGCCGCCCCCTCACGGAGCGCATGGAGGCCTACGCCCGCAACGACACGCGCCACCTCAAGCCGCTCGCCGACAAACTCAGGCTTGAACTTCAACACAAGGGACGCCTCGCCTGGCATGAAGAATCCTGCGCCCGCCAGTCACACGATTGCTCCCGCGACCTGGAACCCGATGGGAACACGGTCTGGCGCATGAAAGGCAGCCATCTCCTCAGCCGGCCCGCGCTGGCCGTCTTGCGCGAAATCTGGCGCTGGCGCGAATTGGAAGCCACGGCCTCGAACCGCCCGCCGTTCTTCGTCCTCCCGCACGAAACGCTCACTCACATCGCCGTCGCCACGCTCGATGCGCGTTCCACAGACGAGTTCTTACCTCGCCGCTTTTCGGATCGCCGACGCGAAGGATTGCAGCAGGCAATCAAACGGGGACTGGAGACCCCAGCGAGCCAGCATCCGGAACACCTGCGCCATACTTCCCGCCGGCTCAGCGAAGCCGAGCGCCGCCGTCTGCTGGACCTCGAACGCCGACGCGACGCGCAAGCCGCCAAACTGGGCCTCGACCCTTCGCTCATCGCCCCGCGGGCCGCGCTCCTCGATCTCGCCCGCCACTGGGACAAGCACGCGCCCGAGTTGATGAAGTGGCAACGCGAGTTGCTGCAAGCCTGATCCAGCAGGTAACCGTCGGAAATAGGATTCCCGAGTCCGACCAGCCGCGCGCCGTCCCCGGCCGTACCTGACGAATGCGACGCCTGCAACGCCTTGTGCAGCCGCTCCTGCTTCTCCGCTGCCGACCACTCGTTGGCGCGATAAAGGGCCAGGACGCTTTCCAGCGGCAATTTGCGCGTCTCGGCGTAGCGGATGGTGTCAAGCATCAGTCCCACAAACCAAGAAACCCTCTCTTCGAGGGCGTTGGTTGCGGGGCGTCCCACTCTGCGCTCTCCCGAGCGGCACCGACCGACCAAGTGGTGTAAGCCAGACGGCCCGGTGTGACCCAACGCACTGGGGTCGCCCTGCCCTGGGGCTGAAGTCGAACCGTGAAGACTTTGCAGCGCGGCAACTCGACCACCACGAGCTTGGTGCGAAAAGACGTGGTCTCGAACAGCTCTTCGAGGGCAACGAATCGTGAGTCGGTGCTAAAGACAACCGCCTCCCCGTACAACCGGTCTGGAAGCTGCCCTTCCGCTCCGTGGATCGTGATGTGGCCGAACAAAGGACTGCCCATGCCGATCTCGCCGAAGTCCTCGTGTTGCTCAACCGAGAACCTGGCGTCTGGCGACTGAATCGTGCAAAAGGCGCTCATGATGCAAGGCGAGGCTCAGCGATCGATGACGAGGGAGTGCCGCCGGCATCCGATTTGAAACAGGCGGCTGACCGTGCTCATCGTTCTTCGGTCGAGCGCCTGGCTATGTGTTCTTCTTTCTTTCACGGTAGCAATGCAAGTCGAACTTCCCGTCCTGTTCCAAGTCTCGATACCCGACCGGCACAATAGGCCCGGAGACGTGAAAAGGAGGATAACCTTCCTGTTTGTGGTAGAGATGTGTCTCCTCATCCGTGAACCGCCCGCAGCACCGCAACTCCGAATAAAGAAAAGACCCATCCACCTCGTATGGCGTGATATCAATCCATTCGGGAATTCGCCCGTCACGCCAAAGCCGCGCCACGACTTCCTCCGCACTTCGGGCAACTCGCGTGTCGGCCTGTGGGGTGTCATGGTCCGGGAAGATGTGCTCACCTGGCGCCAGAGGATTGCCGTCGAAGGAGCTATTCAGAAGGAGAAGATATCGGTCCTGACCCGGCAACGTGTTCCAGCATAAGCGCGCGATGTTCCGTCGGACTGCCATCGTACAGCGCTTCAGATTCTCTCCGAACTCATCACGGGTAAGTGGCATAGGCTTTCACATGGCAGTGAATTAGGCGACAAACCGGGCGAGGAATCGTGGTGGCGTTCGTCTTGGTGTTCATCTCGGCTGGCCAACCACCTCCTTCAGCGTTGTTCGCCTGCCACTGGGCAGAGGTTTATGCGCGCCGGAAGGCAGGATGGCCATTGCTTGCACGCCTTTCGGGATTTCGGTTTCGAGACGGAACGTTTTGCCATCGGTGCGCCAGCGGCTGATCACGCGGCCTTGCGGCGTTTGCAGCGTGGCTTCGGCGTTTGCCAGCGAGCCAGGGTTCGGCGCGATGAGGATTTTCTGCCAGCCCACGCTGCCGGGCTGTTGCCGGATGCCGCCGACGTAGCCGTAGAACCATTCCATCACGTGGCCGAGCATGCAGTGGTTGAGCGATTGGTAGCCGTCCATCATGGCGTCCCACGTCTCGGGCAGCGAAGTCAGACCCTTCTTCAGGATGCCGCCGTAGCTGCCCGTGCCGTCGCGCGAATAGACGCGATGCAGCACGTCCGACCGCCCGGCTCGGGCGAGCGCGCGGATGAAATAAACGTGGCCCACGTCGCCGGGCGTCTGTTGCCAGCCGCGCTGTTCCAAGTCGGCAATGAGGTCGTCCACGAGAAGCTGGCGGTCGGCGGGCGGAACGAGTTCGGCGCACAGGGCCATGGCGTTGGCGCATTGCGGACTGCCGTTGTGGCGGAGCTTGCGCGTCGCCGGGTTCTGGAAGTGGCGGCAGAAGTCCGCCGCGATGCGCGCATGGAGTTCGCGATACTTCTTCGCGTCGTCCGCTTGGCCCAGCGCCTCAGCCGCGCGTGAAACGGTGAGCGCGCAGAGCCCCCAAGTGGCCGTGGCGGAAAGCGTCGTGGGGGTGTAGCGCGACGGGCCGGGAGGCTGGCCGTGGCCGTAGTCATACCAGTCACCGAGGCCGCCTGGCGCGAGGCCATCCTTCGCCTCGGTTTGGATGTAGTCGGTGAACCGGCGCATCATGTCGAAGTTGTCGCGGAGGATTTGCGGGTTACCGTACCACTCGTAGTGCAGCCACGGCACCATGACCGCCGCCGCGCCCCATTCGACCGTCCAGTTGAAGTCGCCGGGGAACTTGCCCGCGGAATAGCCTGGCGCGACGGTGAGCACGCGTCCGCTCGGCTCCTGCGCGTCGCGGATGTCGCGGGCGATCTTGGCGAACCAATCGCGGCCGTCGTAGCGATACTGGAAACTCGGCGTGAGCAGGTAGGCGCATTCCAGCCAGCCGAGCTTTTCGCGGTGCGGACAATCGGTCATCACCCAGCTCATGTTCGCGCGCATGGCGGCGTCAATGATCCGATGCGTGCCGTTGTAGAGCTCGCTGGAACAGTGGAACGTGCCCGCCTCGGGCAGCCCATCGCGCACGTTCACCAGTTCCAGCTTGCGGATGACCGGAAGACTCTCCGGGTTGGCCTGGCCCGCCGGCACCGCACCGCTGACCTCGACGAATTGCATGCCGAGGTAAAACGAGCCCCACTGATGGCTCAGCAACTTGCCATCCGTGACGAGGTCGCAACCGACGACGTAACCGCCGAACAGGCGATCCTTCGCGTTCTTGTGTTCCCCGCAGCGGAAGCGGACGCGGTCGTCGGACTTGCCACCGTCCAGCTCCACGCGCAACTGCGCCGCCATGTTTTGCGGGAAGCTGTAAAGGAAGACGTTGTTCGTCGGCTGCTTCACCGAGACCGGCTGTTGATGCTCGAACGCAGCGAAGGCCGGCCAGAACATGGGTTCGAGTTTGCCGGTCGGTGTGACAGTTTCGCGGGCGGGTTGCCATGCAGCATCGTCGAATCCGGCGCGATCCCAGCCGGGCAATTGGCGGCGCGCGTCGAAATCCTCGCCGGCGAAGATGTGCGTGAACGTGAACGGCCCTTCCGCCGTGCGCCACGAGGCGTCCGAGTTGATCCGCATCACCAATCCCTCCTTCTGCTCCACGGTGATCTCCGCCCACAGCAGGTAAGGTTTGGTGACTTCACGCTGCGGCCCGCCTTTGTTGTAGCGGCCAGCGGGTGGATTGGGATTGTGCCAAAACGAATTGAAGAGCGTCACCCCGATGCAGTTCTTCCCCTTTACCAGCGCGGGCGCGAGGTCGAAGTCGCGGTAGTAAAGCGTCTTCTCGTACTCCGACCAGGGCTGGTTGATACCGGTCGCGGCGAGGCGGCGACCATTGACGCACACGTCGTAATCACCGAGGCCGACGATCCGCAGGGTCGCGCTCCGCGGCTTGCGGTCGAGGGCGAACTCCTTGCGGAAGAGCGGGCAGGCGGCCTTGGTGGCGCGGTCAGCCGGCGGCGCGATCCAGCGGGCCGGGTTGAACTCGGTGGCGGGTAACGCGACCGAGGTGAACAGGGCGGACGCAGCGAGTCCCAAGAGAAACGGAGACAGGGAACAACCGGTTTTCTGCATGCGCCCAGCCTAGTTCCCGCCTCCCCGGCGTCAAGCGATTGCTTGGTTGGCTGTTACTCCAGACAGCCCGCAGCTTCGATGGGCCAGACCTCCACGATCTTGCCGGCGCGCGTAATCCACATCCGCCGGTGAAGATTCTGCGTGGTACAGCCGTGCGAAGGAACCACCCGCACCTTGTCGCCGACGTTCGCAGCCAAGCCGTCGAACGGCGTGTGTTCCTCGGCGTTGTAACGAGCCCTGGCCGCGGGGAAGCCTTCGACCACAGGAAGACCAAATTCACAACCCATCCCTTTGGTGCCGACGTCCACCACCGCGCAACCGGCCTGAGCCGAGAGCACCGTCGCCAAAACCCAGCGCGCCACGACGAATTCCGGGCGAACCTGCGCATACGACTGATCCATGAGCGCGTAGCTGCCCGCCTGAATCTCGTCCACACCTTCAAGATTGCCCGTGATGTCGAACGTGCCGGTGCCGCCGCCCGACACGATGGCGACTTGGATGCCCGAACTCTCGATCAGCCGGCGTGTTTCCACGAGCGGCGTGAAGGCTGCCCGTGTCCTGCTGGCGCGCTCTTCGAAGCTCGGCAAGGAGACCAGGTGGCCTTCGTAGCCCTGCAAGCCGTCGAAGCGAAGCCCGGGCAGGCGGCGGATTTCCCGCGCCAGGTCCAACGCCGGCGCACCTGCGGACACGCCGCAACGTTTCATGCCGATATCCACTTCCACCAGGACCGGGATGCACACGCCCGCTTCGGTAGCCGCGGCGGAAAGCTCCTGCGCGTTGACGAGGGAATCCACCGCGCTGCGCACAGTGGCGCTGCGATTCAACGCGGCCAGGCGACGCGCCTTGTCGGGCCCGACGACCTGGTTGGCGATGAGGACGTCCCTGACTCTTCCGGCGACGAGTTGCTCGGCTTCGGAAAGCTTCGCGCAGGTGATGCCGGTGCAACTGCCGGCCGCGAGCTGGCGACGGGCGAGTTCGACGCACTTGTGCGATTTGAAGTGAGGACGAAGCTTGGCGGGGCGCTGCGAAAAGTAATCCGCCATGCGCCGCAGGTTCTGCTCCAGGCGGTCCAGGTCCACGATGAGGGCGGGCGTGGGGATCGCGTTGACGGGACTGCCGATGAGTGGTGGTTCAGTTGGGGCACAACCGGTCTTCTGCATGCGCCCAGCCTAGTTTCCGCATTTCCGGCGTCAAGCGATTGCCATGCTATCTACGACCCGCAGGCGCGCCAGTGGCGCTGGAGGCTGCGGCATGCTGCGATCGTCCGCGCACCGGATAAGATCCGCGTGAGCCATCGGCCAACGCTCGGTCCAACCAGTTGAAGCGTGGTCTTCCGGCGGGCGCAGTCCCAGAGGCGCTGCGCGGGATGGCCACAGAAGGAAAGCGAGGATGAGCATGAGCAGTTACGCGTACGAAGCCGTGGATCCAACCGGCGCCCGAGTCTCCGGCGCGCTGGAGGTCGCCGATCAGAGCGAAGCCTTGCGGCGCATCAGACAAATGGGTCTGTTCCCGACGAACGTAACCGAACATCGCCGAAAACCGCGTCCCCGGTCTGGGGGCCGGCCGAAAGTCCGCGCGGGCTTCCGAAACCTCGCCCTGGCCGGTCCAATTCTCGGCAGTGGCGTAAAACCGGCGACGCTTACGGCGTTCACCCGCCAACTCGCCACCCTCGTCGAGGCCGGCATGCCGCTGCTGCGGGGCTTGCGCATCCTGCACCAGCAGGAAACCAACCGGAGCTTCAAGCGCGTCCTGAGTGAACTGGCCGAGAGCATTGAGAGCGGCAACACGCTCTCCGAGGCGTTGGCGGCGCACCCGAAGGTCTTCAACACGCTTAACCTCAACATGGTCAAGGCGGGCGAAATCGGTGGCGCGCTGGATGTCACCTTGCGACGGCTCGCCGAGTTCATGGAGAAGGCGCAGAAGATCAAGGGCAAGGTGAAGTCGGCCATGTTCTATCCGGTTGCGGTGCTGCTCGTCGCGTTCTCGATCATGACGCTGCTGACCATCTTCGTCATCCCGCGTTTCCAGCAGGTTTTCGAAGGACTTGTCCCCGGCGCCAAGATGCCTGCCTTCACCCTGTTCGTCTTGGGCGTGAGCCAGATGGTGCGACATCACCTGCTGGCGGTAACGGTTGCCCTGGCGGCTGGCGTCATGGCCTTCGCCGCGATGCTGCGGACGACGTGGGGACGGTGGGCGGCGGACCGACTCAAGCTCAGCCTGCCGGCGGTCGGACCGGTCTTCCGCAAGCTCGCCATCTCGCGATTCGCGCGCACCTTCGGCACGTTGCTGGGGAACGGCGTCCCGGTCTTGCAGGCCCTAACCATCGTGAAGGAAACCGCCGGAAACGTTGTTATCGGACGCGTCGTGGCCTCAGTGCATGCCAATGTGAAAGAAGGCGAGACCGTCGCGGTGCCGCTCAAGGCGTCGGGCGTCTTCCCGCCCGTGATCTGCGGCATGGTGGACGTGGGTGAACAGACGGGGGCCCTGCCCGACATGCTCCTGAAGATCTCCGACGGTTGCGACGATGAGGTGGACAACGCCGTCAGCGCCATGACCTCGCTGCTCGAACCGATCCTGATTGTGTTCCTCGCGATCATCGTTGGCAGCATCGTCATCGCGCTGTTTCTGCCGATCCTCGTCATCATGAACGACACTCCCGGAGCGGATGCGAGCGCGGCGGCGGGTTGACCTCTCGGAATTCCCGGGCGAAGTCAGCGGTCGAGGTCGCCCAGGCAAGAAGGGCGCCGTCACTCGCCGGAGCGAAATCCTTGCAGGCAGAGTCTCCTGTGCTAGAGTGATCGGCCTATGTTGGGCATCGTCAAATTGGCTCCAGCGATGAGCCGCGTTCCTTTCGGCAGCACGCTGGCGCTTCTGGTCGCTTTCTTCGGCACAGACTCAGCCGCCGCCACCTTCACCGTCACGAGTACCGCCAACAGCGGCGCGGGATCGCTGCGCCAGGCCATCCTCGATGCGGGCGACACGCCGGGGCATGACTTGATCCGATTCAACTTGCCCGGGAGCGGTCCGTTCACCATCACACCCTTGACCGCCCTACCCTCGATTCAGGAAGGCGTGACGATTGATGGCACGACGCAGCCAGGTTTTGCAGGTCGTCCCCTGATCGAACTCAACGGCGCCAGCGCGGGGGCGAACGTCAACGGCCTTTACCTCTTGTCCACAGGATGCGTGATCAAGGGTCTGTGTATCAACCGATTCACACGCAACGGAATTCGTGTGGAGAGCCTTGGCGGCAATGTGATTCAAGGCTGTTACATCGGCACCGACGTCTGGGGCACAAACGCCTACGGCAATGCACAGAGTGGCATCTTCCTTCAAAGTGCCGCGAACGTCGTGGGCGGCACGAACACGGCGGATCGCAACATTATTTCGGGGGGCACCCTCTCCGGCATCTACCTGAGCGGTTCGGCGGCGCGTTCCAACTGGATTGCGGGTAATTTCATCGGGTTGGATGCAACCGGCAGCCGGCGTCTGGGCAACCTGGAGAATGGGATCAGGGTTTACGGCGCGGCGGCGAATCTCATCGGGGGGACGGCCCCGGGAGCGCGGAATGTCATCTCCGGAAACGGCTACGATGGCATCGGGATGGAACAGACCGGCGCTTCCAGCAATCGCGTGGAAGGCAATTTCATCGGCACTGACGCCACGGGGGTTTTGGCCCGAAGCAACAAGGTACATGGCCTCTCCATCCTTGGCGGCAGTTGGAACGTCATCGGCGGCAGCACGGCGGAAAGCCGGAACCTGATCTCTGGCAACGGGACGAACGGGATTTACATCGCCTCGGTGGCGAATAGCGGCGGGTTCAGCAACTCCATCCAAGGCAACCTCATCGGGACGGATCTCACCGGCGCGAACCCGCTGGCGAACGGAGCCGGACACGGCGTTCAACTCGCGGCCTCCCACAACGTCGTGGGTCCCGGCAATGTGATTTCAGGCAACGCGCTAAGCGGAGTGGCAATCACCGGAACCAGCTCGATCAGCAACCGGATCATTGGCAACCTGATCGGCACCGACAGCCTCGGCAAGGAAGCGCTTCCGAACGGCTGGAGCGGGGTGACCTTGGTGGAGGCGTCACGCAACGTGGTCGGGGGCGTGACGCCAACGGATCGCAACGTGATGTCCGGCAATGGACGGTATGGCGTTTTTATCCAGTTGGCGTCGGCCCGCAACAACGTCATCCAGGGCAATTTCATCGGCACGGACCTTACCGGAATGCAGAGCGTGAGCAACGAGTTCTCCGGGGTTTGCATCGAGGGCTCTGGGAACACCCTCGGAGGCAGCACCAGCGGCGCACGGAACGTGATTTCCGGGAATCTCGGCTACGGGGTGTGGCTGCTGGGGAGCAGTGCCTCGAACAACGTGGTGGCGGGCAACTTCATCGGCGTGGACGTGACTGGAATGGGCGGCCTCGGGAACTCGTCCGCGGGCATTTATCTCACCGGGGCGCCGCGGAATGTGATTGGCGGCACAGACGTGGGGGCCGGGAATGTGATTTCGGCGAACGCCGAGAGCGGGATCGTGTTCGAATCGGCGGGGGCGGCTTGGAACGTCATCCTGGGAAACCTGATCGGGACCGATGCCTCCGGCACGCTGGGGCTGGGAAACGGGCTTCAAGGGATTTACGCCTCGGGTTCCCCATCGAACACAGTCGGCGGGACCGTGGCAGGTGCGCGTAACTTGATTTCTGGGAACGGCCTTTCCGGCATTCGGCTGCGTTACCCTGGCGCGAACGCGTGGGTCATTCAGGGCAACTACATCGGCACGAAGGCGGATGGCGTGGGCAACCTGGGGAATCAGCTACATGCGATTGAGCTCTACACGGACAGCCGGGCGAGAGACCATGTGATCGGCGGCACCGCTCCCGGAGCAGGCAACCGCATCGCCTACACGCTTTCATCCGCCTACGACGGCGTCCGTATTCGTGCGGGCTGCACAAATAACCTTGTGGTTGGTAACTCCATCTGGGCCAACGGCAGCACAGCGACGGCGGGTCTGGGCATTGACCTCGACGGGGATGGGGTAAGCGCCGATGACAACTGCGATGCAGATGGCGGGGCCAACCAGCTTCAGAACTTCCCGGTCTTGACCAACGCCTGGACCTCGACAGCGGCGACCGTGATCCGGGGCACGTTCAACAGCGGGGCAAACAAGACCTACTCGCTGCATTTCTACGCGAACCGGACCCAAGAACCGTCCGGCTATGGCGAGGGCCAGGATTACCTCGGCTCCATTCAGATTCGCACTGCTGCCAATTGCACCACGAATTTCACCGCCAACCTGCCCGTCGGCACGACCGCCGGCTTTCACATCACCGCCACGGCGACTGACGAGGCGGGCAATACGTCGGAGTTCTCGCAAGGCGTCGCGGCTCTGCCCCAGCCTGCGCTGGCCTTCTCCAACTCCGTCAGCGCCCGGCTCCTCACCCTCTCTTGGACCAACAACGCGAGGGATTTTGCGTTGCGGCAGGCGACGAATCTGAACCCGCCGCTCCTGTGGTTTCCGGTCACCAATTCGCCGGTATTGACCGGAGGCCGATACACGGTGAGTCTCGGCACGACGAACGGAAGCCGTTTCTATCGGTTGAATCTCCAGTGAACCTGCTCCGACGTCGAGGCCAGGTCCGCGAGTCCAACCGGGCGGGAGCCGGGCGAGGGCGAGCTGCGCGGCTGCTGACGACGCTGGGCCTGCTCACGTCTTCCGGCGGGCTGGCACTTGCACAGGGCACACTCACCCCCCTGCTCACCAGCGGGCCGGTTTCCAACCGGGTGAATCTCGTGGTGTTGTCCGAGGGCTACACCAGCGCCCAGTTGGACCGGTTCCTCGTGGACGCAACGAACCTTGTCGGCAGTCTTCTCGACACAATGCCTTGGCGGGAATACCGCGGCTACGTGAATGCTTATGCCATTTCGGTGGCTTCCGCTGAGTCCGGCTCAGATCATCCCCTGACCGGCGGTCCGTACCGAAATACCTATTTCAACAGCGCCTATGAGCATTACGACTACATCATCACGATTCCTCCAAACGGACTGGACGCCAGTTACGCCAACGGCCGGGGTAAGGTGGATGCTCTGATCACGAATCTGATGCCGCAAGCGGACATTGTGATGCTGCTGGTGAACGACCTGGTGCCTGGCGGGTCTTCGGGAATTGGTGGCCCGAACGGCGCCAGTAACCGCCAACCGATCATCTCGGCCTTGAACCAGGGCGATTACTACAAGGAAATCCCGAGCCACGAAGCGGGCCATTTCTTTGCCGGGCTCGTGGATGAATACACCAGTGCCTATCCGGGCTACAATCCCGTTGAAGCGCCGAACTCCACAAAGGTGACTAACCGGGACTCCATCAAATGGAAAGCGTGGATTGACCCCACCACGCCCGTGCCGACGCCGGACAGTCCCGCCTACGACGGCTTGGTCGGCTTGTTTGAAGGCGCGCAGTACCAGACCGCTGGCTGGTATCGTCCCAAGCGCGACTGCAAAATGCGCACGCTGGGCATGGATTTCTGTGAAATATGCAGTGAGCAGATCGTCAAGACGATCTATCAGGTGGTCCGGCCAATTGACAGCGTCAGCCCGGCGGCTTCCAGTGTCAGCGTTTTTGGCAGCCAGCCGATTTCGTTCACAGTGGCCACTCCGCAACCGCACACGCCGACGCTGATCGCCGAGTGGTACACCAACAACGTGGCAGTGCATGGGGCGACAAATATGACGTTCCTACTGCAACCCGGGCAACTTGGCAACGGCATCCATTCCGTGCGCGCTATCGTGCGGGACACCACCAGCTTGGTCCGCAACGATCCCACGCGCCTCCTGTGCGCCACGAACACCTGGTCGGCGACCGTCAGTCTAAACGACTTGCGGCTCACCGACCCACATTATCTGAGCGGCGGGAGATTCCGCCTCACGGTGACTGGCGTTGCGCCGCAGGGTTTTGTCATACTGGCCTCCACGAACCTCACGAATTGGGTGAAGCTAACGACGAACTCGCTGGCGGAGGGCAAATACGACTACACGAACGGCGCGTTGGGCAGCACACCGTTTCGTTACTACCGCACGGTGTCGCCGCCTTGAGCTGGGCGCGGCACGACAGACGAAACCGGCTTAGCGATCTCCCGGGATTTTTTCAGCCTCCGCTGTCTAAGATCAAATACTGGCTCGAACCTTACACCGTAGCGCGGGACGTGGTGACTGGCTCTGGGGACACGGCCAACTCAAAAGCCAAACGCGGTTTGCAGGAACACCTCTGCCCTGGCACAAAAAAAGGCGCGGCTTTCGCCGCGCCTATAAAGTCTTGTCGGACAGGCTATGCTTTGCGCATCTTGGCCCTGAACATCAGGATTGCGAGTGCGCCACCGAGACCCAGCACCAAGGTGTTGGGTTCCGGAACTGCTTCAACCGTCGCACCAAAGCTCATCGGAACACCAACCTTACTGTCCTTCAGCAACCAATTGCCCAAGGCATCATGCTCCCAATAATCGTCGTAGTTGTTGCCGACCGTCGGCGGATCGTAAAGGTCGAGTCCCCACGTGCCACCAGCGATATCGAGCCCCGTGAACTCTACGGTCCAAGTGAAGGAATCAACTCCGACAAAAAGATTCGGCTGCCACTCCAGGGTTCTGCGGTCCGTGGGAGGAATACCCACGAGCGGATCGCTTGAATCTTGCCAGATCAGCGAGCCGGGAGCGTACCTGCCATTGACCAAATTGTCGTTGAGGTAAAATCGCAACGTGACCTGCGCATTGGCCGTGGCCCCTTGGCCAAAGTACTCAAAGCTGAAGTCCGAGATGTATCGGGCGCCACTGGATGTATCCAAAATGATCTCGTCCCCAAACTCAAGGGTGGATGAGTATCCGGACGCCAGGTCGCTGGTCGGGGCGGAGTTGTCGTAAACAGTCCACGCGTTGGCAGTCTGACTCGCAACGAGCGCCGTCAACACCACAGATCCAAAACAGCAGATATTCGCTAGGCTTTTCATATTCTGAAGCGGTTGTCTTACCATGTGCCTTACGCTGGCCACAATAAAGACCAACCCGTGACATGTCAATGACTTTCAAAAGTTTTTTTGAAGTTTCTAAACCGCCGTTGGTCGCACATTCTGAGCCGCCGAGCCGCTCCCAAGTGCTTGGCATGGCAGGCTGCGGGTCGAAGTGCGAGCGGCGAAGTCATTGAAGAGCCTGACGTGGGTTGCTGCAGGCCGCTTTCAGGCAAATAAACGCAAGAGACCGCTCGTCCTGGTGATAGCCTGGAAATGCACTTGGCGGCTGGTTTCCAGCGTCACCGGGTCAGACGAAGAGAGGAGCAGTCGGCCTCCGGCACGAATGACC
>CAYJNU010000095.1:0-20597 GCA_964371005.1 uncultured Verrucomicrobiota bacterium | reverse complement strand
CAGATACCTTGGTCGCCGAGCGGATGAGAATCTCCTGCACGTCCCGCCAGCCAAGGTCTGGATTCGCCTGCAACAAGAGCGCGATGACGCCGGTGACCAGCGGAGTCGCCGAGGACGTGCCGCCGAACTCGGAGTCGTAGTCCGTGTAACTGTTGCCGTCAGCACCGACGAGGTCAGTGGTGGTGATGCCCTGGCGATAATCACTGCTGGAAGGAGCCGTCACCACCAGGCAGGCGCCAGGTTCACTGTAGGAGGCCTGCGCACCGCGGTCACTGAGCGCCGCGACGGCGATGGTGTAGATCGAATTGGCGTAACCGTCGTAGTTCGCATTGTCGTTGGACTCCAGACCGTTCCCGCCGGCCCATGTGTAGATCGTTCCCTTCCCGCCGCGGCCTGACGTGACGCCCTGTGCCAAAGCACTGAGCGTTAGCGGGCCAGGGCCTTCCAGCGTTCGACCGTCATCGTCGGGTCCCCAACTGTTGCTTTTGAGAAAGATGAGATCGTTCGTGTGCGCCAAGGCGGCCGCTTCCATGGCGTCATCGCTCGGCCCCCCGATCAACCGCAGACCCACCAGCGTCGCCTCCGGCGCGGCGCCAGACACGCCCAAAGCATTGTCACCTCGCGCCGCCGCGACGCCTGCGCAAGCCGTGCCGTGATCATCCCAATATACGTCCGGGCTGGGATCATCGTCGGCATCATTGAAATCCCAGTCAATCGTCGTGTCCACCGCTGGGGCCAAGTCAGGATGTGCCACCTGTAGGCCGTCATCCACGATCCCGATCGTGATCCCGGAACCGCGGTATGAATCCCAGACTCCGATGATATTCACGTCCACGCCGCTGGTGCCACCGCCTTGGCCCGTGTTGTACAAATGCCACTGGTTGGAAAACAATGGGTCGTTTGGAATGAACCGCTTGGCCTGCTGCTTGGCGAGTTGGGCTTCGGCCGAGCGCACGCCCGGTTGAGTGCGAAGGGCCTCCGCCACGAGGAGCGCCCCGCCGGTTTCGAGCGCCTCGAAGACGAAGTAACCCGGAACATTCGGCACCGCGCCGCGCGCCGCGGCCCCGACGCTGGCGGCGAGCGCCTCCGCGTCCACGCCCGGGGACAATTCCGCCAGGACCCGCCGGGTGAGAATCCGTCGGCTAAAGCGATTGCGCCGAGCGCCCCGCTCATACAGCACGAGTTCGACCTCGTCTCCGGTCGCCTGGCGGAGAGCGGCGGCTTGTTGGCGCATGGCTTGGGCGCTGGTCTGCGGCGTGATCGTCTCCACCCGGCGCACCTTCGGCCCCGCGATCCACAATTCATCGCGTGCCACCTCGAACTGGCGAGTCTGGCCGCGGTCACGGATGGGGTACTCGCGCGTTGCGAGCTCTGCGCTGGAGGACGGCCAGGAGCTGAACGCGAGAAGCACTGAGGCAAGGCGAAGGATGGAAACGCCCTGGGCGATCCCCCTGCACATGCCATGTCGTTTTTTCAGCAATAGACGCGGTCGTGTTTGCGAAGCAAGCTTAGCTAACGGGGTCCTTCGCGGGCTGACAAGATATTTCGCGGTGCAGGTCCCAGGTGGCAACCGGACTGGCTCAACGCCGGAGGCCCAACGTTTGGCAGGCCTGGGCTCGCTTCGCCGCGGCCACCAATCGGTCCGCCAGTCGCGTCGGCTCGGGCAGGCGATAGCGTGTGGCGCAGGTCAGCACGAGCTCGCGGGCAGTCACCAGGTCGCAGAGGTGGCCGACGCTCACGTAAACCGGGTTCACGCCAGCTTGGGTCCGCAAGACCTCACCGATTTGCTCATCGCCATCCATGAGTGGTGCGCCGGAACCGCGCTGGTGCGCTGGTTCCACGTGCTTGCCGCAAAGGCGGCTCTTCGCGCAGCCGATGGTCGGCAGCCCGCAGAGGATTCCGACGTGCGACGCGATGCCCAGCCGCCGCGGGTGCGCGAGACCCTGGCCATCGCACATTAGAGCGTCGGGCGTCCGGCGCAGTCTGCGCATCGCCGCCAGCAGCGCGGGCGCTTCGCGGAATGAAAGCAGGCCGGGGATGTACGGGAAGGCGAGCCTCCGCGCGGAGGTTTGTTGCTCAAGGATGCATTGTTGACGCGCATCCCACAAGACCACCGCCGCGAGGCATTGCTGTCCGTCGGCGGAGAAGGCCGCATCCAGGCCGGCAATGAAACGGAGTTCGCCCGGGGGACTGACTACCTGAACGCGGGCCGCGAGTTCGCGTTGAAGCGCCATGGCGGCGCGTGGTTTCAGCGTCCAGGAATGCGGTATGCGCGGGATTCTCATTGGACTTCGGGATTCGCGGCCCGGCTCAGAGTTTCAGTCGCACACCCGCTTTGGTAGCCGCCCAGGTCAGCATGACGATGAGCGCGGTGACAGCGGCGGCGTTGAGTGCGCCGGGCAGGCCGCTGCCGGCGTGCCAGAGCAACCGGTTTCCGTGGCACAGGCTGAGGAAGTTCCCGAGGAGGCCGGGGAGGATGAAAGCCAGCAACGCGTTTTGTCCAACGGGTTGCAGCCACGCCGCCCAGCGCCGGACATTCAGCACGTCCATCAGTAAATACACGATGAGGAAACCCAGCACCGCCCACGCGCCGCTAACGAGCGCATAGGCTTCTGTGGCGGCGTTCTTGTGGATACCGTGCAGGGGACGCAGTAATGAGCCGGCAAGGAAAAGTCCAAGTCCAAGCAATAAGAGAAAACGGATTCGGGCACCGTGGCTGGCCAGCGCGCCGGGTCCGATGAATGTGCTTCCAACCAGGATGCCAATCATCACGTCCGCCGCCGTGGTGCCGAACACTGGTCCCACGCTCACGAAGTTGTTCACTGGTCCGAGCCAGTCGAGCGCGCCGTGTTTTCCTCCGATGTAGAGCGCAATCATAAAGCCCAGTGTGCCGAGCATCGCCAGGGGGTTGCCGCGGAAGATCAGATACGCGGCGCAACTCACCAAGTAAGCCCACCCGATCAGGCCGAGGATGCCCCACCACGAGTGTTGCAACCAGACGACTTCCCCGGCGGCGTTCTTGCCGCGGAACAGACAGAGCAGCACGACCAGCAACAACCCGGCGATCACTCGCAGGCCCAGGAATAGTTGTTTCTTCTGTACCGGAGCATCGGCTGGATACACGTTCCAAAGCGCGATCACGCAAAGCATGGCCAGAAGGAACCATACATCTTTGCCGACATGGCTCCCTTCCGGCGAGAATGCGCCGGCGTTGACCATGATGACGCCGAGGAGAATCAACGCTGCGGAGCGGAGCAAGACCCTGCCCAGCAGCGTCACCACCGAATCCCCGCGGGCCATGCGTCGGTGCAGCGCCAGCGGAATCGCCACACCGACAATGAACAGGAAACCGGGGAAGACGAGGTCCACGACGGTGTAACCCTCCGACGCGGGCGGCACATGGTAGGCCCAAGCCGGCAGGCCTTGGATCCCGGCGAGGTAGTTCACCAGCGTCATCATCACAATGACCAACCCGCGAAAAACATCCAAGGACTCCAGCCGCTCGGGTGGATGCGCCGCGGGGGACAGGCCGCGACTTTCCTTGGTGCGTGGTGCGTCCTGCAACACGCGGTCGAAACCGCAGGCCGTTGGACGGGCAGGGTTCATCCCCGGTGGTTCAGGCGGCAGCGATCCATTTGCGAACCGCGGCCAGGCTTTCGCGCAAGGCCTTGGCCAACGCGTCGCGGTTCGGCTCGCCGCCTTTCGCCCAGTTGTATTCGATGTGCATCGAGAGCGGCGCGGCGTAATGCATCTGCTTGAGCCGCGTAAAGTAGTCGGTGCCGCCAAACTCGCCTTCGCCAAACGCCACAAATCGCCGCTTCCGGTCGGCATCCTTGAGGTAAGCCACTTGAACATGGGATTTGAGTCTCTCAAAGTGCGTCTTCCACTCGTCTCCATGCACGATGAGGGCGTGACCAAGGTCGAACGCCACGCCCACCTGCGCCGGGGCCAACTCGCGCACGAGTTCCTCCATGTCATTCAGATCGCCCCCGAGATATTGTGCGGCCCCAGTGGGAGAATGATTCTGCACCAGGGCACACAACCCCAGTTCCTTGTTCAAGGCGGCGAGGTCGCGTAGCCGGGGTTTTGTCTCCGCGAGTTGTCGGGCGGCGTTGCTTCCTTTGGGGATGCGCCCGAACCCGACCCGATAGAATCGCACGTCCAGTTTGCGCGCGGTGTCGAGCACCTCCCGAGCGTGTGGCGAATCGGGATGCTCGATGGCCGTGGTCAGCAGCAGCACTTTGCCCCCTCGCTTGCGCAGAAGCTCGCTGTAGCGCGGCAAATCATCCTTCACGCGCGAGGGTTCGATCCGGTCGTTCGGCCGAACCGCACAATCCACTCCATCGAGACCCACCTCGCCGACCAGCGTGGCAGAATCCTCCAGGCTGAGCTTGATCTCGTTCAGGACCTTGTCGAATAAGACGACTGGCGGGGCGAACTTCTCTGCGGCCGATAGCCCAATCGGCAGGACGCCACTCAGGGTAACCGCGGAAGCTGCAGTAATTGTGGTTTGGAGAAACTGGCGGCGCGAAGACGCTCTGTGGTTGCTCATAGTTGCCAGCGAGCTTGCGTCGCTGTCCTGGGGATGGCAAGCCCGTGTTGACAGCTTGTCGGTGCGAGGTGGCTTTCGGCTGGCTAAAATGCCCTGGTGGCCTATCTTTGCCCGCAATCGAATAACAAATCGTTTTGACCGTATGAAAAGATACTTGTTCCAAGCCCTCGCCGCCCTCGTCGCGTCCGCCTTCACGACCCTTGCCCAGATGGGCGGGCCGCCGAACACGGGATTCAACGCTGCGCTGACGAAACTCTTCGGCAGCACGACTGCTTTCAGTGCCCGGTGCGACGTTCGCATTCTGGACACGAACCAGAAAGACAAGATGTCCATGCCCATGGAGTTCGCGCTGCTCGATAGCATGGTGCGGGCGGAAATTGACATGACGCAAATCAAAGGCCAGGGAATGTCCCCGGAGCAGGCGGCCCAGCTCAAGCAAATGGGGATGGAACGTATCATCAGCATCATGCGGCCCGACAAAAAAGCGCTGAACCTGCTCTATCCCGCGATGCAAGCCTGCGTGACCATGCCGTTGCCAAAGGAAGAATTGGCGGCGATTCAGAAAGAGCCCAAGATGGAGAAAACGGTGCTCGGCAAGGAAACGATGGACGGCCATGCTTGCGAGAAGAGCAAGATCATCCTGACCGATGCAAATGGGAAGAAATCCGAAGCTGTCGTGTGGATGGCCACCGACCTGAAAGACTTTCCGGTGCGAATCGAGACGACCGAGAAGGGAGAGTCAGTCATCCTGCATTACACCAACATTCAGTTCGCGAAGCCGGATGCGAGACTTTTCGAGATTCCTGCGGACTACAAGGCCTACGACAGCATGCAGGCCTTCACCATGGGCATGATGCAGAAGATGATGGGCGGCATGGGCAAGCCATAGCACGCTGGCGTCGGATTCGCGTTCTTCGGAGTAAGTGGATGGCTTGCGCCCAGGCTTTGCTGGCTTTTGTTGCCGTGCCGGTCGAGTGAGGATTGAGATGCGAGATGCCTGTGCCGTGGTGTCTCGCCGTGTCTTGACCCCGGGCGTTGGCCTGTCTAGCCTCGCTTCGTCAGTTACGATGAACATTACATTGCCAACCAATCGAAACGAGTATTGAACCATGAAGACCTCTTTCCGCTCTGGAACTTCCCGCCGTGAATTCCTCCACCGCAGCGCGCTCGGCGTCGCCGCCCTGACGCTGAGTGCCGGGTGCAAGCACTTGGGCGGAACGGCCGCCAGCCGCAAGATTCCCGTGGGCGTCCAGCTATACTCTGTGCGCGAACAATGCGCGAAAGATCTGCCCGGCACGCTGGCCGCGGTTGCCAAGATCGGCTACAAGGGCGTCGAGTTCGCCGGCTACCACGGGCGAAGCGCGAAAGAGTTGCGCAAGATGTTGGATGATCTTGGGTTGGTGGCTTGCGGCACCCACACGCCTTACGAGACCGTGCTCGCGGACAAACTCAGCGAGACGATTGAGTTTAATCGCACGATCGGCAACAAGTTCCTCATCGTCCCGTGGATGACGGGCAAGACCAGGCAGGAATGGCTCGACAAGGCGAAGCTGTTTAACGAAGTCGCGGACAAGGTGAAGGTGCAGGGCATGTGGACCGGCTACCACGCGCACGCCCATGATTTCGAGAAGATTGAAGGCGAAAGCGCTTGGGACATCTTCTTTGGCAACACGAAGCCGGAAGTCGTAATGCAACTTGATACCAGCAATTGTGCGGAGGGCGGGGCCGACCCAGTGGCGGTGCTCAAGAAATACCCCGGTCGCGGCCGGAGCATTCACCTGAAGGCCAATGGCGGCGGGCCAGAGGCCGTCATCGGTGAGGACAAGGTGGATTGGAAGGGTGTCTTTGAGTTCTGCGAGACCAAGGGGGGCACGCAGTGGTATGTGCTGGAACACGAATCGAGCAAGAATCCTCTGGACGCCGTGAAGCGCAGCTTCGAAGCGCTCAAGCGAATGAACAAGGTGTAGCGGCTTGCTGGAGCGGGCGAACTGGCAGCCGACGGATCTTCCCGTGTAAACGGACATCCGCCGTGAAACCGTGTCCCGGTTTCACGGAGGCTTTCTTTTGTGCGGGACTCTGAGGCTGTGATTTGGGCAGAGGGAGGGGACACTGCTGGCAGCTTGCTTCGGCAGAAGGTCGCAGCCTAAACGACGGCTTCTCGGCCTGTCTGGCCGAGTTCGCGTGTTTGATTGCACGGGGAATCCTCACCATTGCCAAAGGCGACAGGAGAGGCGATTGTCCGTAGCGCAAAGCCCGGTTCTTCGGGGTTGTGAATAACTTCTTGATAACGGTGCTGGATTGTGGTTGACAGGAAGTGGGTTAAAGTGGTTAAAAAGGGGGCGCTGTGGGGCAAAGTGGATCACTTGGCCAGCTCAGTGGATAACTTGTGGAAAGCAACGTGACAACGCAGTCGAACCGGTACAGCTCGTCCTTCCGACATGGGGTGGACGAAAAGCGCCGTTTGGCTGTGCCGGCAAAATGGCGTCCCAGCAAGGCGGGCGTCGAATTCACCCTCGTTGTCTGGCCCAAAGGAAAAGATGGTCCGTGCCTTCGTGTCCTGCCGCCGGAGCAGATGGAGAAATTGCTGCAGACGATCAACGAGCTGCCCAACAGCGATCCGAGCAAGACAGCGCTTAAGCGGTTCATCGGGAGCAAATCGGTTCAGGTGTCGCTCGACAAAGCGGGTCGCTTTTGTCTGCCGGAAGAAATGGCACGCGAGGCGGGCATCACCGATCAGGCGGTGCTCGTGGGGTTGATGGATCGGTTCGAGATTTGGAGTCCGGAACGATATCAGAACGTCGAAGTTTCGGACAGCGTGATCACGCAAAAGGCGTTCGACATGTTGGAGTGAGCTATGAGTCTAGGCCGTTTGCTTTCTGCGGGAAAGGCGCTGACAAGTCTGCGCGACATACCGACGGCGTACCAGGTGCGACGCAAGGCGATGCTGCCCAAGTTTGGCCTTGGTGGAGATCCGTTCGCCTCGGCGAAAGCGCCGACACTGCCGACCCTCGAAGCGAAACCGGAAGGCAAGCCGGAAGCTAGACCAGCGACGCAGGTCAGCGCGCGGTCGTCCTTCTGGCCGTGGAAATGGCCTGGCACTGAGAAGCCAACCACGACGGCAGGTGGGCCGCGGTTAACGCGTGCGGCAAGGAAGGCGAATGGTTCTGTGCCGGTGCCGGTGCAGGCTGAGTTGTCATTGGACAACGTCAAGGTGGTTCGGAATGACCTGCGTGATGCCGACGTGGATTTGGTGACGCGCGGTGGCGGATCGTCCGGCTTGCTGCTAGGCGCTGCGGCAGCGCACCGAGCGGAGGAAGCCTTGGATCGGTTGGCGGACCGGATTGTCGGAGTGCAACCGCGCTGATGGAAAGGCGAGGCCGATGCGCGGTGGCCGACTTCATCCACAATCCGGTGCTGCTGGCAGAAGTGCTGGGCGCGTTGCGGCCGCGTGCGGACGGACGGTACGTCGACGGGACGCTCGGTGGGGCTGGACACGCAGCCGCCATCCTGCAGGCGAGTTCGCCGAGTGGATGGTTGTATGGGTGCGATCACGATGGCGCAGCGCTTGAAGCGGCGCAGGCGAAGTTGGCGGAGTATTCGGGCCGGTTTGACATCCGCCGCGGCAATTTTGCGGAACTGGCGGACTGGGTGACGGCCAGTAGTTGCGATGGGGTTTTGTTGGACTTGGGAGTGAGTTCGCCGCAACTGGACGCCGCCGAGCGTGGTTTCAGTTTTCAGCAGGACGGTCCGCTGGATATGCGCATGGACACACGCCAGCCGCAGACGGCAGCGGATTTGGTGAACACGGCCACCGCTGAAGAGTTGGCGACGGTCTTTTGGCGACTGGGCGAAGAACGGCAGGCGCGATACTTCGCGCGAGCCATCGAACGCGAGCGGCCGATCCGCACGACCCGCCAACTGGCGGCGTTGATCGAGCGCCTCTCGCCGCGTGCCGGCCGGCGGACGCATCCGGCGACGAAAGTTTTCCAGGCCCTACGCCTGGCGGTGAATGACGAGTTGGGCTCTTTGAAACGCGGTTTGACGGCGGTGTGGACGGTTTTGAAACCCCGAGGTCGCCTGGTGGTGATCACGTTCCACTCGCTGGAGGATCGCATGGTGAAGGAATTTGGCCGCGAACTGGCGCGTGACTACACGTTCCCGGGAACAGTGGACGTGCCGGAGTTGCGGCAGCCGCGGGAGCCGCTGGCCCGCTGGGTGAATCGAAAAGCGATCAAGCCCGGCGAGGCGGAGTTGGCGGCGAACCCGCGCAGCCGTAGCGCGCAGTTGCGGATACTGGAGAAGATTTGAATGGCGCAGAATCGAAGACAACAAGCCGCGTCGGTTCGGTTTGGACCGGCGGTGGCGGCCTTCTTGATTTGCCTGCTGGTGGGCGGATCGGGTGTGGGCTACGTGTGGCAAAAAGGCCAGATCAAAGAGTTGGGAGAATTGCAGAAGAAGCGCGAGCAACGCTTGGATGCGTTGCGGGAGAACAATAAGAAGCTCCGCGACCAGTTGGGGATGCTCATGTCGCCGCCGTTCCTGGAGCGGAGAGTCCGCGAATTGAACCTCGGCCTGGTGCCGCCGCAGCCCGCCCAAGTGTTGCGCCTCCCGGAGCCGCTAAGTTGGCAGCCCCCCGATTCTGCCGCGCCACAACTCGCTGCCGCCAAAACCGGCTTATGAAGATTTACCGCCGCCCGTGACGCCGTCGGATGAGGAACCGATCGCCGCGGGCGTGCGGTAGAGTTTTACCGAAACCAAACACCCGGCGTTGTACGCCGGAAACTGAAGTGTAATGCAATCAATTTTGCCGCCGCCCGTGACGCCGTCGGATGAGGAACCGATCGCCGCGGGCGTGCGGTGAGTTTAGCCATGGCCCAAAAAGTCCAGTTTCGCCGCTTTCTGCTGCTGGCAATGCTTATCTGCCTGGCATTCGCCGGCCTGGGCTACCGCCTCGTGGACCTCCAGGTATTGCGTCACGATGAGCTGGACGAGAAGGCGCGAGGGAACCGCACGCGCGAGTTCTTCCGCGAGCCACGCCGGGGTGACATTCTGGACGCCAAGGGCAATCGGCTCGCGACGAGCGTCTTTGTAAAGACCGTCTGCGCCGACCCCACCCTGATCGGAGGGCGGCAGCCGGAAATTGCTCGCGCCATCGCGCCCCTGCTGGAAATGCCCGAACCTGAACTGCAACAGCGGCTGTTGCCCCGATTGCGCAAGAACGCGGCGGGCAAAGTGGTCACCAACCGTTACGTTGTGCTCAAACGCAAGGTGCCGACTGAGACCTTTCAGAAGATCAAGGAGGCGATGGCCAAGCTGGACTTCGGTCTGAATGAGAAACAACTTCCACAGTCCAGGCGGACCTTTTACAGCAACCTGCGCCGTTATTCCGTCTTTGCGGATCCCGTGGATGACCAGTTGCGCGTCTATCCCAACCAGTCCCTCGCCGCCCATGTGCTGGGCTTTGTCGGGATGGCTGAGCGTGAACTCGATGGCGAGCGCACCATTGAAACAACTGGCGTGGAAGGCATCGAGCGCGCGTTCAACTCCAAGCTTGGGGGCGTCCGGGGTTGGCGGGTGACGGAAACCGACAGCCGCCGCCGCGAAGTCGTACCCCTCCGCGATCAAGACGTCGAGCCGCGCGACGGGTTGAATGTCGTGCTCACCATTGACTCGGTGATCCAGCACCACCTCGAATCCGCCATGGCCGAGGCCATGCGGCAGAACGAGCCGATCAGCATCACCGGGATCGTGGTTCGGCCACGCACGGGTGAGATTCTGGCGCTCGCCACGCTGCCCACCTTCGATCCGAACAGCCCCGGCGCCGTGCCGGCGGATGTCCGCCGCAATCGCGTGATCACGGATATCATGGAGCCAGGCAGCACTTTCAAAATCGTGGCAACCGCCGGCGCGCTCAACGAGCGCCTCGTGGATCTCAACGACGTGTTCCATTGCGAAAACGGGGCATTTGTTTATGCGGGCCGGACGCTGCACGACCATCATTCCTACGGCCCGCTGACCGTGGAAGGCATCATCACGAAATCGTCGAACATCGGCGCGGCGAAGATCGGGATCAAGCTCGGTGACACTCGGCTGCACGATTACATCCGCAGTTTTGGCTTTGGCGAAAAGACCGGTATCCCGTTGTTGGGGGAGGTGAGCGGCAATGTGCCCGCTGTGAAGAACTGGTACAAAGTGTCGCTGGCCCAAATCCCGATGGGCCACGGCATCGCCGTCACGCGGCTGCAGATGGTCATGGCCATGTGTGCCGTTGCCAACGGTGGGGTGCTGATGCGCCCGATGTTGGTGGACCGTTTGGAGGATTCCGAAGGCAAACTGGTTGCCAAGTACTCACCGCAAACCGTCCGCCGGGTCGTCAGCGAAGCCACCGCCAAGGAGATGACCAAAGCCCTGAAGACCGTGACCGGCCCTGATGGTACCGCGCCCGAGGCCGCCTTGGAGTATTACGACACCGCGGGGAAGACTGGCACCGCGCAAAAGCCCGGCAAAGGCGGCTACATGCTTGGCAAGTTCTTCACGTCCTTCATCGGGTTCTTCCCGGCGGACGATCCGGAACTTTGTATCTCCATCGTGCTGGATGAACCCAAGCACGGATATTTCGGTGGGAAGGTCGCCGCCCCCGTCTTCAAACAGGTCGCCGACCTCGCGGCCAACTACCTGAACATCCGCCCTGACCATGTTGATGACACCGACCCCAAAGGCCAGGAAGCCGGCAAGGCCAACCCCAATTCCCCGAAAGCCATCGCCGCACGCAAGCCCTGAATCTAAACCAAACCTATGAACACACACTCGTTCATTCCCCATCGCCTGTTCGTTGCTGCCCTGTCGGGAGGACACAAACCACCCACCCCGGCCGCCGGGCAGCCCTTGCAGGTCACCGTTGAAACCGACATCGCGTCAGCCACTGCTTCGATGGAAGAGAAGCGTCGGCGCGAAACGGCCTCCACCCTCACGATGCGCCGCATGCTGTCGTTGGGGACGGGCGCCGGGATTTGAGCGCGGGTAATCCGCGGTCGCCGTTTTCGCCGCAGTTGTCCATGGACAGCCGCCCGCTCAGTTTCATTGCTGCCAGTTGTGCCGGAGAACTCATTCAGGGTTCGCCGGACGCCACCGTCCGTCGAATCTGCACCGATTCGCGGGAGGCCCAGCCCGGCGACCTGTTTGTGGCCCTGCGTGGCGAACATTTCGATGCCCACCAATTTCTCGCGGAGGTTGCTGCGAAAGGCGTCGCTGCCGTTCTGGCGGAACCGGGCAAGCTCACTTCGCCGCCGCCGGTGTGCGCGGTCATCGCCGTCCCTGACACGCGGACGGCGCTGGCCCGGCTGGCGGCGGCGTATCGTGCTGAATTCGACCTGCCGGTGATTGCGGTGGCTGGCTCGAACGGCAAGACGACCACAAAGGAATTGATCGCGTCCGTGCTGCGGCAAACCCTCAACACGCTCTGGAGCGAAGCAAGCTTCAACAACGACATCGGCGTGCCGCTGACCTTGCTCCGGCTCGAACCGGCGCACCAAGCGGCGGTGCTCGAAGTCGGCACGAATCATCCGGGCGAGCTCGCGCCGCTGGTGAAGCTGGTCCAGCCACAACTCGGCGTCATTACGAACATCGGTCGCGAGCATCTGGAGTTCTTCGGCGACCTGACGGGTGTGGCGGAGGAGGAAGGCAAACTGGCCGAGCTTCTGCCCGCGCGCGGCACGCTCTTCCTGAATGGCGATAACGAATGGTCAGATGCCATCGCCACACGCACGAAAGCTCGCGTGGTGCGGGTCGGGTTGGGCGAGGGGAACGACTGGCGGGCGCGCGAGGTCAAGCTTGCGGCGAGTGGGATGAGTTTTCAGGTGGATGCTCCGCGCGCGGATTTGTCCGGCGAGTATCGCCTTCAATTGTTGGGGCGGCATCAAGTCATCAATGCACTGTTCGCCCTTGGGGTCGGTGAGGAACTCGGGCTGCGCCGTTCTGCTTTGCGGGACGGCCTGGCCAACTGCGCGTCAGCAAAGATGCGGCTGCAACTTTGGGAGCACAATGGCGTGACGGTGCTGGACGATTGTTACAACGCCAACGCGGATTCCGTCGGCGCCGCGCTGCAGACGCTGGCCGAGCTGCCTTGCAAGGGGCGGCGCATCGCCGTGCTCGGGGACATGGCGGAACTTGGCCCACACACGGGTCCCGCGCACACGGAAGTGGGCCGACGCGCGGCGGAGTTGGGCGTGGGTCAGTTATTTGCGGTGGGTCAGCAGGCGACCCTCATGGCGCAGGGCGCGCGCGCGGCGGGTTTGACCCGCGTGATCGAATTTCCCGATGTCGAGCCCGCGGGCTCGGCACTAAAACATTTTGTGAAACCCGGCGATCTGGTTCTGCTTAAGGCCTCGCGCGCGACGCGGCTGGAACGGGTGTCCGAGGCGTTGCGCACCAACGGCAGAAAGACCGGATGATCTTCTTCCTGAGCCAGGTTGTGAACGATTGGGCGGAGGGGACGGAATGGGCCGAAACCTTCTCGTTCTTGCGACTCTTCCGTTACATCACGGTGCGGAGCGCTGGCGCCGCAGTGACCGCGTTGCTGCTGAGTTGGTGGTTGGGCCCCAAAGTCATCGCGTGGCTCAAGCGGATCAAGTTTGGCCAGGAGTACGTGGACATCGCCACAGAAAAGGGCGATTTGCAGACGCGCATCCTGAGCAAGAAGGGCACGCCCACCATGGGTGGCCTGCTGATCGTCATGGTGCTGACGATCACGACGATCATTTGGGCTGGCTGGAACACGCTGGTGGAACTGACGCTGCTCTCGGTGCTGGTGTTGAGCGGGCTCGGGTTCTACGACGATTATGCGAAGATCATCCAACAAAGTGGCGGCGGCGCGCGGGCCAGTGTGAAGCTGTGGGTGCAAATCGCGCTGGCGCTGTTCATCGGCGGCTACCTGTGGTTGCTGCCCGATACCAGCCAACTGGTCACGGAGATCATGGTGCCGTTCTACAAATATCCAGTGCTGACTGGTGCCGGAGTGGTGGGACTCGTCATCACCTTGCTGGCCATCGTTGGCAGCTCCAACGCGGTGAACCTGACGGACGGTCTGGACGGCCTCGCCATCGGCTGCACATTGATCACGTCGTTTGTGTTTCTCGTGTTCACGTACGTGGCGGGTAATTTCCGGACGGCCACCTATCTGCAAATCCCGTACGTCAACGGCGCGGGCGAGTTGACGGTCTTCTGCGCCGCGATGATCGGCGCGGGCCTGGGGTTTCTCTGGTTCAACTGCCATCCGGCGCAAGTGTTCATGGGCGACACCGGATCGCTGGCGTTGGGCGGGGCGTTGGGAATCATCGCGGTGTTGATCCATCAGCCCTTTGTGCTCGTGATTGCAGGCGGCGTGTTTGTGATGGAAGCCGGATCGGTCATTGTGCAACGCGGATGGTTTCGGCACACGCGGCGGCGAACCGGGACGGGGCGGCGGGTTTTTTTAATGGCGCCCCTGCACCACCACTTCGAGAAGAAGGGCTGGTACGAGAGCCAGGTCGTAATGCGGTTCTACATCTTATGCGTGCTTTTCGCCGTGATGGCGCTGGCCACGCTGAAGATTCGGTAACGACGGAAGATGAACATGAACCCGGCTAACCGACAGGTTTTGAGGCGTGGAAATGCGCCGATGAGATTAACCGTGGCACGACGTTCTTTTACTCCTTGCGCGGGGGGGCGTTCGTTGTTAGAAGCAGTGCCTGAAGCGGCGAAACGCGCGACTCCCGGAGACGTCGTTTATGGCTTTCACCCGCTTGTTCGAGCTTCGAACAATTTCGAAACTACCTACAAAGCGGTTTGTTCTTTTGCACAGTAGTGAAATCAATATGTAGGGGTGCGCCGGGTGGCGACCCCAAGATAAACGGTTAAAACGCGCCCGCCCGAATGATCGGTGGGCACGAGTGAACATTTTGCCCCGTGGTTTTGTGAGGGAAAATCCCGGGGCAAACATAAACAGAACCACACCTCACAAGACAACTGACGCCCAAAGCGCCAACGCTAAATGAACAACGACAATCCATTGATCCCACAGGGCTCGCTTTTCGAAGAGAAAGCCAAGAGCCAGGCGCGAGTGAAGAAAGCGTTCTTCTTCGCGCTCTCCGCCTCCGTGCTGACGCTCCTGATCGCGCTCATCGTGCAAGGCTGCAAGCGCGAGCAACCGCAAATCCCCCCGGAGCCACTCGCGCCCGAACCGACGTTCGACACGAACTATACGCCGGTCGTGGACACCAATCTTCCGCCCCCTGCGGTGGACACGAATATTGCGCCGCCCATCGTGGACACGGCCCCGCCCCCACAGCCGATTCCTGCCGCCACCACCGAGCACACGATTGCCAAAGGCGAATACCTCTCCACGATTGCCAAGAAGTACGGTGTCTCGTTGAAGGCCATTCTGGAGGCAAACCCGGGGGTGGATCCCAAGCGATTGCAGATTGGCAAGAAGCTGAACATCCCGGCCCCGACCGCGGCGGCGGTCAGTGGTTCGGATGCCGTCCTATCGCCGGCCGCTGTTTCCGATTCCATGTCGGCCCAAACCTACACCGTCAAATCCGGTGATAACCTCACCAAGATCGCCACCAAGTTCGGCGTCACGCTCAAGGCCTTGCGCTCGGCCAACAACCTGAAGACGGATCGCATCAAGGTGGGCGACAAGCTCAAGATTCCGGTCAAAGCGGGTGCCCCCGTCGCCGAACCCGTGCCTGCGCCAGCACCCGCTCCGGCCGCCCCTTATCCAAGTGAGCCGGCAGCGATGACTCCGCCGGTCGGAACTCCGCCGGCTCGCTAGTCAGTTTTCGAGGACGCCGGAGCACCCTCAAATCCGGCGTCCGATCCGATGCTCTGATGAAGTTGGCCGTCACGATCTTGGTCTTTTGTGTTGCTGCCCTGCTGGCGCTGGGGTTGGTGATGCTTTACAGCTCGAGTATGGCGCAGTCCGGTGCGCGGGACCTGGTGAAGCAACTGATTTGGTGTGTGCCCGGCATCACGATGTGCCTGGTCGCGGCCAGTATGGATTACACGTGGCTGCGCAAACTGTCGCTGCCGATGTTCATTGTGGCGGTGGTGCTGTTGGCGTTGGTTTTGGTCGTTGGCGTCGTGCGCGGCGGCGCCCGGCGCTGGTTCAGCTATGGAGGAATGAGTTTTCAGCCCTCCGAGTTGGCGAAGCTGGCGGTGATTCTTGGCATGGCGTGGTACGGCGAACGATTTCAACGGCACATGGGCACCTTCAAAAAGGGCATCTTGGTGCCGGGCGCCTGCATGGCGGTCGTGCTCGCGCTGGTATTCAAGGAGCCCGATGTGGGGACCACGATGCTTTTGGCGGCGGTCTTCGGCGGCATGCTCCTCGTCGCCGGCGTGCGCTGGAAGTTCCTCATTCCGCCCGCGCTGGCGAGTGTGATCGGATTGGGCCTTTTCCTCTGGCACGATCCCATGCGCAGCAAGCGCATCTTTAGCTGGCTTGACCTGGAGCAAAGCAAACAGGGTGTTGGCTTCCAGGCGTATCAAGCCATGCTGGCGCTGGGCTCCGGCGGTTGGTCCGGCTTGGGCCTCGGCAACGGTCGGCAGAAACTCGGCTTCGTTCCGGAGAACAACACCGATTTCATCTTCTCGATCATTGGCGAGGAACTCGGGCTGGTGGCCACGCTGCTGATTGTGGTGGCGTTCATCGCCATCGTGCTGTGCGGGCTCTACATCTCGCTCAACGCGAGCGATACTTTCGGGCTGCTGCTTGGTTCGGGCATCACCTTTCTGATCGGCTTGCAGGCCTTCATCAACATTGGCGTCGTGACGAGTGCATTGCCGAACAAAGGCCTGCCGCTGCCCTTCATCAGCTACGGGGGATCGAGCCTGCTTGTGATGCTCACCTGCGTCGGGCTCTTGCTGAGCATTGCCCGCCGGGCGCGGGTGCCGATGCCGCGCGTGTCCAATCCCTTTCAAGGCGAAGCCGTGTCCGAGCCGCAGATTGCATGACCGCCGTGCCTTCCAAGATGTCCGTCGCCATCGCTTGTGGTGGCACGGGCGGCCATCTCTTTCCCGGCCTGGCCGTCGCGGCGCAATTGCGGGAACGGAATGGCAGCGTAACCCTCCTCATCTCGCCCAAGGAAGTGGATCAGCAGGCGGTCAGGGGCGCTGTAGGAATGGAAGTGGTGACGCTCCCGGCCGTCGCGTTTCAAGGTGGCTCCCGGTTGGCGTTCTTCCGCACGTCCCTGCAATCGTACCGGACACTCAAACAGCGGTTCCGCGAACGCCCGCCCCAAGCCGCACTGAGCATGGGCGGGTTCACGAGTGCGCCGGTATTGCTGGCCGCGCGACGCAGTGGCGCCGCGATCTTCCTCCATGAATCGAACGCCATTCCGGGCCGGGCCAACCGGTTGCTTTCGTGGTTTGCCGATCAGGCGTTTGTCGGGTTTCCTAACGCCGCGGAGCGCCTGCCTCATTGCCAGGCCCTGGTAACCGGCACGCCCGTGCGCCCGCAGTTTCAGCCTCGTAGTGCGGCTGCCAGCCGGCTTGAATTGGGCCTGCATCCAGACCGACCCGTCGTGCTGGTTGTGGGCGGTAGCCAGGGAGCGAGTGGTTTGAATCAGGCTGTCATTGCGGCGCTGCCGCTCTTCGCGAAACTTCAACCTGACGCGCAGTGGATTCATCTCACCGGCCCGCGTGACTTGGTCGCGGTGAAGGCCGCCTATGCCGCCGCACGGTTGCCCGCCGTCGTGCTGGATTTCTTCGACGCGATGGAAGTGGCGCTTGGCGCAGCGTCGGTCGCAATCAGTCGGGCCGGAGCTTCATGCCTGGCAGAACTTGCCGCGATGCGCGTGCCGGCCGTGTTGGTGCCGTTCCCGGCGGCGGCGGACAATCACCAGTGGCACAACGCCCGATGTTTTGCGGAAACGGGGGCCGCGCGGTTGTTGGAACAGAAGCGCGCCACGCCCGAGACGCTGGCTTGTTTGGTGTGCGAGTTTCTGATGGATCCCGCCACCGGCGAGCGAACCAAGAGTGCGCTGGCGCGCTGGCACAAGCCCGGCGTTGCGGCGGATATCGCGGAAGCCATTTTGAAAACCGTTGCGGAAAAACGAAGCCGCACGGCCTGCGCCGCGCGGAGGCCGGGGGCTTGTTCGTGCGCCTGCCATTCCTCAGTGGTCGCATGATGTTCCACACGCCCAACCTGAACCCCGAGATGCGTATGGATGCCGCGTTGCTCAACGATTTCTCGCGGCGGCTTTCGCCGGAGACCCGCGTGTTGTGTGACGAGCCGCTGGCCAAGCGCACCACCCTGCGCGTGGGTGGGCCGGCCGATCTGCTGATCGAACCGGCGACGGAAGAGGATTTGGCCACGGTGGTGCGGTTGTGTCGTACGCAGCGGATGCCCTTGATGATCCTGGGACGCGGGTCGAACCTGCTCGTCAAGGACAGCGGATTCCGCGGCGTGGTCGTTTGTTTGGTGCATCCGCATTTTGGCCGGATTGAGATTCACGGCTGTCGGCTTCACTGCGGAGCGGGCGCGCGGCTCAAGGCGGTGTCGGTCGAAGCGAAGCGCAGCGGCATCGGCAAGCTGGAGTTCCTTGAAGGCATTCCTGGCAGTGTTGGTGGCGCGCTGCGCATGAATGCCGGCGCGATGGGAAACGCGATTTTTGACGTGGTGGAGACGATCCGTTTCATGGACTTCAGCGGGAACGTCGAGGAACGGACCGCGGCGCGGGTCGGCGCCCAATACCGGAGCTGTCCGTTCCTGAAACAGCGGCTGGCGCTGAGCGCGATCCTGGCGGGGGAGGCCGCCGAGCGGCAGGCCATCGAGGCGCGGTTGGGCGAATTCAACCGCCGGCGCTGGGAGTCCCAGCCCGCGGCGCCAAGCGCGGGTTGCGTGTTCAAGAACCCGGGCGGAATGCCGGCGGGCCGACTGGTTGATGAATTGGGCCTAAAGGGCACGCGTATCGGCGGGGCGATGGTCAGTCGCGAGCACGGCAATTTCATCGTCAACGAAGGCAGTGCCACCGCGCACGACATCCTGGAGTTGATCGAGTTGATCAAACGGCGTGCCCGGGCGGAGCGTGGAATCGAGTTGGAGACAGAGGTGCAGATTGTGGGTGACTGAACGCAGCCAAGTCCAATATGGCAGACATACTCAAGATCACGGTAATGCTCGGCGGACCTTCCGCCGAACGCGAAGTCTCGCTGCGCTCCGGCACGGCGGTGGCCGCGGCCCTGCGGTCGCGTGGCCACGAAGTCTTCGAACTCGATCCCCGGGAACGGGGCTGGACCTTGCCCGCCGGAACGCAGGTCGTTTTCCTGGCGTTGCACGGTACCTACGGCGAAGACGGGACGGTGCAAGCGGAGTTGGAGAAACTCGGCGTGCCCTATACCGGCTGCGATGCCGAAGCGAGCCGGAAAGGCTTTGACAAGGTGTTGACCAAGCAGTGTTGCGTGAAGGCGGGCGTGCCCACCGCGCGGTTCGTCGTGGTGGATTCGCCGGACGCGAGTTGGCCCATGGGCTGGAATCCGCCGGTCGTGCTCAAGCCGGCCTGCCAGGGGTCGAGCGTGGGCCTGCAATTCGTCGAGCGCGTGGGCGATTGGAACGCAGCCCTGGCCGAGGCGTTTCGGCACGACGAAAAAGTGCTGATGGAAGAAAGAGTCGTGGGGCGAGAATGCACGGTTGGGATTCTGGACGGCCAGACCTTCCCGCTGATCGAAGTGCGGCTCAAGAGCGGCATTTACGATTACAAGACGAAGTACACCCCCGGCGCGGCGGAACATTTCTGTCCGGCGCCCTTCGAGGAAGCCACGGCCCAGCGCGTGCGCGAGGCGGCGCTCGGGGCGTTTCGGGCGATCGGTGGCCGCGATTATTCGCGCGTGGATGTCATCGTGCGACCGGATGGAAGTCCGGTGGTACTCGAAGTGAACACGCTCCCGGGGATGACGGCGACGAGTTCGCTGCCCCGCGGTGCGAAGGCGGCCGGGATTCCTTACGAGGAACTTTGTCAACGCATGGTGGACCTGGCGTTGAAGCGAGGGGCGGTGTAGCGGGGACGATCCGCTCAGGGGAGCGGAGTGGTGGCCGGTGAGCCGATCAGGCGTGCCGGTGGAACGGCAGCAGATTCAGAAGCGGTATGTGGTTTCGGCGAAAACAACGTAATCGCAGATTGGGCCGCGGGCAGGTCCTCGACGTGCAGTTGCGCTCCAGTGTGGTGCGCGCGGCGCGAGTGCGTCTGCTCGCGCTTACGCTCGGCGTTTCGCTGGGCACGATGTTCGGCCTCTATGTGGTTTGGCGCTCGGTGGATTGGGGGCTGGATCAGTTCCTTTACGAGAACCAGACCTTCGCGATCCGCACGGTGGAGGTGCAGACCGATGGCGTGATTTCGCTGGATCAATTGCGTCGCTGGGCCGGCGTGAGGCCCGGGGCGAATCTGCTCGCGCTCAATCTCGCGGACGTAAAGCGCAATCTCGAATACGTGCCCTTCATCGCCACCGCCTCCGTCGAACGCGTGTTGCCGGATACGCTGCGACTCCGCGTGACCGAGCGCGAGCCGGTGGCCCAGGTGAACCTGCCGCGCCTGCGACCCGCCGGCGGCGTGGATCTGGTCGTCCACCGGCTCGATGCCGAGGGTTTCGTGATTCCGACGATCGACGCCCGCCAGCGTTCAACGCCCTTGTTCCAGGCCGAAGACCCGCTGCCCGTGATTTCGGGAGTGAACCCGCACGACCTGCAGCTCGGACGTCGCATCGAATCGCCTGCGGCGCAGGCGGCGTTGCGGCTGATTGAAGCCTTCCAGCGCTCGCCCATGTTCGGGCTGGTGGAGTTGCGGCGCATCGATGTGAGTGTGCCGGATACGCTTCTGGTGACGACGGGGCAGGGGAGTGAGATCACGTTGGGCCTGCAGGATTTTGAGCGGCAGTTGCTGCGGTGGCGCGAGATTCACGATGCGGGTGTCCGGCTGCAGCGATCCGTTGGTGTGCTCGATCTGGCAGTGAGCAACAACATTCCAGTGCGCTGGCTTGAGGCGAGCGCGCTGCCGCCCGCGCCGCCCAAGAC
>CAYJNU010000094.1:13742-20835 GCA_964371005.1 uncultured Verrucomicrobiota bacterium | reverse complement strand
GCGTGCCGTGGCCGGTGAAAAATACAAGCATTTACTTAACACAGTAATACTAGCCGGACTGCAACTGCCGCGGTGGCGAGGACGCGAGCAAGATGGGCGAAGCACTGTTTGACGGCTTCTGTGGTTCCGGGTAGCGTTGTCCCGTGAGCGCCGCAAGTTCCAACAAACATCCCGCGACCGAGTCCGCTGCTGCGGAGGCCTTGCACGATGTGTCGCCCCAGCCTCGCTGGCTGGCAGATGAGCAGCCCAGCCCCGAGCAGGTTGAGATTTACCGGCGCATGACACCGGGCCGCCGGCTGGAGATTGCCGAGCAACTCTGCTGGACAGCCCGTCGGATGAAAACCGCCTGGTTGCAGGCTCAACACCCGAACTGGTCCGAGGCACAGGTGGCGCAGGAAGTGGCGCGCATTTTCCGCCATGCCCGAAGCTGAACTCGCACTCTTGTTTCTTCGTCCGCTCAACCGGCTGGGAATGCGCTACGTCGTCAGCGGGGGTGTAGCCTCGATCCTTTATGGCGAGCCACGTCTGACCAACGACGTCGATTTTGTGGTCTTCCTGCGCGAAAAGGAGATACCTCGTCTGGTGGAGGTTTTCCCTGCTCCGGAGTTCTACGTTCCGCCCGCTGAAGTAATCGCCGCTGAGGTTCTGCGCCCGACGAAAGGGCAGTTTAATGTGATCCACAGCGGCACGGGATTCAAAGCGGACTTTTACACGGCGGGCCGGGACGAGTTGAACGCATGGGCGTTCCGCAATTCCCGAAAGATGGATTTTCGAGGTGAACCGATCGTCGTTGCGCCCCCGGAGTACGTCATCATCCGCAAGCTGGAGTTCTACCACGAGGGTGGGGCGGAGAAACATGTCCGCGACATCCGCGCGATGCTCAGCATTTCCGGGGAGCTGATTGATCGGGTCGCACTCGAGGAGTGGATTCGGGCGCGCGGCGTCGAGGCGGAGTGGAAGAAGGTTCAAGGATGATCACCTATCGCATCGGGAACGACGTTGATCTGGACGCGGTGATCGAGCTTTACCGCGCCTCCACGCTCGGCGAGCGCCGTCCGGTGGACGACCGGGAGCGGATGCGGGAGATGCTCGCGAACGCCAACCTCGTGGTAACTGCGTGGGAGGGTGATCTGCTGGTAGGCATCGGGCGCAGCGTGAGCGATTTCAGCTATTGCACGTATCTGTCTGATCTCGCCGTGCGGGTGTCGCATCAGAGGGGTGGCATCGGACGGGAGCTGATCCGCCGTACGCGCGAGCAAGGAGGCAAGGCAACCCTCATCCTTTTGGCCGCGCCCAAGGCGGTGGATTACTACCCGCGCATCGGGTTCATCCACCATCCGCAGGCTTGGCTGCTCGCGCCAGACACTGCGCTTCGATGACTCGTCGCGCACCTCCCAACCGCACCGCGCTGCATGGATGCCGCTCAGCGCTGCACGACCGGGAGTTGTAGGAACGGTGTGACGCTCCGTCAGCGCGAGTCACACTCAGGCGCGCAGTCGCGACTGGAGGAGAAAGTAAAGCACCCGGGGGCTCTGGTCCTCGGCGGTTGCGGGGAAGGCCAGAATGAGCAACTCGGAGTCGCGCAACACCGCACCTCCTTGCAGCACGACTTGGTTGCGTAGTGGTGTGGCGAGGAAGGATGGTTCTTCGCTGCTGGGCGGCGTTTCTGCGGCAGCAGCACCCGGCTCTGGTTGCGGTGGCTTCTTCTTGCGGAAGAGTCCCCCGAGGTTGATCGTGCCTCCGCCACCGCCGGAGATGAAGCCATCCTCATCTTCGCTCTGGCTCGTGTAGGTCACGCCGGGCACTGCCTTCACTGCCGCGTAAAGCGCGTAGGCGTATTTCTCCCACTTCACGAGGATTTCCTCCGACCAGGCGAAGTTGCCTTTCCAATTCATCAGCACCCCCGATCCAGCGGGAGAAGAATCGGACGGCGTCACCGATGATGGTCCGGCAGTGATAAGGAGTTGGAGGCCGCAAGGCTGGCTTTCCGGGGTTTTGACGGATGCGGTGACGAAAGCCGGGCGCTGTTCCATCGCGTCGAAGCTGGCGGTCGCGCCCGGTTGCACGATGAGCCGCCGCCGGGCCACAACAAGCGTCCGCACGGGGCGATGGGTTTCCGACACGACTTCCTTCTTTTTCCTTTTCTTCTTGTCCGTGGCTGGGGGCGGCGCGCCATCCGCCAACTGGACGGTGAAGGAGCGAAGGTCCGATGCGGCGCGCAGGCTCTCCGGTAGCGTAGGGGCGCCAGTCGGCGGGGCGTAGAGGAGGATGGCCACGGTCAATTCCAACTCCGGAGCCGGCGACGACGGTTCGCCCGCGGCAGCAAGACGGGCGACCGCCAGAATCAGCGCCAGCGTTTTACCCCAGCGCAAGGCTGAACGAACGGGGGATAGCGGACTAGACATTGCAGAGGCACCGAGCCGGACGGCGACAGATCATTCTTTCGCCGTGGCGCGGACCAGCAGGAATAGCGTCTGGGGTTCCTTGGTGCCGGCTTCCGCTGACGTGCTCAGCACCACGAGATCGCCCGAACGGCAGTAACAACTGCCGGTGAGGCCCAGGGTTTTGACGACCGGCAGTTCGTAGATGGAACCGGTGGCGGACTTGTCGGACGGGCCAAAAAGCTGTGCCAGCGCCAGGCCGAGATCGGCCGCCTGCTGGACGCTGGCGTCGCTGGAGACCTGGTGGGTGACCTTCTGGGCCGCGGTGGCCGCCTTGCTGACAAAGACGAGCGTATTCTGCATGCCTACCCGGCGGTCCATCAACTCGGGCGACCAAACGATGTTGCCTTCCCAGAAGACCGCGAACCGGCCTTCTGGTGCGCCCTTGGCGGTCACCTCCAGCTTCAACCCGAACGCCGTCGCCGGTGGCGCTTCGGACGCCGACCGCCCTACGATCATCACCGGACGGGTTTCCGTGGCGTCGAAAACCGCTTTGGTTTTCTCGTCCGGAATCAACTCGCGGACGCCCCGATAAACCACGTCCACGCTGCGCCCCCGCGCGCTGAGCGTTTCGATGATATTGGACGTGCTGCCCGAGAACGGGAATTCCTCGAGGACTTGCTCCTTCGTGTTGGGTTTGAAGCGGATGGCGGTGACTTCGAGGACCAAGGTGGCTGGCCCGGATGCCGCCGCGACCGCAGGGGCTGAGGGTGCTGACTTGTTGGAGGAGTCCTGTGCCACGCCGTGATCCACGGCGGTCAGCACGACGAGAAGGGAAACGAGCGCCAGGTTCTTCATGTGTTTGGACAGAGTTGACAGCTTCAGTTGCGGTTCATTAGGATCGAACCCAACGTAGCAGTCAAATCGAAAACCTTTCTCAACTGAAACATACCTTATGAAGCAGTTCACCCGTCGTATCTCCCAAGCCGCATTCCTGGCTACCAGCCTCGCGGTGACCTCCGCCTGTTCCGGTGCCGACCCGTTCAGTATCAGCGGAAGCACCACGGACTTCCCGCAGACGCCATTCAGCTTTGGCGACAAGAGCCTGCCGGACTTGGTGGAAGGCATCGTCCGAGGCGAAGGCAGCTATTCGACCCTGGCGAATCGCACATTCAACGCCGACCTCGATTACCTTGGCGTGCGGCAGGCGCTCAACTTCGCCGTGACCCAATTCGGCGCCGTGGAATGGCGGGCCGAGCTGACGACCCCTTTCAAGCCCGGCGTGGTTAACCGCACGTTCATCGCCGCCACGCGTGAGGAGTTGTATGCGCAGATCGAGGATTATCTGAAGACCAGCGGCACAGAGGACTTGGCGCGCTGGCAAAAGGAACTCAGTGCCTTGATGCCCTTCGGCCTGATGACCGGCAATCCCAACAGCACCACGGCGCTCATGGCCCGCGATTCGTTCAACGAGTATGGACTGATGGCCACCGCCACCGCCGCCGAAAATGAAGGGGAGGAGGAGGACCCGGGCATGGTGGGCTTGGCGTTGATGGGCGACGTGAGCACCAGCAGCGCCGAGGGTCACAAGGCCCAGTCCTACAGCGCCACGCCGTTCTTGCCGCTGAAGCTCTCGAAGCGCGTGAGGTTGGATATCGGCCTCCCGCTCAACTATACGACCGTGGACGGCGCGCAAGCCTTCCGCGCCGGACTGCAACTCGCCATGCCCATGCTCATCGTGAAGCGCAACCTGGCGGCGGACCAACCTTGGCTCTGGCAGGTCACCCCCAGCGGCTCGTTCCAAGTCGCCGGTTCGTTCGACATGGTTGGCGGCGGAGCGCTCGCGGCGGGCGGTCTCACCAGCTTCCTGTGCTACGACTTTGGCAAGTTCGAGCTCAGCATGGGCAACCAGTTCAGCTTCTTTGAGTCAGTGGCCATGAACCTTGGTGACTATGACTTCGATCCCGATGTCAGTGATCAGATCGTGAAGAACGGACTTAAGGTCGGCGTGCGGCTGGGCCAGCACTGGTATGCGGAGGCTTACGGACTGGACACCGAGTTACTTGGCAACGAGAGTTTCTACTCCCGCTATGCCACCTTTGGCGGCGGCTTCGGCTTCCGCGCAAACACAAAGAAGAAGGCCTACCTGATGGTCGGCGCTTACACCGACGTCGCCAGCGGTTGGAGCAGCGCGGGCTTTCGTTTTGGCACCGGCTGGAAATTCTAGTTGCGGTTCGTTCCTCCACGCGCCGGCGAGTGGGCCTTTGTGGCCTGCTGCCGGCGCGGCGGGGGGGCGCGGTAGCTTTGGCAGGCGAGGAGTCGCTGGGTTCGAGTTGGCGCGCCTTCTTTCTGTTGAAGGAGACTTCTCCTGCGGCTACTAGCCGAGCGCCTGCTCCAATGCCCGGACGCACCGTTCGTTCTCAGTAGGCGTACCGACAGTGATGCGGACCCACTCGGGCAACTGGTAACCGCCCATCGGACGCACAATGACCCCCAGCTTCTGCATGTCCTCGAACACGCGTCCGCCTTGTCCCACCTTTACGAGCAGGAAATTGGCTGCTGAGGGAACGAACTCCAGGCCGAGCTGCTTGCACTGCGTTTCCAAATAGCACAGCCCAGTGGAGTTGTTCTCGCGCGTGCGCTGCATGTGCCCAGCGTCGTCGAGCGCCGCGAGCGCGCCGGCTTGGGCGATGGCATTGGTGTTGAAAGGCTGCCGGATCTTCTCCAACGCGGCGATCAGGTCGGGGCAGGCGATACCGTAACCGATACGCAGTCCGGCCAATCCGAAAATCTTCGAGAATGTCCGCATCAGGAGCAGGTTCGGCTGCTTGCCGCTCTGGATCAGCGGAATGAAATTGGCCGGCTGGTCGAGGAACTCCAGGTAAGCCTCGTCCAAGGCCAGCACGACGTGCGGCGGAATTTGCGCGATGAACTTCGTCAGCGCTTCCGTCGAAGCCAGCGTGCCGGTCGGATTGTTCGGGTTCGCTACGAACACCACGCGTGTTTTGGGGGTGATGGCTTGGAGCATCGCATCCAAATCATGCCCGTAGGCTTTCGCCGGAACGGTGATGAGATTGGCGCAAAACAGCTTCGTCACCAGCGCATAGACGACTAAGCAGTATTGCGACACCACGACGTCCACGCCGGGTTCGAGAAAGGCGTGTCCAACGAATTCGAGAATCTCGTTTGAGCCGTTGCCGAGGATGAGTTGTGCCGGCTCGATCCCGAGCTTCTTGGCGAGCCGTTGCTTGAGGTAAAACGCGTTGCCGTCCGGGTAGAGATGGATGTTGGCCAGCACGTCCTGCATGGCTTTCAATGCGGCCGGCGACGGCCCCAGCGGATTCTCATTTGAGGCCAGTTTGATGATGCTGGCCGCTGGCAGGCCGAGTTCGCGGGCAACTTCTTCGATGGGCCGACCCGGCTGGTAAACCGGCAGGTCTTTGAGCGTGGGATTGATGGGATAGGGCAGGTTCATGACTTCTTCTCTCCCGGAAGGTGCAGACCCGCGCCGGGATACAGGACTTGGTAGTGGATGGATTGTACGCCAACAATGGCGGCCACGCCGAGGATGTCGTGTGCCGAGGAGCCGCGCGAAACGTCCGCCGCCGGCCGGTCCATGCCGAGCAGGATTTGACCGTAAGCGTTGGCCCTCGCAAGATGCCGCACCATGCGGCTGGTGATGTGGCCGGAATTCAGTTCGGGAAAGATCAAGACATTCGCGCCCCCGGCCACTTTGCCCTCCGGCGATTTGAGTTGCGCGATGTCCGGCACGATGGCGGCGTCCACCTGCAGTTCGCCCTCGATGTCTGCCTCCAGGCGGATGCTGTGGGCCTTCTGTTGCGCCAACGCGGTGGCGGCCTGCACGCGACATACGGATTCATGGTTCGCGCTGCCCTTCGTTGAAAACGAAAGCATGGCTACGCGTGGGCGAATGCCCAGGAGATGCCGTGCGAACTTCGCCGTCGAGACGGCGATGTCCGCGAGTTGCTCCACGGTCGGTTGCGGAATCACGCCGCAGTCGGCCATGAACAAAACCCCGTCTTCCCCGAACCGCGTGTCCTCAACTTCCATCACCATGCAACCGGAGGCGAGGTTCACCTCGGGCGCGAAGTTGATGATTTGGAAGAGGGGGCGCACGACGCTGGCGGTGGTATGCACGGTGCCGCTGACCAGTCCGTCTGCCTGATGCATGGCCACCATCATGGCGCCAAAGTAGTTCGGCTGGAGCATGGCCTCGCGGGCCTCGGTGTTGCGCAGCCCCTTGGAGCGGCGCAGCAACTTGTAGCGGCGGGCGAAATTCTCAAGTTCCTCGCTCTCGGCCGGGTTGATGATGCGCACGCCTTCGAGCGAGATGTTCAAGTCTAGGGCGAGTTCCTTGATCCGCGTCCGGTCCCCGAGGATAATCGGTGCGCCCAGTCGCAGCGCATGGAACTGCCGCGCCGCCTGGATCACCCGCGGCTCGGTTCCTTCCGGGAACACGATCCGTTTGGGATGACGCTGCAGCTTTTCGATGACCGAACCGATGAAACGCATGGCTCATTGGTACCGGAGCGCGGGACAAATCGCAATCTTCTTGCGATCTAACCCGGGTGAACCTGGCCGCCGCCACCAGCTTACTGAGGAGACGGCAGGATAGGTTACAAAGCCGGAGTGCGCCCGGCCGCCGGGGCGGGGCCAGGCCGCGTAGGTGAAGTTTTGTTGTTAAAGAAGAT
>CAYJNU010000094.1:11585-13732 GCA_964371005.1 uncultured Verrucomicrobiota bacterium | reverse complement strand
CGTAAATGGATTGGGAAACACGAATGTACTTGGAACGTCCAAGCTTGCTGCGCCCGAGGACGGGCGCACTCCGGTGTCGCTTATGCCACGGAATTGGCAGTAAGTGGCAGTGCCAAGCCCCTCCGGTCCGGCCAGTCAGCGTTTGGCGCCGGGAGCGGGGATCGGCCCGCTCGGATCGGTTTTTCGTTCGGGCAGGAACTGCACGCCGTCCACCACGACGTAACCCTCCGTATCACGGTTCGAAATGGTCACGCTGGTCAACCGACCTTTGGGGAGCCACCAGGTGCCCAACGAAACGACGCCCTGCGTCGCTTCGTCCCGCTGGTTGACGCGGATGGTCTTGCTTCCGCCATCTTGGATGGTGACGGTCACCGGGACTTGCGTGGCGCGGTTGGGATTCGGCGGAAAATGCAGGATGATGTCGTAGGTGCCGGCGGCGGGGAGATCCGGGGAAAAGGTGATCGTGCTGGCACCCTTGTTTGAGTTGCCGTCATGCACACAACCATTGCCTACCACCGCCGCGGCGGGGTTCAACGAGGCAATCCAAGTTCCGGTCTTCACGGCCTGCCGGTCATCCACCACGATGCCCGGGAGCGGTTCAGCGACGGGTGCTGTCTTGCGCGGGCCGCTCCATTCCAAGACTTGCTTATCGGACTGCAACCGCACGCGCAGCCGGGCGTAATCCACCTGTTGCACGGGCACGCCGTCGTCAATCGCGAACGCCGCCGCCGTGGCCGCGGATTGGCCAAGGATCATGAAAACCGGTTCCATCCGGATTGACCCGTAGGCGATGTGCGTCGCGGAGTGGCAAATCGGCACGAGCAGGTTCTCGCACTCCGCGGCTTTGGGGACAAGGGATCGGTACGAGATCGGGTAAGGGGAGAAGCCGCCGACCTGCACGTCGCCTTCGTTTTCTGCGCGACCGTTCTTGACCAGCCGCTGGCAGTTGTGGGAGTCCATCGTGTAAGCGGCGAGACCCACCGGGTCTTCGGCCTCGGTCGTGCCGCGGCAGTTGTGCTCGGTCATCACGTAATCGGAAACCATCCGCCTTGCTTCGCGGACATACATCTGATGCGGCCAGTTGCCGGTATCGAGGAATTCGTCCTTCGCCGGCCCCCATTCCTGCATCTCTTGGCGCATATTCTCCGGGACGCGTGGGCTGGTGGCCATGAAATAGACGAAGCCACGGATGTAGTCTTGGTGCGCCTTCCAGATTTGCGCCCGCCGGGCATGGTCGGCGTTCGGATAGTCATAGTTGGCCCCGATGAAATCGGTGGAAAAGCCGCCGTTGTTGTTGATGTCGGTCTTTTGATTGGGCATCCAGATCGGATTCCAAAACTCGGCGAGCTGAGGTTTCTTGCCGGCGGCGACGAGAGCCTCCAGGTAGCGGGCGAGCAATTCGTATTGCGCCGGTTCGTATTTCTCCGGCTTCACATGAGGAAGTCGGTTCGCCGGATTCTTCGTGTAGCAAAGCCGGAAATTGTAGGCTTGAACGGACCGGTCGCCATCGCCCGGCTGGCCGCCGTCCCCGGATTGGATGAATAGCAAGAGACCGCTGCTCGGGTCGCCGGGCTTCACGTAAGGATCAACCGCCACGGTGAACTGATGCTTTGGCGTTTCCGCGCGAACCCCATTGAGCGTCTCCTGATATCGCGCATTCGGCTCGCGGCCCACGGTGAAGCTGACGCCGGCCTTGGCCATGAGATCGCCCTCGTAGGTCGCGTCAATGAACATTTTGGCGCGAAAGATTTTGCCGTTTTCCATCGTGATCTCTTGGATGCGGGCGCCGTCTTTCTTCACGCCGGCAAGACGCTGCTGGAAATAGACCGGGACTTTGGCCGCGTTGATCATCTGGAAGAGGATGTTCTCCGCCACGCTCGGCTCGAACGTCCACATGGTGGCATCGGGTCCGCCCAGCGAACTTGCCCCCGCCTGACCCGCACGATGTCGGTTGAAATAGTCCTGGGCGGTCTCAAACGTCCACGCGTTGGAGTCGGCGTAGTGCTGCGCCACGCGATGGTAGAACTCGCGGGAGATGCCACCAATCGCCGCCTTGTTGCCGATGTCCGTCGCGCCGAGTCCGCCGGAGGTCAACCCACCCAAGTGGCTGCCGAACTCGGCAATCACCACCCGTTTCCCCATGCGCG
>CAYJNU010000094.1:0-11575 GCA_964371005.1 uncultured Verrucomicrobiota bacterium | reverse complement strand
TCGTGGCTGACGTTGGCCATGTCGCTGCTGCCCGGGCTCTCCCGCTGAGGGGGAGCATTGCCAGGGCGAATGCGATTTGGAGGAAGCTCAGGGTGCGCATGGCGGATCACTTGGAGCTCGAGAGCGTGGCGGCTTGCTCCTGCATTCGGGTGAAGTTCCCCGCCTCACAGCAGGCGACGAAACCCTCCGTGACCGATTTCAAATCTTCCCAACGCTCCCGGATGTTGGCGGCTTCGCGCCGGGTGATGTGATTGTCTGCCGCGGCGAAAGCAATGACAGAGAGCAAGTCGGCGAACTCCTGAACGATTTCGTTAGTGGCTGGGATAAGATAGTCCGGGTGGGTCTTGTTGAGCTTCGGGTTGAGGATGAAAAACCCGCCGGCGTGTTGGCAGATCCACTGGGCGAGGCGGATGTCTCCGGTGCTGCGCAGCAAGGCCTCGATGCGGTCGAGCGGGTTGGGCTGGCCGCTGCCATCGCCCTCATCTGGCTCGGCCCACTTGTAGATCGTCGAGAGCGATAGTCCGAGATCAGACGCGACCTGCTTGGCGCTGGTCTGCTGAAACACTTCGCGCAGAAGTTCGTGCGATTGCATGTTGATGACGATGGGCAAGCCCTCAAGTGTTGGCAAGTCGGAAGCCATGCCGGGAGCTGCACCCGCTGTGACAGCACCCATCAGGGGAGGCGACTCTTCTGCAAGGAGGTGGGCCTCCCAGGCGGCATTTGGCGGGTGCGTACGCCAAAGGGCATGTTTTCCCGAAGCGAGACGGCCAGAAAATCCAATCAAAAGGACAAGGCCTCCATTGTTTGGTCATGGTGCTCGTTGCTACGCTTCGGACACCGATGTATCCGACGACTCGCAGCTTGAATCGAAGCCTTAGTCTGGCTCTCGGTTGCGCTATGCTCTTTTTCGCTTTGGCCTCCAACAACGGGTCCGCAGGCGTGACGGAAGATCAGTTCATCACGCCGCCGGCGTCGGCCCGACCGTGGGTGTATTGGTTCTGGTTGGACGGCAACGTCACAAAGGAGGGGATCACGGCAGACCTGGAAGCGATGCAGCGTGTGGGCTTGGGCGGGGCTTTGTGGATGTGGGGCGCGGGGATCGGACAAGGCGTCCAAGGGCCAGTCAAGTTCCTCAGCCCGGAATGGTGGGAGTTGATGCGGCATACGGTCCGGGAAGCCGATCGGCTCGGTTTGAAGCTCAACCTCACCGTGGGCAGCGGTTGGTCACATAGCGGCGGACCCTGGGTAAAGCCAGAGCACAGCATGCAGCGACTAGAGTTGAGCCAGGAAATTCGTTTGCGTGGGCCCGGACTTCAGGACGTCCCGATTCCCGGCGGCGATGAGTTAGTGGCCATCTTGGCTTACCCGGTGAAGGAGGACAGAAACACCATGCGCGAAGCTGGGGTGAAGATCGTTCCCAGTTCCGCTGCCCAAGGTTTTCCCGTGGCGGAAGCGCTTGATCAGGATCCCGCCACACGCTGGATCTCGAAAGGCAGCAAAGCTGGCGACGGTCCAACGGGGGCCCATCCCGAGTCGCTGGTCTTCGAGTTCCCGACCCCCTACGCAGCGGCGGCGCTCTACGTCGCACCGTTCCACGACTGCGGCCCCAGACAATGCCAATGGCAGGCCTCCACGGATGGCTCGCGCTACGAGACTATTTGCCGCTTCGAGCTGTCACCCAACACCCCGCGCACTGTCCCGTTTGAGTCGGCTGCTGCGCGGTTCTTCCGGCTGTTGATCACTTCCGCCCATCCATTCCAAGGGCAAGAGAGCTGGAACGTGCAAATCGCGGAGGTTCAATTGCTCCAAGACGGAGAGCAACGGCTCGGGCAAGAGACGCTGGACAGTCGCTCGCTCGTTGATCTGAATCTGACTTCGAAACTGAACCCGACGTCCGGTCGCCTTGCCTGGGAGTCGCCGCCTGGAAGCTGGAAGTTGCAGGTCTTCCGCCACGGTTCGACCGGCGATCAGCCGCATCCAACCGGCGAGGGCGGTCTCGAATGCGACAAGCTCAGCCCGGCGGCGGTCGAGGCCAATTGGAGCGGATTCCTCCGCCGCGTCCTGGACGAATGCGGTCCTGCGGCGCGACGCGTGATCCGCTACGCCCACGCCGACAGCTATGAATTCCAGCCTCAAACCTGGACTCCGCGCTTCCGCGAGGACTTCAAACAGCGGTGTGGCTATGACGCGATCCCCTATTTGCCGGTGATCGTTGGACAGGAGGTGGACAACGCCGAGATTTCCGCCCGGTTTCTGTGGGATTTCAAACGCGTGCGGGCCGATCTCTTTGCCGAAGGGATTGGCGGCCATCTGAGAGACTTGTGTCGGCGCGAGGGTATCGCACTCACCACCGAACCGCACCTCGTCCCGGACGTTTTTGATCAGATCCAATACGGCGGCCACGTCTCCGAACCGGTCGGCAACTTCCTCGGCGAGCGCCGGACACATTGGTATGCGGACAATCCACCGGTGGGACCGGAGGTCCAATTGGCCAAGGGCGAGGCTTCAGCCGCCTGCACCTACGGATTGAACGGGGTCGTGTGGGCCGAGGCTTTCACGGGCGTCGACCACAAACACGCTTGGAAAGAGACACCGGAATACCTCAGGACCTGGGGCGATCTGTGGCTAACCGAGGGGATCAACCGAATCACGTTTCATTGCTGGGCCCACAGCCCGTCGCTGGACCAGAAGCCCGGCATCACCCTCGGTCCTTGGGGCATCCATTTCGACCGACGCAACACCTGGTTCGAGCTGGCGACGGGCTACCTCACTTGCTTGAGTCGCTGCCAGTACCTCCTGCAACAAGGATTGCCAGTGGTGGATGTGTGCGTTCTCACCGGCGACGGCGTCACCGCCGAATTCCCGCGGCATCCGGAACTGCGCGCCAACGGTTATGATTACCACGGGCTCACAACCGAGGTGTTGCTCCAGGCAACGACGGTCAGCAACGGCTGGCTCCGGCTGCCTTCGGGAATGCAGTACCGCCTGCTGGCCGCCTATAGTCGCGATTTGAGGCCTCAGACCCTCCGCAAGCTGCGCGATCTGGTCGCCGCTGGCGCAACGATCGTTGGCACGAAACCCGAGAACGCTCCGGGACTGGTCGGCTATCCGGGCAGCCAAGCCGAGGTGCAGCGAATCGCAGATGAGCTTTGGGGTGCAGACATCGCGGTCGGAAGGCGAGGACGGAAGTTTGGACGCGGAAGGGTGTTCTGGGGTGAGCCGGAAAAACCGGTTCAGGGGACTCACGGATGCGGCATCGCCGCCTACCTCGAATGCACGCGTGAACTTCAAGTGCTGCGCGCCATCGGTGTCGGGGCGGACTTTGAGTACACCCAGTCGGGCAAGGAGAACTGCGACGCCATGTTGGCCTATGCCCACCGCCGCCTCCCGGATGGCGATTGGTTCTTCGTTTCGAATCAGGCAGGCCATGCGCGCAAAGAAAACTGCGTTTTCCGCATCGCTGGCCGGCTGCCCGAGTTGTGGGACCCCGTGACCGGTCACCGCGGCGATTTGCCGGTATTCCACGAACGCGCGGGCCGTACGACGGTGCCGTTAGAGTTTGCCGCGGGCCAGTCGTACTTCGTCGTCTTCAGAAAGGCGCCGGAGCGAAAGGCGGTGCGGCCGAATCGGGAGAACTTCGCGATGCTCAAGACGGTGAGCGAGTTGACCGACGACTGGCAGGTAACATTCGATCCAAAGTGGGGCGGCCCCAGCAAACCCGTCATGTTCCAAACGCTCAGCGATTGGGGGCAACATGCTGACGAGGCGGTCAAGTTCTATTCTGGAACGGCGGTCTATCACAAAACCTTCGAACTGACCGCGAAATCGAGTTCGTCGCCACTCTTCCTCGATTTGGGCAAGGTCAAGGACGTCGCTGAGGTCCACTTGAATGGGCGGACACTCGGTACGGTGTGGTGCGAGCCGCGGCGGATCGAGATTACCGGCGCCGCCCGAACTGGTATCAACGAGTTGTCGGTCGTGGTTGCGAACGAATGGGTGAACCGCCTCATTGGCGATTCTGGTCTGGCGCCGGAAAAGCGGTTCACGTGGACAACGTGGAACCCTTACAAACCCGATTCGGCTTTGCTGCCCTCAGGTTTGCTGGGCCCGGTGAAACTGGAAACGGTCGAGGCAGTTCGCCCCAGCCCAACCGACCGCAACCGTTGAGTGGCCGTTCCAAGGCTCCGGCGTGTGAAATATACGCGAACCGGCCACCGCCTCGGGCAGAAAATCCAATCAAAAGGCCAGTGCGTCCATTGTGAGTCATCTGCCTTCTGCTAGCGTAAGACGATGCTGAACAACCGAACGCGCCCATCGCGAAAGCGCACCCGTAGTCCGTACCGCGAACGCCCTGTCGGGTCGAGCCGAAGGGAGGACCGGAGCACGCCGCCGTTGCGCGTCGGGCTCTTCGGGATCGGGCTCGACGCGTACTGGCCCCAGTTCAAAGGGCTGAGGGAGCGGTTGGAGGGTTATCTTCACGAGGTGCGTGGTAAGCTGAGCCGCCCCGGTGTGGAGGTGGTGGACCTGGGTTTGATTGACACGCCTCCAAAAGCCTTCGAGGCTGGGCACGCCTTCCGGCGAGCGGATGTGGACCTCATCTTCCTCCACGTCACCACGTACGCGCTGTCATCCACCGTCCTGCCTGTGGTACAGCGAGCCAAGGTTCCGGTAATCATTCTCAACCTTTCGCCCGTGCCGGCCATTGACTACGCCGCGTTCAATCGAATGGGCGACCGCACCGCGATGACAAGCGAATGGCTGGCGCATTGCGGGGCGTGTCCCGTCCCCGAGATTGCCAACGTCTTCAACCGCGCGCGCATCAGCTTCCACCAAATCACCGGCCAGTTGCACGACGACCCGATGGCGTGGGGCGAAGTGGACGCCTGGATGGAGGCGGGACGTGTTGCGAACATCATGTTCCACAATCGGCTCGGCGTCATGGGTCATTACTACGGGGGCATGCTGGACATTTACTCGGACTTCACGCAGCAATGCTCCAACTTCGGCGGGCACATCGAGATCATCGAGGTGGACGAACTCGCGGCGTTGCGGCGCGAAGTCACGGCCCGGCAGATTCAACGACGCGTGACCGAGTTCCAGAGGACCTTCGACGTCCAGCCCGATTGTCTGCCCGCAGAACTGGAGCGCGCCGCCCGCACCTCGGTGGCGCTGGACCGGCTGGTTCAGGCTCACGACCTCGGTTCGATGGCCTACTACTACATGGGCACGGGCAACGCGGAGAACGAGGACGCCATCAGTTCGATCATCCTCGGCAACTCGCTGCTCACGGCGCGCGGTGTACCGGTGGCGGGCGAGTTCGAGATCAAGAACGCGCAGGCCATGAAGATCATGGACAGCTTTGGTGCCGGTGGCTCGTTCACCGAATACTACGCGATGGATTGGACCGACGACGTGGTGCTCATGGGTCACGACGGGCCGGGCCACATTGCCATCGCCGAGGGCAAGACCAAGGTGCGTCCTCTGCGCGTCTATCACGGCAAGGTGGGCCGCGGGCTCTCGGTGGAAATGAGCCTGAAGCATGGCGCGGTGACTCTGCTCAGCGTGGTGCAGACGGTGGATGGGCGGCTGGAGTTGTTGGTCGCGGAGGGCGAATCCGTGCCCGGCCCGATCTTGGAAATTGGAAACACGAACAGCCGTTACAGGTTTGGCATCGGGGCGCGCCGGTTCGTAAACGAGTGGAACGTCCACGGTCCGGCGCATCACTGTGCCGTCGGCGTCGGACACATCGCGCACAAGCTCGAGAAGCTTGGAGCGTTGTTGAACTTGAAGGTGCAGCAAGTGTGTTGAGCCTGGTGCTGCGGCACTTCGGCAGAGCGTCGCAAACGTGATCGCCGGAGAATGGCGGCGGGCTGGGTTCGCTGCGTCCGGCTTGACAACATCCTCAAGCACCCCATTACTGAATGGCCATGACGCACCAAAGTTCACCTCGCTCCGACCATCATGCACGGGGAAAGTACGCTGCCAAGATTGCGCTGGTCATGCTGCCCTTGCTCACCGCAAGTCTCCGCCTCGTCGCGAATGATGCCTTGCCCGCGTATCCGCCGCTTCCTAGCGAACGCCAGCTTCAATGGCACGCGCTGGAGTTTTACGGCTTCCTGCATTTCAGCATCAACACATTCACCGACAAGGAATGGGGCTATGGCGACGAATCGCCGACGGCGTTCAATCCCACCGATTTCGACGCCGACCAGATTGTCCGCACCGCGAAGGCTGGCGGCATGAAGGCGTTGATTCTGACGGCTAAGCACCACGATGGATTCTGCCTCTGGCCCAGCAAGTTCACTGAGCACTCGGTCAAGAACTCCCCTTGGAAGAACGGACGCGGCGATGTGGTCCGCGAGATTTCAGACGCCTGCCGGAAACACGGGCTCAGATTTGGGGTTTATCTTTCGCCGTGGGACCGCAACTACAAGGACTACGGACGCCCGGAATACATCGCCTACTACCGGAACCAACTTCGCGAGTTGCTCACGAACTACGGGCCGATTTTTGAAGTCTGGTTCGACGGCGCGAACGGCGGCGATGGCTTCTACGGTGGCGCGAGAGAGAAGCGCACGATTGACCGGAGGACTTATTACGACTGGCCCACCACGTGGCAATTGGTGCGCGAGCTGCAACCGCTGGCGTGCATGTTCAGCGATGGCGGGCCCGACATCCGGTGGGTCGGCAACGAGCGCGGCCACGCTGGAGAAACCTGTTGGGCCACCTTGAGAGGTGCGGATTTCGCGCCCGGCGAAGCGGACACCAAGCGGCTGAACATGGGCGACCGTCCGGGCTCGCACTGGCTGCCGGCTGAATGCGACGTCTCGATTCGCCCCGGCTGGTTTTACCACGCTAGCGAAGACGCGAAGGTCAAAACGCCCCGACAGTTGCTCGATCTCTATTTTGCCTCCGTCGGGCGTGGTGGGTCCTTTCTGCTGAACCTTCCGCCGGATCGTCGCGGGCAAATCCACGAGAACGACGCGCGCTCGTTGCGGGAGTTTCATCAACTTTGGGAAAACCTTTTCAAGCAGAATCTCGCCAAGGGCGCCCGCTTTGAAATCGGCGGCGCGCTCGCCGGCGCGAAAGAATCCGATCCCAGACGACTGTTGGATGAGGATCGCAGCACGTATTGGGTGGCGGATGAGAACACGACGTCACCGGAGTTGACGCTGCTTTTCGAGCAGCCGATTACCTTTGACGTGGTGGATCTCCGCGAGTTTCTGCCGCTGGGGCAGCGCATCGAAGCAGTGGCGTTGGATTGCTGGCGCGAAGGGCGGTGGGCTGAAGTCGGCACGGCCACCAGCATCGGCAACCGCCGCCTCATTCATATCAAGCCCGAGACGACCGCGAAAGTGCGCCTGCGCATCGTGCGCAGTGCCGCGGCACCGGTCCTCGCCGAGTTCGCGCTCCGCCTGATGCCCGAGTGAACTCCAAACGCCAGGCCCGCGGATTTCCATTCGCGTTCCTGACCGGTTTGGGGAAAACTCCCGTGTTACCGTCATGATATTGTTGGACACAGTCAGCCAGTGGTTTCCCGCACCGCGGCTCACCCGTGGTCGCATCGTTCTGGCATTGGGAGTGGCGATTGGGGCCGATGCGCTCCAGTGGCTGCTGGCTCCGCTCGCCCTCGCGGGCTTTTTTGCCGACGAGATCATTGACGTCATCGCGATGGTGCTGACCGCGCGGGTCCTCGGATTCCATGTGCTGCTGCTGCCCACCTTCCTGCTGGAGTTCATGCCGCTTGTGGGAATGCTGCCCACTTGGACCGGTTGCGTCATCGCAGTCATTGCGTTGCGAAAGAACAAGCAATCCGCCTCCGCGCCGCCGCCAGTCCAGCCCGCTCCATCGTCGCCCTCGGACAGCTCTCCTTACATCGACATTTGAAAGGAAGAGAAACGTCTTCTCCATGAACCGCCGCGCATTCGCCGATCCAACGATCTGCAGCTATCCGCGTCATCTGGACGCGCAGGCAAGCTGGTCTTACGGCTGGTTGAATATGACTTTGTCGTGACAGCTCAAACGGAGCAGGACCAGTCCCCTGTTGCAGCAGGCACGCACTCTCGGTGGGCGTAGCCGCCCCGACGAGAGTTACCACTGGCAGCGCGGCGCTCGCCAACGCGACAGGTTGGCTGGCAGCGCCGCGATCGAGGGAGCGGTCGCGGTCCGGCGAGCGTTTGTAGTTCCGCCTTCACGCGGTTTACTTTACCTTCACGGCATGATCTTGACCGAGCAAATGACTCAGTTGGCCCGGCAGGCGAAAGCCGCGTCGCGCGAGTTGGCCAAGCTTACGACCGCCGAGAAGAACGCTTGCCTCGGCGCGATGGCGGGTGCGCTCGAACGCGAAGTCGACGCGCTCCAGGCCGCCAATGCGCTCGACATGGAAGTTGGCGCGAAGCTCGGGCTCTCCTCCGCGATGCTCGATCGCCTCAAGCTGGACGACAAACGCATCGCCGGCATGGCCAGGGGACTTCGTGAAGTCGCCGCTCTGCCGGATCCCGTGGGCAGGGTTTTGGACGATCGAACCCGCCCTAATGGTCTGCGTCTCCAGAAGCTCAGCGTGCCCATCGGAGTGGTCGTAATCATCTACGAGTCGCGCCCAAACGTGACAGCAGACGCCGCGAGTCTGTGCTTCAAGTCCGGAAACGCTACCATCCTCCGTGGTGGCAAGGAGGCACTTAACTCGAACAAGTTCATCGCCGAGACGATGGTTGCCGCCGGTCGTGCCGCGCTCGTAGACCAGTTCCCGCTGCACGCCATCCAAGTTGTGCCCAAGACCGAGCGCGAGGCGATTCCCGCCTTGCTCTCGCTTACGCAATACGTGGACCTCTGTATGCCGCGCGGGGGCGAGGGCCTCATCCGTGCGGTTGCCGAGTGCAGCAAGGTGCCGGTCATCAAGCATTACAAAGGCGTCTGCCACGTGTTCGTGGACGCGGACGCGGACCTGAGCATGGCTGAGGAGATCGCGTTCAACGCCAAGTGCCAGCGCCCCGCCGTCTGCAACGCCATGGAAACCCTGCTCGTGGACCGCAAGATCGCTTCGGCTTTCTTGCCGAAGATCGTGCGACGGCTTGGCGAGAAGAAGGTCCAGCTTCGTTGCGACGAAGCGTCGCGAGCCTTGCCCCAGTCTGAAATCTCAAATCTCAGATCTGAAATCCGAGAAGCGACCGAGCAGGACTGGTTCACGGAATATAACGACTACATTCTCAATGTGCGCGTCGTGGATGGGGTGCAGGCGGCAATTGATCACATCAACCAATATGGCTCGGCGCATTCGGACAGCATTATCACGGGGAACGAGGCGGCGGCGAAGCAGTTCCTTGCCCAGGTGGACAGCGCGGCGGTGTATTGGAACGCAAGCACGCGCTTTACCGATGGTGGCGAGTTTGGGATGGGCGCGGAGATCGGCATCAGCACCGACAAGATCGGCGCCCGCGGCCCGATGGGGTTGGAGGAATTGACCAGCTACAAGTGGGTTGGGCTTGGTAACGGCCAGGTGCGAACGTAGCCGCGATCAAGTGAGCGACGCATCAAGAACTTCTGTCTCTGATTTGGAGGCTGGGCGTGCCAGGTTCATCCGCGATGCATTGCCTTCCCAAGGCTTGTTTGCCGGACAGGACTGGCGCATCTCGCCGACGCCGTTTCCGCTGGGCGAGGCGCTGGCAAAGGAATTGGTTTCGCTGGGGCGCGTGCTCCTCCAATTCTACCGTGCCGTCAACTTGCTGTATCGGAAGAGCGTCGAGGGCAGGCAACCGGCGTGGATCGCGGCGTTGCTGGACCAGGGCAAGCCAGCCGACCTGGTTGCGTTCCAGCGCTCAGCGGCATTCAAGCAAGACGTGCCGCGCGTCATCCGGCCGGACATTTTGCTCACCGAAGAGGGTTTCCGCATCACCGAACTGGACAGCGTGCCGGGGGGCATTGGCCTGACGGCGTGGTTGAACCAGACCCATTCCAGGTCCGAAGTCCGAAATCCGAAATCCGAAGTCATCGGCGGTGAGCGGGGAATGATCGAAGGGTTCGCCAGTATCTTCGGCCAGGCCGAGCGCGTTCGCATCGTCGTTTCGGAAGAAGCCGCCACTTACCGTCCTGAGATGGAATGGCTGTCGGCCCAACTCGGCTCACGATTCACGGTTCACGATTCACGATTCAAGGATTTCGCCGACGGCGACGCCGTTTACCGCTTCTTCGAGCTTTTCGATCAGGCGAACGTCCCGAATTCCGCCCGCATCTTCGAACTCGCCGCCGTTGGCAGAATCCGCCTCACACCGCCGCCCAAGCCGCTGTTTGAGGAGAAGCTGCTGTTCGCGCTCCTCTGGAATCGCAACCTGCGCGATTTCTGGCGGCAGGAACTGGGCGAAGGGTTTTTCAACCGCCTGCTCCGCGGCGTGCCTTACACCTGGGTCGTTGATCCCTCGCCGCTGCCCCCACATGCCGCCATCCCCGAACTCGGCCTCACGGACTGGCGTCAGCTCAAGGCGCTTTCGCAAAAGGAACGCGATCTCATCCTGAAGGTCTCCGGCTTCTCACCACACGCCTGGGGCGCACGTGGCGTTTATCTCGGCAGCGATCTTTCGCAAGCCGACTGGGCCGCCGCCGTGGATCGTGCGCTCGCGGATTTTGAGCTTTCCCCGTTCGTGCTCCAGCGGTATCACAAGCCCGCCCTCGTGGATGCACAATGGTTTGATTTCGGGCGGAACGAAGTCGTGGCGATGAAAGGTCGCGCGCGGCTGTGTCCGTATTTCTTCGTATCGGGCGATCGCGAGGCGGCCCGGGCGACGCTCGGTGGTGTGCTGGCCACGATCTGCCCGGCCGACAAAAAGATCATCCACGGCATGCAGGACGCCATTCTCGCGCCGTGTAGCACCTGACTTTGAACGAACTCATCCAGTACGTGTTGCTGGCCTTCGGGTCGCTGTTCGTCATCGTGGACCCGGTGGCCACCGCCCCGGCCTTTCTGGCGATGACCCCTTCCGACACGCCCGCGCAACGGGCGAAGATGGCGCGCCTGGCGTGCGGGGTTGCCGCCATCGTGTTGCTGACCTTTGCCATTGCCGGCAAATACATCTTCAAGTTTCTCGGCATCACCATGCCCGCCTTCCAGATCGCCGCCAGCATCGTGCTGTTGAGCGTAGCGCTCGATATGTTGCAGGCACAACGTTCCCGGGTGCAGGAAACCAACGAAGAAACCGAGGCAGGCGCGGGCAAAACAGATATCTCGATTACGCCGCTGGCGATTCCCTTGCTCGCGGGACCGGGCGCGATCTCCACCGGCATCCTTTTGCAGAACCAGGCCCGCGGTGTGTCGCAGCACGTCGCCTTGTATGTCGTGATCGTGGCGGTGATGTTCGTCAGCTACGTGATCCTGCGCTTCGCCTCACATAGCACGCGGTTCCTGAACCCCATCGCCATGAAGATCATCTCGCGTATCATGGGCCTGCTCCTCGCGGCCGTGGCGATTGAGTTCGTGCTGAAAGCGCTCAAGGAGCTGAAGCCGCAGCTTTGGGGCAACTAGACTACGATGGTGGAACAAACACGCATACAACTTCTGCCGGCAAACGCCCGCATCACGCGCCAG
>CAYJNU010000093.1:16276-21146 GCA_964371005.1 uncultured Verrucomicrobiota bacterium | reverse complement strand
GCCGTAGGCCGCACGAAGCTGGCCGATATCGCTCAAGCAGCCAGAGCCCGCGAACTGCAGAACGTCCCCACTTGGCCCGCTTCGCTGTCCTTCCCTGGAGAGAGAATTCACTTCCACGCACGCCGCGTGGAAACTCAACGCTGGATGATCTCGAACGGAATGGCCGGGAGCGTGGCAACGGCGAACTTCTTTCCTTGCGCCTTGGCTTTGCCTGGTGCGCTGGGGCGATTGGCAAATGCCTTGACGATGAGATTGCCTTTCGCGCCGAGCTTCGCCTTTTCCGCGTCGGCGTGCAGGGTGAGTTCCGTTCCTTCGCGGGCCGGTGTGACCTTGCCCAGGCTGATGCCTTCAGGCGCATCGCTCAACTCGAGCTGAAGCTGATTCGCAAAGACCCGCCCCGGCGCGTCAATCCGCAATACGGCGGTGCCGCCGGCCGGTATCTTCAGCGGCATGGCGCTCAGAATCTTCACCCCGCCCCGCCCGAACCCGCGCGTGACCTCGACGCACAATTCATTCGCGGGCACAAGATGACGGTAAATGAATGCCTGCATCATGTCCTCAGCGGGCACGGCGGCACGGACAACCTCGAGACCGGCGATCGTGGCCCGGCCCGTGAGATGAATTGCCGTTGGCGACTCCGACGCGGACCATGGCGCGCTCAGGGTCAACTTCACCTGATCCTGACCCGCTGGGACGCGCCCGCCGCTCAGGCCGAACCCCCGTGGTGCGTGTTGCAGCGCCAGCGTGATCGCATTCGTGAAACCGTCCTTCCGCAATGCATAGACCGTGATCGGCACGCTGGCCCCGGCGCGAACATTGAGGCTGGAGGGAACAACCCGCAACGCGAAGTCCGGCTGCGGGTCGCTGACGCGCAGGCGGTAACCGTATTCCGGCCCCCCCTGATGCGGGGCATCGGTGAGTTCGAGATAATAAGTGCCGTCGGCGGGCAGTCTGGCGCGCAGATAGGAATCGGCCTGGTGCGTCGTCAACCCCGCGCCCTTGTCGTCGAAATCATCGTTGGCGGCGATTTGCAGGCCGGAGGCGTCGGTCAGCCTGAGCCGCGAGTCGAGCGGCGAATTCAGACGGCGCGCCGAGACCTCGGCGACAATCTCGTCACCTGCACCGCCATCAAAGCGGAACAGGTCGGCATCTCCGGCTTGGTCCATTCGGCCATTGACGATGATCGGCATGGTGAGCCGTTGCGCATGCTTTGGTTCATTGTTGCCTTCCTGCTCCAGACACTCCGGCAGCACATCCACCGCGAACGGCAGGGGATTGGAAATCCAATCGCCTTTGCGAACGCTGATCAAGCGCACGCCCGGCGGTTGGTCCTCGTTGTCCACGGTGAGCTTGGTCGAGGGTAAATTCCAGCCGCTCAGTTCGACCTCGGTCTGCTGGCCTGCCGGGCCCCCGAGCGGGAAAATGCTCGTCACGAAAGGCAGCTCGCCCACGGTGAGGCGGTACACAAAGTCTTCGCGCCCGCGGTAAATGGAATCCTTGATCTCCACGATGTAATCACCGTTGCGGGGGATTTCGTAAAACAGAACGGGGTCGGGGTTGAACCGGAAATCGTCGGTGTAGGCGAGTTCTTTGCCCTTGGCGTCGCGCAATGCCAACGTGGCCTGAAACCAGCCGGGCACTCCATCGGCCAGATACGGGATGAGCGCGCGCGCGCTGGCCGCCACAACCAAGCGCTGCCCTTTGCGCGCGGCGAAGCGGAAGTTGTCCACTGTGCCGGGCATGATCTGGCCGTTGACCGTCGCGGGCAGTGGGATGCGCATCTCGCTCCGAGTCGGAGGATTGGTGACCGTCCGGCCGAGTCGCGTCAGAAATCGATCGAGGTCAGGATTGGCCGCCCGAGCCGGGGGTGCTGTAAGTTCCGGCAAATCACCGACGCAGAACACGAGCGGGTTCGAGAGCCCGGTGGGCGTGCCGAGGCGGATTTCCCGCGCGCCGGGCTCGGCGTTGGTTGCCAGCGTGACGCGCAACGTCACGGTTTCAGCGATGGCCGGTGTGGCCTGGCGGTTGGGCGGATTCTTCAGCACCTGGCCTCGCATGTCTGCGAGTTTTTTCTCGTCGGCCGCGGTCCAGACGTTCGTTGAGTTCTTGACGCCGCGCCGATTGTCCCGGAGCGCCGCCTGCTTCCGGTCCTGCAACACCCGCATGCCGTCGCGCAGTTGGTTGAACTTGCCCTGGTTCATCGGCTTGTTGAAGCCAACCACCGACGCTTGCGCGCCGGTGCCGGAAATGAACGCGCTGGTGGCACCATCCAGAAACTGCCCGCCAACGACGACTTGGAATGTGCTGCCGGCGCGTCCGCCTGCCGGATAGACATAGCCGGCGCGGGGCGTGGGTTGGCCGAGGGCTGTGGCTGCAAGGGCCAGCAAAGCGGCTAGCGCGGCGGCGAAACCCGGAATCCGAAATCCGAACTGGGGTAGTGGCGCAAGCTTGCAGCTTGCGCTGATGCCCGCAAGCCTTTGGCTTGCCTGCACAACGGCGCCCGGCGGCTTGCGGCTTTCACGATCAACGGCCGTCATCCTCAGCCAACCAGGCAACCTGAAAGGTCGCCGGCACACCTGCAAGCTGCAAGCTTGCACCACTAGCGAGGCTGCGACGATTCGGACTTTGGTTGTTGGGCTTGCTTCTGACAGCGAGCCTTCTGAAATCAAGCCCTCCGACATCAAGGCTTCGGACTTCGGACTTCGGACTTCGGATTTCATTCGCCTCACACGATTTCCTTCAGTCGCCCGCCCGATTTCACGTTGTCGTCCGCGCTGGGGGCGACCTGTGCGAGCGTGCCTTGCGGATGCGGCAACTTCGCGTTCAGGTCAATGCCCATCAGCTCATACATGCTGCCCAAGAGATCGCACGGATACACCGGTCGGTCCTTGACCTCCTCGCCCTTGGCATCCGACGCGCCGACGATCTGCCCGCCCTTGAATCCGCCGCCCGCGACCACGGCGGAGAAAACCTTGCCCCAATGGCCGCGTCCGCCGCTCCACGGCGCCTCCCACATGACTTTCGGGGTCCGGCCAAACTCGCCACAACACCACACGATCGTGCTGCCGAGCAACCCGCGTTCGGATAAATCCTGAAGCAGCATGGCGAAGCCTTTGTCAAACTCCGGCAGCTTGCGGTTCATGGCCTGGAAATGCTGTTTGTGGGTGTCCCAGCCTTCGTAATTGATGGTGACATAGGGCACCCCCTTTTCAACGAGCCGCCGGCCCATCAAGCAAGATTGCCCAAACGTCGTCCGGCCGTAACGATCGCGCAATTCGTCCTTTTCCTGCGACAGATCAAACAGCTTGCCCGCGTCTCCCAGAATCAGTTCGTAGGCCTGCTCCTCGGACTGGTAGAGCGTTTTCAACGTTGTGTCGTCCGGCAGAATCCGCCCGAGCGTGTTCAGCTTCTGCAGCAACTCCCGGCGATCTTTCTGGCGCTGCTCGGTGATGCCTGCTGCCACAACGCCCTCCACGGCGAACGGCGTTTTCGCAGGATCACCGCCCGTGGCGAAGGGTTTGTACTTCGAGCCCAGGAAGCCGGCTTCGGAAAACCGTCCCTGCGGTCGGGTCAGCACGATGTAGGGTGGGATCAAACCGTTGTAGCCGGCATCGTAACCCTTGAAGAGCGCCGCCACCGCCCCGATACAAGGATAGACATCGCGTCCGCCGGAAGGTCGTCCCGTCTGCAGCATGTAGGAAGCGGTCTCGTGGCCGTTGTTGCCGTGGGTCATGCTGCGGATGATCGAATACTTGTCCGCCTGCTTGGCCAACTGCGGCAGGAGTTGGCCGATCCTGATCCCGTCCATGTTGGTCGGAATCGGTTTGTCCAGCGACCCGCAGTAATCGCGCCCGGCATCCGGTTTCGGATCGAAGGTGTCAATGTGGCAGGGTCCGCCCCACATCCAGATTTGAATCACGGACTTGGCGTTCGCGTTGCGGGGCGCGGCGTGAGCGCGCACGCCCCAACCGTTGGCCAGATACAAGCCGGCGGCACCGTAGAGACAGCGACGAAGTGCCTCACGCCGGGATAGCGGCAGGCTGCCCAGGCTGGAAATCAAACGCGCGGAATCGCGCTCCAACTCCGTGCGCTGGAAAGGGAGGTTTCGACTCATATGTTGACCATTCGGTTCATGTTCATTCGATCGTGCGCGGCCCGCGGCGAAATCTGGCACTGCTGCAATCCATCATAGCAGACTGTCGTCGAAGCCTGCTTGGTATGCAAGACGGTGGGCAAGAGCCGGGAGTTACGGCAAAGCCGAAACCTGGATGAAGACGGAAACAGCCACCCGCGGCAGCCACAGCCGGGTTTCCCATCTTGTCAGCGCGGCCTGTTTGTGATACGCATGGAGCGTGAGAAGCTCCGGCATCACCTGTTCGCTTGGAAACCGAAAGGAAGAAGTCCCATGAAAACCACAACCCACCTCGGCCGCCTGTTCGCGTGTTCTATCCTCGTTCTGATCACCGTCCTGACGATCGCCCCGACTCCTTGCAACCTGAGGATCGCGGAGTATCCGGGGAGCAGCCAGAAGGAAGGCCGCGAAGACACGTGTGACGTCTGCGCGGTGGATCACGAAACCATCCAGCCCTACGACCCGGCGACCGGCCAGGCCAACAGCGTGCGCCAGCACAAACCGTTGACCGTGCTCAAGGAGATTGACAAAGCCAGCCCCGGCTTCCACAAGGCGCTCGCCACCGGGCAGCTTCTGCGGCACGCGATCCTCGACTTCTACCGGATGGATCCAATAACCCGGCAAGAGGTGAAGTATTACACGATCACGCTGGACAACGTGCGGATCGTGGGCATGAAGACCCTGGTGCCGACTTCTTTCCTGCCCGAAAACGAAACCTACGGCCACATGGAGGAAGTC
>CAYJNU010000093.1:0-16266 GCA_964371005.1 uncultured Verrucomicrobiota bacterium | reverse complement strand
TGTACGAAACCATTGAATGGAACTGGATCCCGGACAGCGTTGTGGAACAGGACGAGTGGCGGTTCTCCCCGGCCTCGCCCCCGGCGGCAGCGTTACCCGTGGGGACCAACTCAACCTCGGCGGTCACCAGTCCGCAGGCCAAGCCCTAGCCCGGCCGTCATGTGGTCGAATCGAACATACAAGCTGGGTCGCCCGGGCCAGTGGGTTCTGAGAGCCTGCTTGAAAACCCGCCCCGGTGAGGACCCCGGGCCTACAGGGGTGAGTTTCGCAGGCCGATTTGTAGGCCGGGCACCCCCACCCGGCGGTTATAAGAGAGTTTTCAAACAGGCTCTAAGGTTGCTCGCTGTATTCGTATGCACGGCTGCCATAGGTGCAGACACCAACGACGTGCGCCATGTCGAGGTCCAGTCTCTGCTCGGACAAGTTTACGATACGGCGATCGCTGCCGATGACGCCGAAACCTTTGGCCTGAGCATCCCGCGTGGCACGGCGTTGCCGCGTCGCCTGTATCCGGTGCGAAGCCTTGGCGTGCCGATGATTCATCGCATGAACCAGCCACTGTACAAGGAGGTGCTCTTGCGCCGGCCGCAGCGCAGTCACACCGAATACTTGGATCCCAATCCTGAAAGCATCCAGCCCGCGACCCCGCCTGAGCAGCCTCCGGCCATTTCTGTCACGACGACCACGGGCGATGTCAACGCGCTCGTCTTGTCGTGGCCCGCCACCGCCGGCGGTTGGCAATTGGAATCCGCGTCGGCCCTGACGGGCGATGGCAGCGTCTGGTCGCCGGTCCCCGAATCCTCCTATTACACCAATGGGGCGACCATTTTCTGCCTGCAACCCTTCCAACCAGTCGGCGCCAGTTTTTTCCGCATCCACAAGCCATGATCAAAGAAATTGCCTTCATCGTTTATCCCGTGTCCGACGTGCCCCGCGCGCGCCAGTTTTACGAGGACACACTCGGCCTGAAACTCGACAACAACTGGGAGGACAAATGGGTGGAATACGACGTGAACGGCGTCGCCTTCGCCATCACAAGCTGGCTGCCAGACAACAAACCCGGCGTGCCCGGCGGGAACATCGCCTTCGAGGTGGACGATCTGGACACCTCGGTGGCAGCGCTCAAGGCACGCGAGGTGAAGTTCGTGCAGGAGATCTTCGCCACGCCCGTCTGTCGCATGGCCATCGTTGCCGACCCCGACGGCAACCGCGTGATCATCCACAAACGGAATAACTGAAGTTCGGGCTCGGTCGAGGTTCTTCAGTTCAGCATGCAGCAATGGCCGGGCGGAAACGCAGGCTCGCCATCTGCCCACGGCTGGAAGATACTCGCGCCCAGTCAGCAATTGGAGTCGCATGTCGCACCAGCCGGACAACATTTTTGCCGGGACACAGGTCGTGTCGCTGGTGGAGGTTCGCGGGACGAACAACTCCCTCGTCCACCCACGCGGCGTGGTGGGCATCGTCACCCGCACACCCACGGGCGACCAGAAACATTTTCTCGTCCGCTTCCCCGATGGCTACGAAGCCTCTCTCCGCCGCGAGCAACTGGATGTCCTGAAACACTTCAAGGATCGCCTTGGCAGTAGCATAGGCTTCCAGCCTGTGGCTCGTGGCGCGGGCGTCTCGCCTGCGAACCGTGAGAGGTCGGACTCCCGCTTTGACCTCGAATCCTTCATCATCTACCGCTGCGTGGTCGGCTCGCGGGCTTACGGGTTGGACCACAACGACTCCGACACCGACCGCCGCGGCGTCTATCTCGCGCCCGCCGACCTGCAATGGTCGCTGTTCGGCGCGCCGGAGCAGTTCGAGGACAACGCCACGCAAAGCTGCTACTGGTAATTGCATAATTTCCTCTTCATGGCGCTCAAGTCCAACCCGAACATCCTGGAATGCCTCTACACGCCGATGGTGGAGAAGACCACGGAGCTGGGCGCGGAGCTGTTGGCCCTGCGCGAGCAGTTCCTGAGTCAGATGATCTTCCAGACCTTCAACGGCTACGCCGTGAGCCAGTTTAAGAAGATCGAGCAGGACCTCCGCAACCACGGCGAGGTGCGCTGGAAACACGCCATGCACCTGTTGCGTCTGCTGCTCACCGGCGCGGCCTCATTGCGCGACGCCCGCGTGCCCGTGCGCGTCGAAGTGCACCGCGACCGCTTGCTCGCCGTCAAACGCGGCGAAGTGCCGTGGGCCGAAGTGGACGCCTGGCGCAAGGAACTGCACCGCGACTTCGAACGCGCCTTGGCCAAAACGAAACTGCCCGAACGCCCGGACTGCGAAGCGGCGAATCGGTTTCTCGTGAAAGCGCGGCGGGAAATGGCGAACATCGAATGCAATCAAGCCGGCAACAAAGCGGCTGACAATGAAAGTGGCTGACAAATGACGGCTGAAGAAGCGAAACAGTTCATAGCGCAGGTTCGTTGTGAGAAGTTGGACAAAGACTCGCCTGATTTGCGCGCGGCGCTGAAACTCCTGGCTGAGGAACTCAACACCAAGGAGACGCACTTCATCCTGGAACTTCTACAGAATGCAGAAGACAACGAATATGACGGAAAGCAACCAGAGTTGACCCTTCGCATCGAAGCCGAAGACCCGACGGGCACCCCGTCGAGCGACGGTTGCCTTGTTGTGCTCAACAACGAAGTCGGATTCCAACCAGAGAACGTTCGCAGCCTCTGCTCGGTCGGACAAAGCACCAAGAAGAATCGGAACAACGGCTATATCGGGGAGAAAGGCATTGGTTTCAAATCCGTCTTTCGGGTTACGGACAGCCCACACATCTTTTCCAATGGCTTCCGGTTTCGATTTCAGGTTCCGACTGACTCAGAGGGTTTCGGCTACATCCTGCCACATTGGGTCCAAGTTGCGCCGTCAGTGGTCGGCGAAGGTGTCACTGCAATCTTGTTGCCCTTGCAGCCGGGCAAGCGAGAATTGATTGCGCAGCAACTTTCCAGAATCGCACCTGAAACGATTCTGTTCTTGCGAAAACTGAAACGATTTACAGTTGGCGAGGAGCGTTCGATTTCACGCGATGACGAAAAGTATCCGGTGGTGACGCTCGGCGGCAACGGTAATGATTCCTTGTATTTCGTCCACAGCAGGCCGTGCGACAAGCCGCAGAACCTGATCGAAGAAAAACGGGCGGGGATCAATCAGCGAGAAGTGACTGTTGCGTTTCCGCTCAGGACTTCCACGGTGTGCAATGGACGCATCTTCGCATTCCTGCCTACTCGGTTTGACAGCGGCCTGCCCTTCCTGGTAAACGCGGATTATATCCTGAAATCAGATCGCGAGGGCATGCTCGAAGAACGCCCATGGAATCAATGGCTGCGAGATGAAATTGCGCCGACCTTTGCGCAGGCATTCCTGGCTGTTTTGAAGAATGCTGAATGGAAGACTGAAGCGCACAGATTCCTCCCTGAGACCGCTCCCGCGGCAGTCTTCATCCGGCCGGTTGTGGAGGCCATCCGTGTAGAACTCAAGTCGAAGCTGTGTGTCCTAACCGATGCATCGAGGCTAGAACTACCTGCGAGGGTGTTTGTGCCGGGGTCGCTTTCCAGGCGAATCCTTTCAGACGTCCCGAAGGAACGCATGCAATTCGCGCTTCTCCACCCTGCCTGGGAAAGCCGCTGGCATGAGCGATTGGAGCCGCTCGGCGTTCAGTCGCTCACCTTTACCCAACTGTTCGATGCCTGCAACGACGCTTCCTGGCTAACGAAACGAGATGCCGAGTGGTGGGAAACTCTCTTTGAGCTTTGCGCAAAATGTAAGATTTCGGCGGCGACTATCGGTTCGTTTCCAATCCTTCGTTGTCAGGACGGCGTCTGTCGTCCGCTGTCTTCTGGTGTCTTCTCCAATGCGGAGAGCCAGCCAACGCCTGCGGCACTTTTTTCAGACTGGCCACCCGCTCATATTCTTGATGCGGACCTGCAGAAGCGGCTTCAACAAAGTCCAGCAGCGTGGTCATGGTTGGCTCAGGTTGCCAGCCTGCGTCCATTCTCGGTTCAGTCCTACATCACGGACAAGCTGTTAGGCTGGATGCGACAACAAACCGGCGAGCACACGGCAGAAAAGCTTGTTGAAGCCACTTGTTTCATCGCTACCAACCTCAGACAACTCGACGAACAAGTTCGTCAAACGCTCCGCGAGAAAATGCCGTGGCTGCTTGCTGACACACGAGTGCTGCTCCCAGAAGACCGTGCCAGCAAAGAATTGGTGACGCCCGAATGCATGGAGGGTGAAACGGGTTGGAATCAGGTATTCGATCCCGGCACCGACCGCCAACATTTCTGGGTGTTGAGTGACGTATACGCTGATGGCCTGTCGGAGGCAGTGAAGTCAGCGCTACGAGACTTCATGAAGGAGATTTGCGGGGCGACAGATTTTCCAGACCCGGCAAGGCTGAGGCACCCTGATGGATATTTTGACTGGGGGTGCCCGCAATGGCTTCGCGCTCTCAATTTGCAGCAGCCGCCGGAGAATCTGGAAATCAGGATTGCCTCGCTGGAACGCTGGATGGGGCGCTTTAAGGACTTCGCCAGGTTTCTCATCCCAAGCGATGGCGAGTATCAATGGAATCGCGCTCCGGCACACAGTTCGTCCGGGCTTGGAACCGCGCTTCGCACACGACGCTGGCTACGTTCGACCAAGAAGTTGGTAACGCCACCAGCCGGGTTCGCTGATGATCCAGAGATTCGGGAATTCCTCCAGGACACCGTGCCCTACGTTCAGGCTAAACTCTCTCCGGAGTTGCTGGACAAGTTAGGCGTTCACCTGCGCCTAACGGTGATGACCCTGCTCGACCTGCTTCGGCAGATGCAGGAAAGCGGCGAAGTGCATAAACCCGACGTTGTCCGTATCTACCAACGACTGCAGACGATGGACTTTGACCGCGAGGTATTTCGCAAGGAGCGGCTGGTTTATCTGGACAGCCCCCGAGTGCGCTGGATGACAACCGAAAGCGTCTTCTGGAATGACGCAGGCGATGTTTTCGACGATGACTTCGGATACGCCTCCCTCACGTACAGCGAGAGTGAACTACGTGGCTTTTTCACTGAGAAATTGAAAATTCCGGTTCAACCAGAACTCAGCCACTACGCGACTGCTTGGCAGAACCTTTCGTCGGCGACTTCGCCCGACCGGCCGACTGTGGAAAAGAAACTCAAGACCATTATAGCCAGGTTCGCTGACAGCCGGAAGGAGTTCTCCGATGCCGATTGGTGGCGTTCGCTGAAACCGCAACTTCGCCTTTGGACAAACCACGGCAAGTTTCAACCGCCGGCGCGTGTGTATGTTCCAGACCATTCGTCCGCGGTTGAACTTTTTGCCGAGAAGATCCAGATCGCGTTTCCGCCCAAACCAAACCGGGCAGTGTTGGAGTTTCTTCGCACGATTCAATGTCGCTCACTGGAAGAGGCAGTCCAAACGAAGCTTATCGGAGCATCCGAGGAGTCCGTGTGTGCCGCGTCGGCCTATCTGACTCCAGAGGCAAAAGAATTGTGCGTGTTGCTCGTATGCAGTCAGCCCGAATGGGAAAGGCGCGGTTCGCTACTTGAAGCATTGCTTGAAACGGAGGAAGCCGGGGTGAAAGAAATCACCGTGGAGTATTCGCTGCGTGACGATCGCGAAGCCGGCACTCGGCGATTGCCGTTCGACGCGCACTGGGATGTTGCCAATTGCCGTTTGCTGCTTCGCGACGGAGTGGATCAGGAGTCGTTGCGCGATGCCGCGGCCAAAAGTATCGCCGTCGAGTTCTTTGGCGAGGCGGCGAGCGTGGAGATGCAGGCCGAGTTTTTCCGCGTACTCATGGTGGGCCGGGAACGCGCTCAAAAGTTGGTGCGCGAGCGAAGTAAATGGCGACTCACCCCACGGCAGCAAGACTGGCTGCGCCGACAAGGCCGGGAAATCCTCGTCACCGAACTTGACGAAGTTGAGCCGCCCCCTGCTCCCCGCCCATTGGCGGGCCCAACAGTTCCGAACACGCCACCGCCCGCTTCTGCGACCTCGCTACCAAGTTCAGCCGAAAGCACAACAGTGTCGCAAGGCACAGGTAGCGCAGGAACTCAAATCGCTCCAAATGCACCGGGGCAACGGGGACCAGAGATGCCTCGCTCAGACGTGCCGACGACAAGGCAAGAGCAGAAACCTAAACAGCGGTTGACAAATGATGCGTCAGCCGTGCTGCATGACGCCAACACCATCACCGCAGATTTCGTCCCGGTGAGGGCACATAACCGCTCCCGCCCGCAACGTCCCCGAACTCAGCAAACACAAGAAACCCGCCGTGAATCAAGCGGCTTGACCAGCGCATCGGCCGACGACAAGGCCGCGTTGGAAGAGTGTGGCCGCGATGTTGCAGCAAGAAAGCTGGAGAGCATGGGCTACGCGGTGACTCCCATGTCGCAACACAACCCCGGCTTCGACCTCAAGGCAGAGAAACCCGGCGACATCCTGAAAATTGAAGTCAAGTCGCACGCGGGTGAAGTAAACACCGTCTTTCTCACGAAAGCCGAATGGAAGGAGTATCTGGCAACCCACGGCATGCGCGGAGAGGGCTGGGAACTTTGGAACGTCGAAAACTTGGCAAAGTCGTCGTCGAAGAACCCCACGATTCAGCGCGTTCGGCATATTCCACCCTCAGCGATGACGGAGAGTGGCTATTGGATTGATTTGAGCCTGTGTCCACAGGAGCCACCCAAGCCAGGAGGCTAGCGTAGCTTTAGCTACCTCTATGCAGCACAAGATAAAATGGTGCTACCTCTGCCGTGCCACGGAGAACCTGACTCGTGACCATGTTCCGCCAGAGAATCTCTTTCCAAAGCCGAAGCCGTCAAACCTCATCACTGTGCCATGCTGCAAAACGTGCAACGAAGGCTTCAGCAAACTGGATGAGCAGTTCCGGGCCTTTGTGAGTTCGGCAGCCAACGTTACCGAGATAGGGAAGATGGTCATGCGCAGCAAAGTGTTCGGTGGATCTCTCAAGAAATCGCCCGCCTTGAAGAACCAGATGGCGAAGGACGTTTTCAGAGGCACTGTCATGACCGAGCTTGGACCGGTCACCGTGCCCCTCATCGCGATGGATCGCGCCATCCTTGACCCATTCTTCACGCGTCTGACCAAAGGCTTGCTGGCGACCTTCTATTCTGACGTTGACTATTTCGGTCTGAAGTTCGCCGTGACGCAGCTAAACCAGTTCGGCGCGCAGCATCCGACTTTCAAAGCGATAACTTCGGTTCTCACTGCCGACCAGCGAGGGAACGGCATTTTTCGATTTTGGCATGGAGTCGCGCAAGAGCAGAGGACTGCGGGAATGTGGATTTACCAGTTTTACGATGCAGCGCTGTTCATGGTGAGGCACGGCGTTGAAACAAGCAGCATTCCATGACCATTGATCCACGCCTTCACCGCATCGTCGCAGCGCAGCCCTATCCGTTGTTGTTCGCCACGATCAGCGGCGCGCACCTTTACGGCTTCCCGTCGCCGGACTCGGACTTTGACCTGCGCGGCGCGCATGTGTTGCCGCTCGGCGCGGTCGTCGGCCTTGATGTCCGTGATGAAACGGTCCAAGACTCGCGCGTCATCGAAGGGCTGGAAATGGACATCGTGAGCCATGACGTGCGCAAGTTCTTCCGGCTGCTGCTCAAGAAGAACGGCTACGTGCTGGAGCAGCTCTACTCGCCGCTCGTTGTCCACACGACGCCGGAGCACGCCGAGTTGAAGGCTATCGCTCGCGGCTGCATCACCCGGCATCACTCCCATCACTACTTCGGCTTCGCGGAGACGCAGTGGAAGCTGTTTTTGAAGACCTCGCCACGCCGGTTGAAGCCGATGCTGTACGTCTATCGCGTTCTGCTCACGGGCATCCACCTCACGCGCACTGGGGAAGTTGAAGCGAACCTCGTCACGCTCAATGAAGAATTCCGGTTGCCCTACATCGCCGACCTGATCGCGCGCAAATTGGCCGGGCCGGAGAAGTCCGCGCTGAACGATGCCGACGTGTCGTTCCACCAAGCCGAGTATGAGCGGTTGCGCGGCGAGTTGCAGACCGCCCACGACGCGAGCCCGTTGCCAGAAGCGCCGTCGGAGGAAACGCGGGCGGCTTTGAACGATTTGCTGGTGCGTGTGAGATTGGGCACAGTCCGATGAGATTGAAACAGAAGTTCAGTTCAGTCGTGATGCTATTGACCGTTGGTTACGCCCACGCGGCGTCGCCCGGCGAAGCGCCGCCGTTGCCCGTGACCGGCGCGCGCATCGTGAATGTGGCCACGGAGGCGCAGTTGCAGGCGGCGATGGGCAATCTTCAGTATGGCGACACCCTCTTGCTGGCGAACGGCATTTATGCCCTCACGCGCAGCCTTTACGTGAACGGGCGGCACAATGTCACGATCCGTGGCGCAGCCGGCAGCACGAATGTCGTGCTCGTGGGCCGGGGGATGAACAACGCCAGTTACGGCGACGTGCCGTTCGGCATTTGGTCGAACAGCTCGAACACCACGATCGCGCACCTGACGATCCGCGACACGTGGGACAACGAGATCATTTTCAACACCGGGGCGCAGTCGCCGCGCGTCTATTGCGTGCGGCTGCTGGATTCTGGATCGCAGTTCATCAAGGCCAATCCCACGGACACGAACACCGGCCTGGGCGTGAACAACGCGGTCGTTGAGTATTGCTGGTTCGAATACACCGGCAGTCCGCCGAACGATCACGGCGCGGGCGTGGGCTATTTCAACGGCATCAGCGCCCATGCGGCGCGGAATTGGGTCGTGCGCGGCAATCTCTTCAAGAACCTGCACAACCCGGACGGCACGGCCTATCCGTGGAATCCGGCGGTACTGTTCTGGCGGAACTCCAGCAACACGGTCACCGAGCAGAACCTCTTCATCAATGTGGACCGCGCCGTGGCCTACGGCCTGGACAACTCGACGCCGTATCGCGATCACGCGGGCGGGGTGATCCGGAATAACTTCGTCTATCTCGCGCCGGGGTTGATGAGCGCCGGCCGCAAGGCCAGCTCGGACGGCTCGATCATCACGTGGAACTCGCCAGGGACGCAGATTGACCACAACACGGTTCTGCTCAACGGCAACGAGTTTTACGCGGTCCAGTTCCGCTTCGCCACGACGACGAACGGCGCGGCCCGCAACAACCTGGCGGACGCGCCGATCCACTTGCGCGACAGCGCCACCGCCACCTTGAGCGGAAACTTGGTTTCGGCAACGCCGAGCATGTTCGTGAATCCGGCCGTGGGTGATTTGCACCTGCTTTCCTTGGCGACGAACGCCATTGATAAAGCGAACAGCGTGGGGACAGTGACCAACGATTTCGATGGCGAGCGTCGGCCACGCGGCGCCCGGGCCGACATCGGCGCGGATGAGTTCTCCACCAACGCGCCGCCGGTGATCACGGGTTTCCTCCAGGACGGCAGCAATTGGGTGGTCCGGTTCGCCACGGTGCTGGGCCTGAGTTATGACGTGCAACGCGCTGATGACCTAAATGGCAGCCCGTGGTTGGTGGTCGCGTCGGATATCCCCGGCTCCGGCGCGATCACTCAAGCCGTGAATGCTCCTCCGCCAAGCCGGGCTGAATATTTCTACCGGATCCGGTTGTCACCCTGAATGAGTGTCCTGCCACCCATCCTGATAACGGATCGAGAGAGTCTCGTGGCCTGGCGACGACGCCGCAGCGCGGAAAACTTGCGGCCATTGGTCGAGCGCTACGCGGCGCTCGTCTATTCGTCAGCCCTGCGGCGCACGGGCAGCGCGGATCAGGCCAAGGAAGTAACGCGCGCGGTGTTCCTCGTGCTGGCCCGACGGGCGCGCCGGTTGCGGCAGAAGACCGTCCTGGCGGGTTGGCTGTTTCAAATCACGGCGCTGACATGTCGCAAGCTCGGCTGCAAACCGAGGCGCCTGGGTTTGTGGCGTTGGCTCGGACTGGGGAGAAGACGGGTGGTTTCCGCTGATGAGTCGTTGTGGTCGCGGGTGGCACCGGAACTCGATGCGCTGCTTGACGGTTTGCCGGCGGCCCAGCGGAACGCGGTGTTGCTGCGGACGCTGCTCGGCTGGGATTGGGCATCAGTGGCCAGGGTGCTGCGCACCAATGAGCGGCGCGCCGGTAAACGTGTCGAACGTGGATTGAGGAAACTCATCCGGCGTCTCCGCCGACGCGGCGTGCCGACGGAGGTTGAACCGTTGGCGCAGGTTTGTTCCGCCGAGGGCTGCGCCGCGCCGCTTCCGGAGGGTTTGGCACCGGAGATTCTATCCGCGATTGAGCAGCGCCCCGGGAAGCGGCCAGCCCTGAAGCTGGCCCGTCGAACCTTGAATGCCCTGGCATGGGCCCGCTGGCGTCGGCGGTTTGTGATTGGCGTCCCGGCCTTCATTCTCTCCTTGGTGGCGATCGTGGGTCTTGCGTGGTACGTGTCGTCGCTTTCCGGACACAGCCGGCTGTTCTCCATGCTGCTGACCTGGTCGGCCAAGGAGGAGGCGAAGAAGTCGCCCGGAATGATGCAACCGGCCCGACCGTGGCCCGCGGATGCCGCCAGTCAGGGCGCACGTGCGGCTGGGGTTCGCACGGCCCAGGACCTGTACCAAACAACCAACATTTGGCTGGCGCACCTCAGCTTCTCGCGCGAGCAATGGAGCATCGTGCAGCCGAAACGGATTGCGCCGTTGCCCAACTTCCTGCAACCGGACGGCACGGTGCTGCTCCGCAATCCCAAGGCGCAACGCGGCGGGTTGGCGGGCGTGGTGGGTTTTGATTTCAACTGGGCGTCTGCCGATTTTGATTTTGGCGGCGTCGCGTTCACAAACGTCGCCGCGCGCGTCAAGGGGAACGGCACTTACCTCGCCTCGCTCCACGGCGACAAGCGTTCCTACAAGGTGGACCTAAACAAATACACCAAGGGGCAGAAGCTCGGTGAGGCGAAGGAATTGAACTTTCACAACCTCCTGGCCGATCGCTCCTGTCTGAGCGATGCGCTGGCCTATGAGTTCTTCCGCGACGCGGGCGTGCCGGCCCCGCGCACTGCGTACGCGTATCTCAGCGTGAGTGTGGAAGGGCAATGGGACCGAAAACCGCTCGGCCTTTACGCCATGGTGGAACCGGTGGACGAGGCCTTCGCGCTGGAACACTTCGGGTCGAAACAAACGCCGCTCTTCAAGCCGGTCACGTACGAGCTGTTCAAGGATCTGGGCGACGATTGGGCCGCCTACGCGGCGATCTACGATCTCAAGACGCAGGCGACGACAGCGCAGTTACGCCGCATGATCGAGTTCGCCCGGCTGGTAACCCATGCGAGTGACCAGGAGTTTGCCCAACGGTTGGGGGAGTTTCTGGATTTGGAGCGGTTTGCGCGCTACCTCGCTGGTGAAGTCTTGTTGTCCAACTACGATGGCTTTCTCACCGACGGCCAGAACTTCTACCTCTACCTCGATCCCGACTCGAACAAGCTCGGTTTCATCCCGTGGGACCTGGACCTCTCCTGGGGCGGGTTCTTCCTGATCGGCACGGCCACGCAACGCGAGCGCGCCAGCATCTGGCATCCGTGGGTGGGCCAGCATCGCTTTCTGGAACGCGTCCTGGCGGTGGAAGAATTCCGGCAGTTCTACCGGGTGCAGCTTGAAGACTTGTTCGCACGGCTCTTTGTTCCCAGCCGGCTGTCCGAGCGCATTGACGCCGTGGCACAGTTCATTCGCAGCCCCATCGCGGCCGAGTCGGAATTCCGGCTGCAGAAGTTCGAACAGGCGGTGAGCGGGCAGCGCGCGGAAGATTCTTCAGACGGAACCGCACAGGGCGCGAATCGTCCGGCGCATCAGCTCAAGCGCTTCATTGAGCGACGCGCCCTCTCCGTGCGCGAGCAGCTCGACGGAAAGTCGCAAGGGGTCGTATTGCGGCGCACTGCGCAAAAATGATTTACCACGACGCTCGGATTCCCGATCTTACCCTCCGAACAGTCGGCTCACGATGAACACACTTCGTATCTACGTTGATCTGGCCATGCCGCCGGACGCGCTGGAAATCATGCGCGCCGGCGCAACGGGGCATGAACTGGTCTTCCCGGCCAAACCCGCCACCTCGGTCCTCGCCCAAGTCGAGTGCGATCCACAGTTCGCCTCAGTGGATGTCGCCTTTGGCCAGCCCGATCCTCAGGCGATGATGGAAGCCACGCGACTGCGCTGGGCGCACATCAGTTCGTCCGGCATCACACGCTATGACACGCCGCAGTTCCGTGCGGCCATGGCCAACCGCGGCATTGCCGTGTCAAACAGCGCGAGCGTTTACGACGAAGCCTGCGCCGTGCATGTGCTGAGTTTCATGCTCGCCCACGCCCGCAAACTGCCGCTCGGGTTGCGCACGCGGACGGCCAACGGCTCCGACGCGTGGCAGGCGTTGCGCGCGGCCAGCGGCACACTCCGCGGCGAGAGTGTCCTGATCGTCGGCTTTGGCGCGATTGGCCGGCGGCTGGCGGAACTGCTCCTCCCGTTCGGCGTCACGATCCGGGCCTATCGCCGTCAGGCCCGCGGGGACGAAGTCGTGCCCGTGGTGATTGGAAACGAGCTTCCCGCCGCCTTGGCCAAAGCGGATCACGTGGTGAACATCCTGCCCGAGAGCGCCGAGACGCGGCGGTTCTTCGATCGATCGCGGTTCGCTGCCGTCAAGCCGGGCGCGGTGTTCTACAACATCGGACGCGGCGCGACGGTGGATCAGGAGGCGCTGCTGGAGGCGCTACGATCCGGTCGCCTTGGAGCGGCGTGGCTGGACGTGACCGATCCGGAGCCGTTACCTGGTGAACATCCATTTTGGGCCGAGCCGAACTGTTTCATCACACCCCACGTTGCCGGCGGCCACGACGGCGAAGTCAAGACGCTGATCCGGCATTTCCTTAAGAACCTGGACCGCTTCGTCCGGGGCGAGTCATTGGCGGACCGGGTGATGTGAGGCCTGCACGGCCAGAGCCCATTCGACCCAGATTGGAACAGATTGGAACCGCTTTACTCGGCGCACCGGGTCAGTCACTCTGCCGTAGCAGTGACATAAGGGCATGATCTCACTCCAGCAACTCACCAAGCGCTTTGGCGCGCAGACCGCCGTGGACGCAATCTCGTTCGAGATTCCCGCCGGGCAGATCGTCGGCTTTCTCGGCCCCAACGGCGCAGGCAAAACCACGACCCTGAAGATGTTGACCGGCATGCTCGATCCGACCAGCGGCACGGCCACCATTTGCGGTTTCGATTTGCGGCGCGATCCCATCGAGGTCAAACGGCGGGTCGGTTTCGTGCCGGAGTCGGGAGCCGTGTTCGAGTCGCTGACCGGACTCGAATACCTGGAAATGGTGGCCGCGTTGTATGCGATTCCGGAGGAGGCCGCTCGCGCACGCATCCGACAGTTCATCGCGTTCTTCTATCTGAGCTTCGAAACGCTGACGGACAAGTTGCTCGGCGCTTACTCGAAAGGGATGCGCCGCAAGGTCGTGATCACCGCGGGGTTGCTCCACAATCCGCCCGTGGTGTTCTTCGACGAACCACTGGACGGTCTGGATGCGAACGCGGCGGTCGGCTTCAAGGCGTTGATTCAAACGCTGGCGCAGGAGGGCAAGACCATCGTTTACAGCTCTCACATCCTGGACGTCGTCGAGCGCGTCTGCCACCGCGTCATCATCATTGACAAGGGGCGGATGCTGCTGGATGGCGAGCCGGATAAACTCGTCGCCGCTCACAACTCGGGCACGCTGGAACGGCTCTTCACGCAATTGACCGGTGGGGCGGAACTGGAACGTCGGGCGCAAGACTTCGCGAAGACGTTTCGGTCATGAACCCCGCTTCAGGCATCCCGCCCCTGCTCCCCACGGCGCCACCGGGACGGGTGTTGCGCCGGCTCTTTCTCACGCTCTTTCTACGCGGACGCAGCTCGCGCGGCCTGCACCGGGAAAGCGCTCCGAAGTCCGTGGGGCAGAAGCTGGCGCTCACGCTGGCGTTCTACGGGCTGTTTGGATTGTTCGCACTGATGTTCCGACACCAGCCCGTCTTCGCACTTTCGGTCTATCTGCACGCGATGACGTTCGTTTTTTTGGGGATGTTCGTGGCGGCCTCCGCTGGCGAAGTGTTGTTCAACAAGGAGGAAGCGGACATCCTGTTGCATCGTCCTGTGACACCTCGCGCGCTGCTGTGGGCGAAGATCGGCGTGCTGGTGCAGGTTTCTCTGTGGCTGGCCGGGGCGTTTAACTTCGTCGGCTTCTTCGCCGGAATCGGCGCGAGCGATGGCGGGTGGCTGTTTCCCCTGGTCCATGCGGTCTCGACCACACTGGAAGCGCTATTCTGCACCGGCTGCGTCGTGATGATTTACCAACTTTGCCTGCGCTGGTTCGGGCGCGAGCGGCTCGACGGCCTGATGACCACCGCCCAAGTGTTGGTTTCCATCGCGGTGGTGGCAAGCAGCCAGTTACTGCCACGGATGATGACCAGAGGCCTCGGTGAAAAGATGACGCTGGGCGCCAGTTCGTGGTGGATCGGTTTCCTGCCACCCGCCTGGTTCGCGGGGTTCGACGATGCGCTCGCGGGGAGCGGAGCCGGCAGTTCCTGGCGGTTGGCCGCCCTGGCGGTGGTGGCGACGGCGGTGGTGCTGTGGCTGGCCTTTGGCAAGCTGGCGCAGGATTACGGAACCGGATTGCAGACACTCGGCGAAGCGCTGCCCACACGATCCAGACGCGCGGGCAGGCGCTGGGTGGACGTGCTGGTCAAAGCGCCGCCGCTGCGTTGGTGGTTGCGCGATTCGGTGTCGCGTGCCGCGTTCCTGCTCACGGCGGCTTACCTGCTACGAGACCGGGATGTGAAGCTGCGCGTGTATCCCAGTCTGGCGCCGATGCTCATCTTCCCCATCGTCTTCCTCGTTCAAGGCCGGGGCGGAAGCCACAACACCGGCGGCTTTGGCGTGGCCTTTGCCAGCGGTTACCTGGGCCTCATCCCGCTGCTCGGACTGAACCTGTTGCAGTACTCCCAGCAATGGCAGGCAGCCGATCTTTTCCGGGTGGCGCCGATGGCCGGGCCATCGCCTCTGTGCCACGGGGCGCGCCGGGCGGTCTTATGCGTTTTGACGCTGCCGATGCTGGTCCTGTTTGGGCTCATCGTCTGGCTCATGGTGGGCGCAAGTTCGCAGCTCGCCCTCTTGCTGCCGGGGCTGATCGCCTTGCCGGTCTATGCGTTAATTCCATGCCTGGGCGGAAAGGCGGTTCCCCTGTCCTTACCCACGGAAGAGGCGAAGTCCGCCGGGCGCGGGGTGACGATGATTGGGGTGATGATGATCGCGATGGCGTTGTCGGGGCTCGCTTCCTGGGCGTGGTCGGCGGGCTGGTTCTGGGGGCTCGTGCTGGTGGAAACGGTGCTCGCTGCCGGCATTTACACAGGCATGTATGCCTCGGTCCGGGCAGTGCGCTGGCCGTCGCTGGAGTGATTCTGTGTCGGGACTGTCGAGCGACGCGTCGCGAGCCGCAGCACGTCATGCGCGAGTTTCGGTGAGGCTCCATCGGAAGTCGGCGAATCGCATTGCGACCTGCTGTTTCGCGCACCGTTTCGTTCACATTGGTCTGTCCGACTTGCGCAACTTCCTGACAGCGGGGAGCACGATACGATGCCGCGCCGGTGCCCGTTCGGGTTCCGCAGTGAAATTCCGAAACCATGCGGGATTACCGGTGTTAAGCTGATCAGCGTATGAGCGTCAGTCTGGAATCTCTGATTGCCCTGGCCCAGAAACAGGGGGCCAGTGATTTGCACCTTGAAGCCGGACTGCCGCCCGCAATGCGCATTCGGGGCAAGCTGCGCGCTGCCGGCGATCCCACCACCGCGCAGAATCTCGCCGTGCTGGCGCAGGAACTGATCGGCCCGGAGCAGTGGCCCCGTTTCGTGGAGCGAAGGTCGTTCGATTTCTCCAGGACGCTGGCCGGCGTTCGCTGCCGGATGAACATCATGCATACATCCCGAGGCGTGGGTCTGGCGATTCGCCTGCTCGCCTCGTTCCAAGCCAGCATTGACCGGCTCAACCTGCATCCTGACCTGAAGAAGTTGGTTGCGCCCACAACCGGCCTGGTGCTCCTCAGCGGCCCGACCGGTTGCGGCAAGTCCACGACCCTCGCCGCCTTCATCCACGAAATCAATGTCACCGAGGCGCGCCATGTTGTGACGCTCGAAAGTCCGATCGAATACAGCTTCCGCCCCCGGTGCGCGTTCATCCGGCAACGGGAAGTGGGCCGGGACACGCCGAGCTTCGAACAGGGTC
>CAYJNU010000092.1:17345-21194 GCA_964371005.1 uncultured Verrucomicrobiota bacterium | reverse complement strand
CAAGGGTGCGCATCTTGATACTCCCACCATTGATGAGAGGCGGTGGCGAGGCGGAATCGCAGGCGACCGGCAACCTGAAAGGTTGCCGGCACGGCTGCAAGCTGAAAGCTCGTACCACTACCCTGTGGGAATATCAAGATGAGCACGCTTCAAGGGTTCGGGCGAACATTTCCTCGCCAGCCGGCATGCCCTCGCATAGAAGTTGGGCCATGCAATCCGACCACGAACAGACGGACGGCCAGAACCGGCGACACTTTTTGAAGCTGATCGGGACGGCGGGCGCGGGACTCATTCTCTCCCCGGCCATCCTAGCCCAGAATGATGCGAAGCCAACGACGGGCAGGTTGAAGCTCGGCCTCGATAACTTCGCAGTGCGCGCCATGAACTGGAAAGCTCACGCGCTGCTCGATTACGCCGCCTCGCTCAAACTGGATTCGCTGTTCATCACCGACCTCGATGCGTTCGAAAACCACGAGCCGGCTTACCTGCGGGAGGTGAAAGCCAGGGCCGACGGGTTGGGCCTCGACCTCTGCCTCGGTACGTGGAGCATCTGCCCGACCTCGAAGGCGTTTAAGAACAAGTGGGGCACAGCGGAGGAACACCTCGCACTGGGCATCCGGATGGCGAAGATGCTTGGCTCACCAGTGATCCGTGCGGTGCTGGGCACGGGCGAGGATCGGAAGACCGAGGGCGGCATTGAGGCCCGCATCGCAGACACCGTGAAAGTCTGTCAGGCGTGTCGCAGCCGCGCGATGGACGCGGGCGTGAAGATCGCCATCGAGAATCACGCGGGCGACATGCAGGCGTGGGAACTGGTAACGTTGGTCGAGGCGGCGGGCCGGGATTACGTCGGTGTCAACCTGGATTCTGGCAACGCCACCTGGACGATGGAAGACCCGCTGGAGAATCTGCGGACGCTCGCGCCCTACACGGTCTGCACCAGCCTTCGCGATTCGATGGTCTGGGAGTCTGAGAACGGCGCGAAGGTTCAGTGGACGGCCATGGGCGAAGGTTGCGTGGACCTGAAAGCTTATTTTGCCAAGTTCGCGGAACTCTGTCCGGAGGTGCCCGTGCATATCGAAACGATTTCTGGTTTCGCACGGGACATTCCGTATCTCACGCCCGAGTTCTGGAAGGTCTGGCCGAAAGCCCGGGCCGGTGATTTCGCCCGGTTCCTCGCGCTGGCCAAGCGCGGCAAACCGCTTCCCGCTCACCGCTCCGCCAACCCTGCCGAGGAACAGGCATATCAGAAGGCCGAACTGGAACGCAGCATCCGTCACTGCCAAGAAACGCTGGGGCTTGGACGGCGGTGATTTGGAGTGCGTGGGGTTGGGTGGCGGCCGTTCTGTGGGCGGCCTTGGTCTGTAATGATCATACGGCGATCAAGAACCCGACAGGTTGAAGCGCCGATTGGCAGTTGACTTTGTGCCGGAAGAAACTGCCCAGCCGACTTTAAGTCGGCGCGCCGTCGGCAGTTTGTGATTCGTCCGGGGCCGGAGTTGGTGTCCGTTTGATTTCGGTGGGCCATTGGTTCCGGCAATTCTCCCGGCCGGTTTATCGATTACCACGCAGCCGCGCCTTCGCGCTAGAGTTCGCGCCATGAAAACACGATGCGTTCTGAAATGGTGCGAGTTGACCGTTGTTTGGACTGGCCTCTGCCTCATGGCCGTCCTAGTTTTCGGCGAAAGCCGGCTGGTGTGGCGTTGCCGGGACCTCTGCGCGCAGGGCCAGGCCTGCCCGCCGGCGCCCGCTTACAACCCCGCTGACTGGCAGCGCTGACCGCGCATCGCGAAAGGACCGACATGACCGAGCAGGAACGGTTGGAACTGGAGCAACTCAAGCAACGCCAAGAGCAGTTGCTGACCCGGGCGGAGTTGTTGGGCCGCGACATCCAGCGGTTGGAACAGCGTCTGGCAACACCCGAACTCGTCGTTGCCCCGGGGCTGCAGCCGCCGCCTCCGCCGCCCGTCCCTGTTCCCGTTCCATCACGACCTCTTGTCGGCAAGCTGCCGATGCCGCCGATCATTCATCCCAGAAACCTACCGACGCCAATCCACGTCGAGCCGATCCCGGTGCCGAAGTCGACCGCGCCTTCGCCAGAGGCAGCCGCCGGGAGTGTCCCTGCGCACGGCAAGGCTGCACCGCTCCCAGTGCCCGTCACAGAACCGCCACCGGTACCGCGACCTATTCCGCCGCGGGGGCTTATTCCAGTGCTGGCGCAAGTCGCGGCCGCACCCGCTGCCGAACCGGTGCGGGAATCCTCGTTCGAGATGCGCCTGGGCACGTACTGGTTCGTGCGCATCGGCGCGGTGCTGGTGCTGACGGGTCTGGTGTTTTTCGGCAACCTCGCTTACCAGAAGCTCGGGCCGGCGGGAAAAGTGGGCCTGCTCTATCTCGCCAGCAGCCTGTTGCTCGGCGCGGGCGCGTGGTGGCAGCGCAAGGCGGCGAAGGAATCGCTCCAAAACTACGCCCAAGTGCTGTTCGCCGGCGGCTTGGCGGCGGTCTATTTCACGACGTACGCGGCGCATCATTTCCCAAACCTGCGGGTGATCGTTAGTCCAACCCTCGATGGCGCGCTGTTGTTGGCGTGGGCGGGATTCATGGTCTGGATTTCCGACCGGAAGAAATCTGAGTTGCTGGCGATGTTCTCAGTCGGGCTTGCCTATTATTCGGCAGTCATCACGCGCGTGGGCACGTTCACGCTCTGGTCGAACCTGGTGCTTGCCTCCGCCGCGGTGTTCTTCCTTATCCGCAATCGCTGGGCTGCGCTGTCCACTGTGAGCCTCGCCGCGACCTACGCATCGTACACGTGGTGGCGGTTCATCCACGGCATGGGCTGGCACTGGGCCTCACCGGATGAAGGCTTGTGGCTGGGCGCGAGTTTCCTGATCGGCTACTGGGCCATCTTCACGTCCGCCGTCTTCCTTTCCAAGCATGAGCGGTTTGCCGGACAAGCGCGGGCCGCCTTCCTCACGCTCAACAACGCCGCGTTCTTCACGCTCTTCGTGCTGACGATGTGGCAGGTGCATACCGGGAAGTTGTGGCAGCTCGCGCTCACTTGTGGCCTCGTGCTGCTGGTGATGGCGGCGTTGGCCCGACGCGTTCTCGCCAGTGAACGGCTCACGATCAACGCCTACCTTACGCAGGGTCTGCTGCTGGTCACGATTGGCATCATCGCCAAGTACAGCGGGCTGAATCTCGCGCTCGCGCTCGGCTTCGAAAGCGTGGCCCTGCTCACCGCCGGGCTGCTGACCAAGAACCTCATCTTCCGCATCGGCTCCTACATCACCGGCGCATTGGCCACGGGTTGGGCGCTCGACGCCTTGGAGAAGAGCGATCGCGCAGCGCTCTGGGGCGGCATCGGCATCGGCGGCCTGCTGGTGTTCAATGCTTTCACCTCGCGCCGCGCCGACGCCCGACGGGCGGAGCCGGCCCTCCTACCCGCGCCGGCTTACTTCACGGCACTGGCGCTGGTAACCTGGCTGTTCGCCACTTGGACTTACGCTGCACCCGCGCACGTTGGATTCGCGATGGCGGTTGAAGCCCTCGCCTTGACGCTGGTGATCCTCGTCCTGCCGTTGCCCGAGATCGCGGTGCTCGGCCAGGTCGCCATTCTGAGCGCGCAGGTCGCCTGGCAGTTCAATGTGCCGCCGGGCATTGCACAATCCACCGCGCTGGTGCTGGCGATCCACGGCGCAGTTCTGTTGTGGCTGGGGACGAAGCGAAAACTGCCGCTCCTGCAACTGGGCGCGTTCTTCGCGCCCGCAATGGCCGTCGTCTGGGGCATCGCCGGAATGGAACGCTTCGCCACCTCCGGTCTGTTGACGGGCGTGGCCCTTGCGGGCGTGA
>CAYJNU010000092.1:14856-17335 GCA_964371005.1 uncultured Verrucomicrobiota bacterium | reverse complement strand
GCGCCATGGTCCTTGCGCACCGGCAAACCAGCGACGCCGATGAAAACGCGCTGCGTCCGGCACCGGCCTATTTCGCCATCTTGACCGTCCTGATCGCTGGCGTGACAACGTGGTTCAACACCAGTTCCGCCAATTGCCCGCTCGCCCTCGTTGCCGTTGCGCTCGTCTTGACAGCGTCCATTTACGTGCTGCGCGTCCGGGAGCTGCCACTGCTCGCGCAGACGCTCGCCCTCGCCGGGCACGTATTCTGGCAGGTCAACCTGCTCAATCAGGGCGCACCCCGCTGGTGGAATCCGCTGCTCATGATCGCCATGACGCTGGGCCTAGGGCACTGGTGGCAGAAACAGAAGCGTCTGAAAATTAGTGGCCAAATTGCGCAGTCAATGCAACTCGTCTGGTCGCTCGCTTTGGTCGGACTCGTGATGGCGTGGCTCGGCAAGACCTGTTCCGACCCGGCGTGGCTGGGTTGGGCCAGCTTGCTGGCCGTGGGCGTGACGGCCTACGCCGTCGTCACCCGCGCGTGGATGTTGGTGGCGTGCGCGCAACTGTTTCTGCTGCCGGCGCTGTGGCTGTTCTGCGAACAAGTCGGCAAAGAGGCCGAGCCGCGTTTCATCGCACTCCTGCCAGTCGGCGCGCTCGTCTTGCTGTCGCTGTCCACGGTGGCGTGGTTTGCCCGCAAGCCCGACGCCCGACCCGAGGTTCGCGCTCCGCTGCAAACCCTCGCCCTCGGCTATCGCTGGGTGGCCTTGGTCATGTCGCTCTGGTGGGTGATGGAATACATCCCCGAACGCGAACGCATTTGGACGCTGACTTTGGTTGGTGCCGCGCTTTTCGCGGTGGCGGGCTGGCGGCGAAGCAGCGAGGCCCTGCTGGCCTCCGCCGTATTCAGCGGGGTCGCACTGGCGCTGGTGGCGCAGGCTTGGGCCACAAGGACACTGGTCTATCTGCCAAATCTGCTGGCGATTCTGGCCTGGCTCGGTCAGCAATGCATCGCCCGCCGGCAGTCGGAGCGTTACGAGCTGGAGGAAGTGGCCCATCGCGCTGTCATCCTGTTCGGTGGCGTTTGCCTATGGGCTTTCCTTTCGCGCTGGGTGGCGCAGAGCGCCAGCGGCTTTTACCTGACCGCGAGCTGGTCGGTGCTGGCCTTGGGCCTTCTCGCCACGGGCATGGTTTTGCACGAGCGGATGTATCGCTGGCTCGGCCTCGGTGTGCTCGCGGTCTCGCTCGGTCGCGTGGTGTTCTTCGATATCCGGGAGCTGGAACCGAACTACCGCGTGCTGAGCTTTCTCGCGCTGGGCCTCGTGCTGATCGTGCTCGGGTTCATTTACAACCGGTACCAGGAGAAGATTCGGCAGTGGTTGTAATTCGATGAAGTGAACGGCACGCCGGCGAGATGGGCCGGTTGTCGGACCCAGTGCGACCGGCGGCAGATAGCGTGACTGATGGGCGAAGTGGGGCGTGGTGAAGCACAACTGGAGAGTTCACCGAACAGTCACTTGCCGGCATGCGATGCGCAAATCCGTACGCCATCGTCTGCATGGAGCCCAAGCGGGGAGGCTCCGATTCGAGATTCGGGATGGTCCCATGCGATCTGGGAAGTCAGCGAGTCCCTCACCACCGAAATCTGGCGTTCCGGTCCAGGCAGAGAGCAAGTTCGCATTTTTCCACTTGCGTCCCGACGAGATTTCATTATGATATCACCAAGATATCTGTCAGTCGCTTGACCGGCAGGTGATCTGGGGACGTGGAACTGATATGAAAACGACAACTGAGAACTTGAATCGCGAGCAAGTGGTTACTGTGAAAAACGGATGGGTGCTGCTGCCCGTCAACATCCTCCTGTTGCTGGCCGGCCCGGCGATGTTCATCACTTCAATCGTCATGGGAGCAAGGCAACACGGTCCGCCTTACTGGCCGCTCTTCGTGGCCGGGATACTGGTGTTCATCGGCGCGATCATCATGATCTTCGGTTTCTTCGCCCTGCAGCCAAACGAGGCGCGCGTGTTGGTGTTGTTCGGCGACTATCGGGGCACGGTGCGCGCAAGCGGCTTTTACTGGGGCAACCCGTTTTACTCCAACGGACCCTCGTCCATGCGCGCTGTCGCCGAGGCGGGAAAGACCGGGGACAAGAACGCCATTGCTCAAGCGCTGAAGAAACACCCGTCGCGGAACAAGATCTCGCTTCGGGCGCGCAACCTCAATGGGGACAAACTCAAGGTGAATGACAAGCGGGGCAACCCCATTGAGATCGGCGCGGTCGTGGTGTGGCGGGTGCAGGACACGGCGCAGGCCATGTTTGATGTGGACGATTACGAGAATTACGTCTCCGTGCAAAGCGAGTCCGCCCTGCGTCATTTGGCGAATTCCTACGCCTACGACAACGGCGAGGAGAACGAAACCACGTTGCGCAGCAGTGTGGATGAGGTTTCCCAAGCCTTGAAGCAGGAACTCCACGAGCGCCTGGCCAAGGCCGGCGTGC
>CAYJNU010000092.1:12813-14846 GCA_964371005.1 uncultured Verrucomicrobiota bacterium | reverse complement strand
TCGATCGGCCCGCGGGAGGCGAGGAGGACGCTGCGCACCCTCTCGCGCGACGCGTGCTCGTCGAGGAAGCGCGCCTCACCCATCTGGCTTACGCGCCGGAGATTGCCCAAGCGATGTTGCGCCGGCAGCAGGCGGAAGCCGTCATCGCGGCGCGCCGGATGATCGTGCATGGCGCGGTCAGCATGGTGGAAATGGCGTTGCAGGACCTGACGGACAGGAAGGTGCTGACACTCGACGACGAGCGCAAGGCGGCGATGGTCAGCAACCTGCTGGTCGTGCTCTGCGGCGAGTCCGAGGTGCATCCCGTCGTCAACACCGGCACGCTTTACGCCTGAGTTCGCATGGCCGAACGCAAGAGTTTCCTGCTCCGGATGGACCCGGCGCTCTGGGCTGACCTTGAGGCTTGGGCGCAGGCTGAACTTCGCAGCGTGAACGGCCAGATTGAATACCTCCTGAAGCAGGCGGTTCAAAAACGGAAACGTGAGAGCGCTACCACCCCAACCGAAGAAACCTGATCGAGGCTGAGCTATGCGAACCAATCCCGTCCCTTCCTTCGGTCGCCTCGGTGTCGGGCTGACTTTCTGGCTGGTGTCGCTCGTTTCTGCGGTGGCCGCCGCTCAGACTGACGACGCCCTCATCCCGAAGGCGGAGGCCTTCGTGGACCAATTGCACGCCGGCCAGTTCACCAACGCCGTGGCCCGTTTCGATAAGACCATGGCCGCCGCGCTGCCCGTCGAGAAGCTTGCTGCCACCTGGCAGGCCGTTACCCAGCAGACAGGCACGTTCAAGCGTCGGCACGGAAGCCGCACCGAAGCCTTGCCGCCCTACCAGATTGTCCTCGTGACCTGCGAGTTCGCCAAGGACTGGCTGGACGCGAAGGTCGTGTTCAACCCAGCCGGGCAGATCGCCGGACTCTTCTTCCTGCCGGCGCGCAAGCCCGATGCGCAGTTTCCGTCCTACGCGAAGACAAATCTGTTCACCGAAGTCGAAGCCCGGTTTGGCGCGACGGGCTGGGAGTTGCCTGGCACGCTGACCATTCCCAAAGGCGAAGGCCACCACCCCGCCGTGATTCTGGTGCATGGCAGCGGCCCGAATGACCGCGACGAAACCATTGGGCCGAACAAACCGTTCCGCGACATCGCTTGGGGGTTGGCCAGCCGGGGCATCGTTGTCCTCCGCTACGACAAGCGGACGAAAGTCCACGCCCAAAAGTTCCTGACTGGAGGCGCGACCCTGAAGCCGATCACCGTGCGGGAGGAGACCATGGACGACGCAGGTTACGCGCTGGACTGGCTGCGCGAAAGGCGTGAAGTGGACGCGCGCCGCATCTTCCTCCTCGGGCACAGCCTCGGTGCCATGCTCGCGCCACGCATCGCCAGCGATCGCCCGGGCTTTGCCGGCTTGATCCTCCTGGCGGGCGGCACGCGTCCTTTGGAGCAGATCATCGTCGAGCAGATCGAATACATCGCGAAGACCGACGGCGCCGTGTCGGAGCAGGAGCGGCAACAGATCGAATCCACGCGCAAGCAAGTTGATCGCATCACTGCGTTGACCCGGCAGGACGCCACCAATACCGAAGCGATCCTCGGCGCGCCGCCGGCCTACTGGCTGGACCTCCGCAGCTACGATGCGCCTGCCACGGCGGCGAAACTTCGCCTCCCGATGCTGATCCTTCATGGCGACCGTGATTACCAAGCCACGGCCAAGGACCTGGCCGGCTGGCGCTCAGCTTTGCCAAGCCGGAAGGACGTGACCTTTAAGACGTATCCCAAGCTGTATCATCTCTTCATTGCCGGCGAAGGCCCGAGCACTCCCGCCGAATACCAAGTGCCCGGCTTCGTGGACGAGGACGTGATCCGCGACATCGCGCAGTGGATCACCTCCCATTAGCCTCTGCTGCAACACTGGCCGCCACCAAAATCAACATACCGAAATCTCGGCGAATGCCTTGGCAACTTCACCGATGAGGTGATTTCGGGGGAGCGGTTCCAGCGTGCGTTTAGGCGCGCAACCCCGAGGGCCCCTTTGCCGGT
>CAYJNU010000092.1:0-12803 GCA_964371005.1 uncultured Verrucomicrobiota bacterium | reverse complement strand
GCGCCCCCGCCGTACGTACCTTTCTAGGCTTGGGCTCACGGTGGGTCTTCGGGGGCGTACGCCGAAAGCACGCTGAAAGGTGCAGCCTGTAACTTGATTGCTAAGGTTGTTTGGGGCAGCCTGTGCAATCATGAAGTACTCAGTCCGCATGCTCGCCGTCACGCTGCTCTTGGCGGCGGTTGCCTCTATCGTCTCTTCCCGACTCGCTTCCCCACTGACGCCACCCGGACAAATGGCTGCGACTTCGGTGAAAGCCGGGACGCCCGCACCGGCGGGTGGTGCGTCCGACCAGACGCCTCCATTCGTTCAGCCTGCGGCTTCGCCTGCCACCACGCCGGTCGCCACGCTTGAAACCAACAGCATTGTGACTGGCACGAATGCGTTCGCCACCTTTGACGCATGGCGTGCGCGGTTCGCCGCGGCAGACGCCACCACACGCGCCCAGTTGGAGAGCGAAGGCGTGACTCTGGCGAGTGCCCGGCGGACGGCGCTGCGGGGACTGATTGTCCGTGATCCGCGCAATGCTATTGAGGTCGCACTCCCGTCCGTATCACGCGCGGGCCTGCCCCTAGCAGTCAGCGCGCTGCTTGAAGAACAAGTCAGCGCGCGCGGCGATCTGAACGTCATCTTCGCCCGCCCGCAGCCGGGTCAGGAACTAAGCTGCTCTGAGCCGGTCATCCGCACGGTACAATTGCCCGGGCGCTTCTTCTACGCTTACACCTACGGCCGGCGATTGCGCCAGATGTCCACGCCCGCCAGTTCCCTCATCGGCATCGCGGTGGACGACCGGCTTGCGCTGTTGGACCGACCTTACCGCGTGTTGGAGACGGTCGAAGTCGCCGCGTTGCCAAGTCCTGCGACGCTGCTCACTGCCGGTCCTTGTCCGGCATGCGGCAAGACTCTGCCGACGGGAACGGCAGATGCCACCTTCGTTGACACGGGCGGGAGCGTCATGGCCCTGCACTCAGCTTCAGAGGCGCCGGCGTTCTTCACGGCGCCAGATGGGACCACCATTTGGGCCGCGGGCGGCTCCGGCGGCACTGGCGTCACTAGCCCCGTGGTGCCGGAAACCAGCAGCCAGGGCAACAAGAAGTTTCTGTTCATCCGCGTCCGCTTCGCGGATGACGACCCGGCGTTCGAACCGGAGACTGACGCAACGGTGCGGGGCGACCTGAACACGACGATGCGCCGGTTCGCCGAGTTGTCCTACGGTTCGTTGCAGGGCACGTACGCGTTCACGCCCACGCTCACGCTGCCGAAGCCGCGCTCCGGTTACATGAATGGTTGGAGTGACGTGGATGGGATGACGGCGCTGATGAACGACGCGAAAGCGCTGGCCGCATCCATTGCGACCGATCCGGCGTTTCCGGGCGTCCCGTATCCGTTTCTGCCGGCAAATTACAGCCTGTTCGTCGCGCGCTGGAACGGCGAGCCGGGCGGTTGTTGCAGTTACGGCGGCGGAGGCAATGCCTGGATTCGCTGGGACGGCGCCTCGGTGCTCATCCACGAATGGGGCCATGCCGTCGGCCAACCGCATGCGAACTGGTGGAATCCCACGACGGACGACCCCATCGGCCCCGGCACGCACGAGGAATACGGGAACAAGTTCGACAACATGGGCAGCGGCGGGATTGAGGAAGACTTTGGCGCGATGCACAAGGCGCTGGTGAAATGGCTGCCGGCGACCAACTACTGGACCGTCACGAGCAACGGCACGTATCGCGTCTTCGCCCACGACCAGCCGACGCTGCTTTCCACCAACCGCTACGGCGTGAAGGTCTTTCGCCCCTCGCGCGATGACACGCAGTATTGGCTGGAGCACCGCGCCTACACGGTGACCGGCGCGAACGCGACTTATTGGACGTACGGCGTCGCTGTCATGCGCGAGTGGGATTGGGAGCTGCTCGACATGACGCCCGGTTCGACGAAGTTCAAGGATGACTGTCCGCTCACGATTGGCCGGACGTGGAGTGATGCGGCGGCTGGGATTCACTACACCCCGATTGCACGCGGCACATCGCCGCAACCGTGGGTGGATGTCGCTGTCGCATTCGACGACGACGCGCGCCCCAATCATCCGCCGGTGGCAATTGTGACGGCGAGCAGTTACACCGTCGCGACAGGCACGAGCATCTCGCTCACGGCCACGGCGGCCGACCCCGATGGCGATACTCTGGCGTACGCGTGGGACTTCGGCGACGGGAACATCAGCGTCAACAATCTCCAGACTCAGACGCGGAGCTGGAGCGCCGCGGGCAACTACGTCGTGCAGTGCGTCGTCTCCGATCGGCGCGGCGGCACAAGCCGGCAGAACGTGGCCGTCCGCGTAGGCACGCCGAGCGATTACAGTATTTCCGGACGTGTGATGGCAATGGACGGCTCGCCGATCGCCAACGCACGCATCTCCGATGCATCCGGGAATCTAACCTTCAGCCGGAGCGATGGCTCTTACGCCTTGAGCCGCTTGAGCGCCGGCTCGTACTCACTCACGGCGGTTCACAACGGTTACAAGTTCGCCCCGGCCAGCCGCGCCATCACGGTCGGCCCCAGTGCCGTGGGAGCGGATTTCACCACCGCCACAGTCATCGGGCCAGGGTCGGGCCTCACCCGGCAGGTTTGGTTCAACATCAGCGGCAATCCCGTCGCCAACCTCACCAACAACGCCCGCTTCCCCAACAGCCCCGACCTCACGGAGGCTCTGGCGGACGCGTTCGAGACGCCGCTGGATTGGAACGACACTTACGGCCAGCGCGTGAGCGGCTGGTTCGTGCCACCCCTCAGTGGCGGGTATCGCTTCTACATCGCGTCCGATGACGCCAGCCAACTTTTCCTCAGCCCGACGACCAACGCCGCGTCCAAGGCGCGCATCGCTTACATGACCGACTGGACCGACAACCGCAATTGGACGGCCAACGCGTCGCAGAAGTCCGCGCTGATCCAGCTCGCAGCGGGGCAACCTTACTACATCGAGGCCCTGCACAAGGAAGGCAGCGGGGGCGATAACCTCGCCGTGGGCATTGACCTGCCCGATGGCACGGAGGAGAAACCCATTCCCTATCATCGCCTCATTCCCCTCAGCCGCCCGCCGGTGGCGCCAAGCGAAGTTTCGCTGATCGCCAGCGATCCGACCGCAACGGAAGGGTCGGATACAGGCGTCTTCACGCTCTCGCGTACCGGTGAGACTGCGGAAGCCCTCGACGTGTTCTTTAGCATGTCGGGCACGGCTGCCTACAGCGCCGACTACGCCGCCACCGGTCTGAAGCAGACGATTCCCGCAGGTTCATCCAGCATTGAGGTGCTTGTCTCTCCAGTGAATGACGCCGTTGCCGAGACGGCCGAAACCGTGGTCATGACGCTGGTCGCCGGAACGAACTACACGCTGACTCCCACCGCCGGCAGCGCGCTGGTGACGATCAACGACAACGACGGCTCGCCTGTCGTGTCCATCGTGGCGAGCGGTCCGAACGCGTCGAAGACCGGACCGCAACTGGGGCGCCTCACGATTCAGCGCGCCGGCCTGGTCACCGCGGCGATCACCGTCAACTACTCAATCACGGGCACCGCTGCCAACGGCGTGGACTACGCCCTCATCACGAACAAGGTCATGCTCGACGTTGGTCAAGCCGCCGCGGACGTCGTCATCGCACCAACCGCGGCGGCGGGAATGGAAGCGCCGAAGACGGTGCTACTGAACCTGACCGCGGGCACTGGCTACACCATCGCCAGCCCGGCCAGTGCCACCGTGACCATCGCGCAACCCGGGCCGGGCTTCGGCTTGTTGCGCGAATGGTGGACCGGCATTGGCAACGCAGGCACGGTTTCGGCGCTGACGAATTTTGCCAGTTTCCCGGCGTCGCCCACCGGTCGTGAGTATCTCTCCACCAGCGCCGAAGGTCCGCATGATTGGGAGGACAACTACGGCAGCCGGCTGCGGGGCTGGTTCATCGCGCCGGCATCGGGCATCTACTATTTCTACATCGCCACGGACGATGGCGGCGAGCTGCGGCTGGGCACCAGCGCGCTGGCCTCGAGCGCCCGCCGCATCGCCTACGTCAACGGCTGGGTGGACTACCACAACTGGACGGCCCAAGCGAATCAGAAGTCCGGCGCCATCGTGCTCACCGCCGGTCAACGCTACTACCTCGAAGCCCTGCATGCCGAAGGCGGCGGTGGCGATCACATTTCGGTGGGCGTGCAGTTCCCCGGTGGCGCGTTGGAGCGGCCCATCACGGCGCAGTGGCTGGAGCCGTGGTCGGACAAGGGCACACTCGTGGCGGCGTTTGCCACTGCACCGACGGCGGGCGAGGCGGGCGCGCCGGGCGAATTCACGCTGAAACGCACCGGCGATCCCAGCGCGAGCCTGCCGGTGACCTTCGCGATTTCCGGCACCGCTTCAAGCGGGGCTGATTACACGGCGCTGGGCACGTCGGCGACCTTCACCAACGGCCAAAGCGAGATGAAGCTCCCCGTCCGCGCTCTGCTGGATGCGGCAACCGAAGGCGCCGAGACCGTCACCCTGACGCTGCAAGCCAACGCGGCGTACGACCTGGGATTCTCGAATGCGGCCACGGTCACCATCATCGCGGACCCGCCGCGCGCCAACGTGAGCGCCACGGACTCGAATGCCGGCGAGGCCGGCGGCAACACGGGCACCTTCCGCATCGCGTTCCCCAGCGCGACCTACGGACCAGTCACCTTCAACTACGCGCTCGGCGGCACCGCGATATCCGGAGCGGACTTCAACACACTGCCCGGCTCGGTCACGCTCGCACCGGGACAAAGCGGGACGAACCTCTTCATCGTGCCTGCCGCTGATGAATTCGTGGAGGGTTTGGAATCGGTCACGCTCACACTGCTGCCCGGCAGCGGGTATCTCGGCGGCGCGGTGACCAACGCCACGGTAACGATCTCCGATGCCAACACGAACCATCCGCCCGTGCTGTCCACGAACGCGGACCAGGTGTTGTTCGCCGGGCAGATGTTGACGCTCACCAACACCGCGAACGATCCAGACCTCCCGCCACAGCCGCTGACGTTCGGCGTGGTCGGCGCGCCAGCGGGCTTGGTGGTGGACCCGGTCAACGGCGTCTTAACCTGGCGGCCAGCGCTGGCCCAATCGCCGCTCACCACCCAGATTCAGGTGACCGTCAGCGACAGCATGTCGCCGAGCCTCAGCGCGACGCAGAGCTTCTGGGTGACGGTGAACCGACCGACGACTACGCTGGCCTCGCCTGCGCTGACCGCGGAAGGATTCACGCTGCACCTTGCGGGCGATCCCGGCCCCGACCTGACCATCCAGCATTCGACGAACCTGCTGGATTGGGTCACGTTGTGGACCACCAACTCGCCGGCTCTGCCAATCGAATGGACTGACAACGCCGCCACGAACGCCACGCAGGGCTATTACCGTGTGTTGCTGGGCCCGTGAACGAGGCGGGGCGAATCGCTCCTCATGACATGCCCGGTCACTGGCTGAGCTTTAGCCGGTAGAAGCCCGTCAAGCCTGTCACCGGCAGTTCCGCGCGGTAACGACCGCCGCTCAACTGCGGCTGAGTCTCGCATCGCGTCCAAGCGGCGCCAGCGTTCAGACTCGGCGACTCCTGCAACTCGCAGCCTGCGCAAGCCGCCGGCCATTCGACGACGACCTTGCCGGCTTCGAGCCGCACCGCGAGCGATGTGCCCGACACTTCCACGGCTCGGGTGAAGCCCTGCGGTGCGGTGATCGTCCAGTCGCCGCTCCAATTGCCGGCGTCTGACAGCACGAGGTCGCGAACTGCGGTCCAGGTCGCAGTGGCGGCTAGGTTCGTGGCGGAGGTGAAGGCATACCGCTGGCCCGGCAAACCGTAGAGGCTCAGAGACGCGACGTTGTTTGAGGCGCGCTGCAAATCAACGATCGGCTCGCGCGCGATCACGAAGACCCGGCCCGCACCGGCGGCGCCGCGATCCAGCGTCCGTCCGTCGCGCAAGTAGCCGGCCAGCGATTGCGCCGTGAGCGGCACGACCGCGGAATGCTCGGCGGGCACGGCGCCGAATGCCAGGCGGGCGAGCGTGAGGTTGCCCTGCAATGAAGCGTCCGCTCGGCTCGTGAACTGGAGTTGGAACCGGTTCGAGCCGACTTGCTGGATGCCGGACGACGCGACTTCTGACGCCAGCGATTGCAGCGCGAGGTTCGTCAACCGGCCCAAGTCCGTTTCCAGCACGAACGTCAGGTTGGTCAGGTCCGCGCCGGTGTCGAGGCGCAGCGGCACGAAGTTGTTCGCGCCGGCCAGCAGGTTGGTCGAGCCGACGTGCAGCGTGAAGTCGGCGCGCGTGTCGCGAACGATCACGGTGAGTTGTTGCGTCGCGCTCAGGCTGGGCGAGCCGCTGTCATAGACCACGATGGCGATGGCGTTCGTGCTCGGTCCCTGGAGATCGCTCGGGCGCCAGCGGAGGACGCCATTGGTCGCGTCGAGAGACACACCGGTCGGAACGTCCGAGCCAAGGCGGTAGCGCAGCGTGTTGGCGGGCACGTCGAAGTCCTCGGCGCTGCTGCTGACGGTGAGCAACGAGCCTTCGTTGACCGTCCGGTTCGTGTAGCCGGCGAGCACCGGCGCAGTGTTCACCTCGCGCACGATGATCGTCAGCGGCTGCGAAGCGCTGGCCGGCGGAATGCCGTTGTCCGTGGCGATGACTGTCAGCGTGTTCGTGCTTGGGCCGTTGGCTTCGGTCGTGGCCCAGGTGAACTGGCCGCTGGTTGGATTCAGGAAGGCGCCCGCCGGTGCGCCGGCACCCAACGTGTAGCGGATGGCCGAGCCTTCGTCATCGGTGGCGCTCAAGGTAAGTTGCAGCGTGTCGCCCTCGTCCACGGTCTGGGCTACCAGCGGCGCAAGCACGGGCGGCTGGTTCGTGAGGGTGGCGGAAGTCGCGGCGTCGGGCGTCGTGGGCGCAGCTTCGCGATTGCCTTGTTGGTCGGTGGCGACGCTGTAGAAGGCGTAGCGCGAGCCGAGCTCGGCGGAGAACATCGCCGCCGTCAACGGCGTGTGCTGGAGCCAGGGCGTGAACATGCCGTCGTTCACCGATACGAACACGTCGTAAAACGCCACGCCGCTGCCGTTGGTGTCCGCGCCGCTCCAAGCGACCTGGAACATCGGCGGGCTTTGCGCGGGCAACACAGCGACGGCGCTGGTGGGCGCGGTCGTGTCCGGTTGTGGCACGGGCGTGTAATAGAGCGTGTAAGCCCCCGCGCTGTTGTAGTCGAGCAGGTGCAGGATGTTCTCGTTGACCGGACGCCGCCCGAGGCCGAGGAACGTGCGGTCCGTCGTCCAGGCGTTCGTGCCGAGCGGGATGCGGGCGCCGTTGCTCGTGCACACGACGTTCGTGAGGATGAACGCGCCGTTGCCCGGGTCAGCCACGCGCAGGTAAGTCCAGCCCGCCAGCATCGGTGCCGTCAGTTGCACCACAAGATGCTGAGCTGACGGAGCCGCATCCACAGTCGCTGTCTCGACTACGCTGACGGGGTTTGTCCGCCCGTCGCTCAGGTAGAGCGTGTCCGGCAAGTCGCGCGCGTCGGGGATGCCGTTCACCAGGAAGTCGGGCCGGCCATCCTCGAACGCGCCGCCCGCCCAGACGAGGTGGTTCATTTCGTGGATCGTCACTTCCTCGATCAGCGAGAGCTTCCGATTACCGAGGCCGTCCACGTGCTCAAAGCTCGCTTTGTATTCCTCGAAGAGCCCTTGTACCGTCGAGGTCATCAGCCACCGCCCGATGGCGGTTTCGCCGGCGCCGATCTCGCCAAAGCTCGCGGTCAACGAAGGCGTGAGGTTTTGCCCGGCGACTTCCGTGCCGATGATCTGGAAGTCCACCAGCAACCCCTTCTCATTCTCGACGATCTTGGGCTGGGCGGAGGTGATGCGGACGTTCTTCGCCAAGCCGAGGCCGAGGTTGCGGACCATGACGGCGAGGTTGAACGGCACACTCGGCTCAACCGTGTCTGTGAACGGATCGTCCGAGAACACGTCGCGTTGGTGGAAGTATTTCACGAACACGCGCGGGTTCGGATGCACGGTGATCGCCGCGGGCGCCAACGGCACGGTGACGTCCAACCCGTCCTGCGTGTAGCGCAGCGTGCCGCTCACGGAATAGACCGTCGGCATGGCAGGCGCGGCGTCGGAACTCGGAAGCAGTGTCCAGGTGGCGCGTCCGGTAGTGTGTCCATCAATGACGCCCGAGCCGTCCACAGCGGTCAGGTTTTCCAGCGTGGGCGGCGCGATGCCGAACAGACTGGTGGCCACTTCGCCGGCGGCATTGCTGATCACGACTTGAACGCTGACCGCCTGCAAGAGTGTGTCGGCGTTGTTGATGATCTCCAGCGAAGCCTTGAACGCGTCGCGCGAAATCACGGCGTCCTGATCCAGCGCCAGCCGCACCTGGGCGCACACACCGCCACCGCTGTTGGTGTAGGCCATGATCTCGGCGCGCAAGTTGCCGTAAGCGTCGGCAATCCCGTCGAAGATGTTGGTGATCCCGTCGGCCTCGTTGGCCAGTGCGGCTTGTTGCGCCATCATCACCAGGTTGGAGAACACATCCAGCGGAATGAAGTCCTTGCTTTGCCCGCTCGGCACGTCGGACAGCTTCTGGATCCCCACATCGTAGTAGTCCTGGGTGCGATTCCAGCGGTCCAGGAACTTGGTGAGGTTGGTTTCCACCATGGCATCGGGCCAGACTGCCGATAGCAACTCGGCCCGTTCGGCGGAACTGACGCGCATGCCTTCCGCTGAAGTCGCATCGGTCCGAGCACTGAACGCGGCTAGCCAGACGCCATAGTTCGTGCTCATGCCCTCGTGGAACCATGCGTCGTCACCCATGTAGAGGCGCATCAAGTTGAATTCCGCCAGGAGGCGATCCCCGCGCTGGGCGACCGTGGTAATCGCGGGGAAGTGATCCGCTGCACCCGAAGGCAGCTTGTTAACGAAGTAACCATTCTCGGACTTCGTGCGGCTTGACACGGTGGAAATGGGAGGCCAAGGATCGGCAGGTCCGGCGTTGGGGCCAGCCTCACAAGCCGTTATCAGGCTGACCAGACAGTTGATGAGGGAGACGACCTTCCCGATCGGCGTCTCCGAGAGGGGTGCAGAAATGAGACCGGCAAGCGCCTGCTGGCACGCCTTCGGGTCGTCGTGTGTAATGCACTTGGCGGCGTTGACGCCAAGCACCAAGCTATCATAACCAGAGAGATCGGCCGCGCACCCCAGCGCCGCCGCGGCGAATTTCTCCAGGCACTCCTCGCACGAAACCACCGTGGCCGAGACTTCGGCGGGCAGGCTGGAGACGTTCACCTGATCCGATCCGCTGGGTCCTGCGAGCCCACCGGTGACGGGTTTGGAGCCGCCCGGGATGTAGATTCCAGGAAACCCGGGAAGGCTAGCTCGCGTGCAATTGCTGCGAGTGTTTGAGAACAGGACTGGCAAGCAGATGTTCCGTGAGTACTTGCCACAATCAAAGAAGTAGCATCCATCCCCCGCGGTATCGCAGTCCGAGCTACGCGAGTCTTTCGCCCCTTTGCCGCCCGTTGACAGCCGGCGGATCGTGAGGGGGATGCTCAACGAACTACGCGCCGGGATCGTTCCCACGTCTGACACCAGCGGCGTGAATTCCCAGTCCGTGTGCAGGGGCAGATTGAAATGGAATCCCTGCGCGGCAATCAGCCCGTGGTTCTCGATCAGCAAGTCCACTTGCGCCTCGTCGCCCTGGATTTCCGAGAGGTCAATCAATGCCGGCGTGATCGTCACCACGGGCATGGGCACGAACGCCTCGAAGACGGTTTCGATCGTGATCTTCGTCACGTCCTCGACTTCCGTGGGCACGACCTTCCAGACGTATTGCACCGTCTGGCGCGGCAGGAAGGTCTGCACTTCGTTCGTCTGACCGGCGAGCAACAGGTGCGTGGCCACGTAACCGTCATGTTTCCACGCGTTGACCTCCAGGCTGTAGTAACCCTCGGCCAAGCCAGCGGCGAAGAACTGGCCTTGGGCGTCGGTCAGGCCGTTCGTCATAACCACGCGGCTGACGGCGTCGCGCACGACCACGGAGGCGTTGGTCAGCTTCGGCGAACCGGCGGCGAAGTAGGTGAACTCGTCCACCGCCTCGATCCGCAGATCGCCCTTCGCCTCGGACAGGCAACGGAAGTTGAAGGGCACGCTCAGGCCGGCGCTGGCGCAATTCACCGCGAGGTTGCCGGTGAAGGCCGTGAGCGCCAGATCGTTCGCGGGTGTGAGCAGCAACGTGACGCGGTTGCTCGCGCCCGGTTCGAGCGACGGCAGCGGATTCGGGAGCGCCAGTTGCAGCCACGGCGCGACGGGTAGCGAGACGGTGATCGGCCCGGTGGCGACGCCGCCGAGGTTCTGCACCACGAATTCCACCGTGGCCTGCCGTCCGCGCGCCATGCCCGCCGTGAGCTGACCCGGCGTGGCGACCAGACGCGGGCGCAATGACTCAACGTCAACGACGAAATACACGTCCGCCGCCGTTCCTTCCGCGCTGGTCAGGTGAACGGACACCACGCCGCTGCCTTCATCGGTGGGCGCGGTAAAGGAGTAAACCAGGTTCGCGCTCGCGCTGCCTGGGACTGAGTTGCTCACGAAGCCAACGCTCACGCCGAGTTGCGGCGGCGCGTTGCTCACGGTGGCGGTGAGGCCCGTCAACGGCACGTCGCCGAGGTTCTGGATGGCCACCGCGCCACTGGCACTTGAACCTTCGACGACGCGGATGTTCACGGTCGTCGCGTCCGGCTTCAGGCCGAGCAACGAGAAGCTGTCCTGCACTGGCGCGCTCGTGACGCCCGGATGCGTGGCGAAGACCTGATACGTCCCGCCTTCGTTGGTGAGCGGCTGGAACGTCGCGCTGAAGTTGCCGCTGTTGTCGGTCAGCGCGGAGATGACGCGCTCTGTGCCGCGCACGACGATGTGGAGGTTGACCAGCTTGTAGGCCACGCCGGCGCCGGCGCTGTTGGTCGCGCGGCCTGCAAGCGGCACTGGGGTTCCGGCCAGCGCGGTGTTGAGCGCCGTTTGCGCCCAGGCGCTGTAGGCCGCACTCACACTGATCGGCGCGAGGCTGATGCCGGTGTTGTTATCTTCGAGCACTTCATCCACCGCGGTGCCGGCGTCCGTCTGGACGATGATCCAGCGATTGCCCGCGCCCTGCGGCAGGCGCACCGAGAGCGTCTGCTCGAACGACAGGCCCACGGGCAGCGAGCCGTTGAACTGATACTGGGCAACGAGCGTGTCGTCGCCCGGCAGCGGATCGGCCGACAGGAAAACGCGTGTGACGAAGTTGCTGCGCGTGGCGCTGAAGCCCTGGTTCGCCACGCGGTAGCTGACGTTGATGTAGCTCTCCGTCTCCGCCAGCGGCGGCACGGTGATGCTCGCGACGTGGAGGTCGGGCAAATCGGCGTCGGTCACGGTGACGAGTTCGCTGGCGGGCGCGAAGCCGGCGGCGGTGGCGGTCAACGTGACGGCGTGGCTGCCGTCGTTCACGCCGTCGCCCACGGTGCCTATCTGGAACGTGGCGGAGGCCTGGCCCACGGGAATCGCCACTGGATTGGGATTGGAAACCTCAGTGAGATCACTGGACGTCACGGTCACGACCAGCGCGTTCGTGGCGGGCGTGTTGCGGCTGACCGTGCCCATGCCTGCGGGCAGTACCCCTTCGGCGAGCAGCTTCGGACTTACCGAGAGGGTCAGGGCCGGGCCGTCGTTGTCCGTGACGGTGAGCGCCGCGGCGGGAACGGCCGCGACCTGCGCGCTGGTTTGCGACGCGAGCACGAAGCCGCCGATCTGCACCGTTTGCGCGCCGTCCACGGCGGGGTCGTCCACGGCCACGACGTTGAAGGTGGCGGTGGGCTCGTTCGCCGGAATCGTCACCGTCGGCGGCACGAGCGCTTCGGTGGTGTCGCTGCTGGTGAGCGCGATGGTGACGGCGCGCGTGGTCACGGGATTGCGCGTGACGGAGCCGAGCGTCGCTTGCGGGCCAGCGGCTTCGCCGACCGTCGCGCTGGCCAGGTTCAACAACACCTGCGGCACGTCGTCGTCCAGAATCTCGAGTTCCGCTTCCATGCCGACAAACCCGGCCGCTGATGCCGCCACGGTGTAGCGCATGGCCGGTTCAATGAGCGTGTCGTCCGCGGCCGTGGCGGTGAACGTCGCCGAGTTCGAGCCGGCGGGAATAACCACGCTGGCCGGGACGCCCAACTGACCGGGCGCCGAGCTGGTCAGCGTGACCACCAGCGCATTCGTGGTCACGTAGCCGCGCGCCACGAGTCCCGAGAGGGCGGCGCCTTCGCTGACGCGGTTCGTGGCAAAGGACACGGCGAGGAACGGCAGGTCAGCATCAACCACGACCAGTTGCGCCTGCGCCGCCGGGTAACCGGCGGCCCCGGCCCCGATTGTCACCGTCTGCGGGCCGTCCACCACGCCATCAGCCAGCACCTGGAGGTTCAACACCGTCGACGGCAAGCCAGCGGGAATCGTCACTTCGGCGGGGGCGGTCACTTCGGTAACGTCGCTGTTCGTGAGCGTGACGGTGAGCGCCGCGCTGCGGTCGCCGTTGCGCACCAAAGTGCATTGCAGAGTCGGGCTGGCGGCGTTCTCGGCGATCTGCGTCGCAGGCACTTGCAGCGTGAGCAGGAGCGGGACGGAAGTCGTGTTCGTCGCGGCGGCAAGGTTGTTCGCCTCGTTCAGTTCCACCCGTTCGTCGCGGCTGTCCGTCTGCACGAAGAACTGGAGTTCGCCCGCCGGGCCGGTGATGGGCAACACGACGGTTTGCGTGCG
>CAYJNU010000091.1:8003-21325 GCA_964371005.1 uncultured Verrucomicrobiota bacterium | reverse complement strand
AAGAAACGCCCCATTTTCCACATCTCGCTCTATCGAAACTTGAAACACCCTCTGCTACCGGCCGGGAGATTGATCGTGCTTTGATAGTTCAGGCTGGGCCCGGTGTACCAATCACTCCCTCGCTCCCACCAGTTCCCCTCGCTCCAGCCGGCAAAGTCGTCATTGCCATCGCCGTTCGCGTCGCCAATGCCGAGCATCCCCTCCAAGTCATAACTGTGGCCCGGTTGGGCGGACTTGCTGTAGAGCAGGCTCACACCCAAACCCGGCCCGTCCGCGCATCGGATTTGCCGGGTGTCGCTGGAGGCATGCCAGGTGCCGCTGGTGCTGTTGAGACTATAGCCATGCAAGGCGCCCCCCATCACGACACCAGGGTGGCCGTCCCCATTCCGATCCACGACGGAAAGCTGAGCTTCGGCAAACGTCGCACTGCCGCTGACCCCCATGGTCGATTCGTTGAAGCCGTTCAAGGCCGGCCCCGAGCGCACGCGAAGCAGCACGGTATTGTACCCAGGCGGATAACACACCGTCGCGCTCCCCAGCGACACCAAGTCCGCGTGCCCGTCCTGATTGACGTCCGCAAGGGCACGAGCTTCCTCGATGCCGGAGGCTGTAAGCTCATGGTCGAGAACCGGCGGTCCAGACGCGCGGCCGTGATATACGAAGAACCGCGTCGGAGAACTGGAGTTGCCGATCACCAAGTCGTCGAAACCGTCGCCATCAAGGTCACCTCCGCCCGCAACGGTCTGCCCAAAGCGCTCGTGCGCCGGGTAACGCGGATGCAACAAGCAATCGCTCCGGGCAAAGTCCGGCCCGTAGTAAACCATGACCGCGCCTTCGTCGGCGTGGTCTCGGATCGCAACGCCGAACCATGAATGGGCCAGGTCCGCGTGCCCGTCGCCGTTCAAATCGCCCGCCGAGATGAAGCGGCTGTCCCGAGCAACGTAAAAGTCGTCGGCCAGATAATCCGCCGGACAGTTTAGGAAGAAGTAGAACGGTCGCACCAGCAACGGCGCATCGCTCACATCCGGTCCCGCATGCCGGGCAATGTCTCCAACCGAGGGGGGCACTGCGGCGAATCGGAACCGATGGCGTGCCTTCGGGAGAGTTCCGCTCCACGTGTACATCTTGCCGTCGCGAGGATCGAGGTCCGCGGGGTTGGCGGCACTCATCACATTGGTGATGGACTCGTCCAGAATCACGTGCATCACTTGCGGCAGGTTGGTGGAAGCCGGGCTCAAATAGGTGACGCTGAACTTGAACACGGTGGCAAGATCGCCGTTCTTGGGATGCACCGTGCCGTTGCTGAGTACGGCGGCCGTGACGGAGACGGACAGCGCGAACAACCAAGTCCATCCCAGCAATGTCCAACAAACCACACGGAGGTGCGATGCGAGTTTCATATGAAGCCTCTCTAACCCAAATCGGCTTGGACTATACCCGCGAAGCAGCGCGGGGATCAATCTCCCGTTGTTGAGTTGTGACTGTCAAAGTCGGCTGCGTGCGCTTTCCTCGGCATGCCGGCGACTGCCTGCGACCCGCTCGCTGCCCAAAACCCGCGACTCCGCTACATCAAAACGAACCCTCGAAGAACTCAGCCTTGTAGAAGACGGGTTGGTTGCCTGGGCCTCCCGGACGAACAACCGACCATTGCCCGGAAGCGGGCACGATGATAACAGTGTCACGCTTCCAGTACGACGCGAGCGGATTGCTGGCGGAGTAGATGATCACCATCGAACCGTACGGCGCCTGGCCGGACAGCAGCACCTGGCCATCCGGCCGGCGTTGCGGCGGGTTGAGGAGCGGTTGTGGCGGAGGCGCGGCCGCATCCAGGATCAACGTCACGTGCGCGCTGTCCCGGCCGCCGAACGCATCGCCTGCGGTGTAGCTGAATTGGTCGGAGGTGACTTGTCCAGAGGGTGGCGTGTAGAAGATCGCGTCCCCTTGCAGGGATGCCGTGCCGCCGGCTTGCGTCGTCGTGGTCGTGCCTTCCCCCAAGGTCACGACGGACAAACCATCGCCGTCGGGATCGCTATCGTTGGCGGTGAGCAGGTAGGTGGGGATGCGGATCGAGGCCAGTCTGGGCAGGCGTTGCTCGTCATTCACGGCGACGGGCGATTGGTTCGGACTGCCGGAGGTGGGCGTCAGCAGACAGGCCTTCCAACCGCCGGTGGTGGCGGCGATCTGGCCCCGGTCATTGATGGCATGGGCCTGGACGATGTCCACACCGCCGCCCACGATCAGGTCCTTGAGCGGTAACCACTGGCCGTCCGTGTAGAGCATGCCTTGCAGGGCGTTGTTCTGACCCACGATCTGCTCGTTGTTGTTGATGTCGTTCACTTGAAAGTACCAGGGATCCACCGTCGGGTTGCTCAACCAAGCGAAACGACCATCCGGTTGGAGCAGGAAAGGCTTCAAGACGTTCGCGCCTTGCACGCTCACCCGTTGGAAACCAGCGATGACTCCCTTGTCGTTCACCGAACGGAACTCGCCGAAGAAGAGATTGCTGGTGGCGTCGGAGCCGATATGCGGCGTGCCGTCGTAGAGGTAGGGCATGTCGCCACCGATGTATTGCAGGTAGCGTCCGACCGCCAAGCCGGAGTTGTTCAAGGCGTTGGGGACGATATACCCGTCGCTCACGCCCAGGTTCCGCGCCACCAACGGCGAGAACCGGTCCAGGGGATCGCTCAGGGTCAGCAGGTAGCCGTAATGTGCCAGCGTCCAGACCCAGCCGCCTCGCAGGAGCATTTGCCGGCGGTTGTTGATGGACACGGCTTCGGTGTCCGGCGGATAGACGTAGATGTCCTTGGGATGCACGTCGAGCAGTTCCAATGGACAGTGGCTGCCGTACAGGAAGGGGCCCGCCACGCCGCAATTGAGCTGACGCCATAAGGCCGCGTGCGGGTCGCCGGATTGCGTAGGGTTCACGCGGTATTCAAACTGGCCGGCGATGTCGAAGTGGTCATTGATGCTGTAGGCAAAGCTGTGTCCGGGCAGGCGGTTGGTGCTGGCGACATTGACGCATTGTCGCCCATCGCCCAAATCGAACATCGTACCAGCCGGATTGCTGGCAGAGTTGAGCCAGACGAATCCGTGCTTGATGCGGGCGCCGCTTTGCCATTCATCCGTCTCGCTGTAGCCGACCACCTCGCCGAGGTTGTTCACGTCGTAGGCTTCAGAATCCGCGTCGGAATTGGTCGAGAGCGTGCCGAGGTTGCGCACTTTGTAGAACCACGGCGTCACCGACACGCGGGCCACGCTGCTGGTGGCCATGCGCAGGGCGTTGGTCACGGTGACGAAATAGTCGGCGGCATCGCCGTAATTGGCCTCGGAGATATCCAGCAACGAATAGGTCGCGTAAGGAATGGGCGCACCGTTCTTGAACCACTGATAGGCGAGCGGAGGTTCGCCAGCCGCTGTCACGGTCAGGGTGAAATCGCGACTGCGGAGCACGACGCGGTTGCCGGCGGAGCTCAGAATTCTCGCGGGGTTGATCACGGTCACCTGTGCCACGGCGCTGGTGGCGCCGCCGAAGGCGTTGGTGGCGGCGGCCCAGTAGCGGCCCGCGTCAGCGGCGCTGGTGATCCATCGGCTGAGCATGATCGGGCCGGAGGCAGCGACGGTTTCGATATGCACGGGGTTGCCCTCGTGCAGCAACGTGTAGGTGACGGGCAATTCCCCGGTGGCTTGGACGGCGAACTGCAACATCGCGTCCACCTCCACTGTTTGGTTGGTGGGATCGAGCACGAAGCCCGGCGGCTGGCCAGCATGGGCGGGCGCAAACGAAACCTCGTCCAGCCACGCGGCGTCCGAGCCATCACTGCCGCTGCCGTCCTTTTCGTAGCGCCATTCCAGAGTGTGGGTGCCGTCGGGGATGTTCATCGTCTGCTGGCTCCACCCATTATACACACCGCCCGAGCCGCCGCCCCAGTCGCCAAAGGGTGAAAGGTAGAACCAGTCCTTACCGTTCTCCGTGCTGTGGGCATACCAGAAGGTCAGCGTGCCCGGACCAGCGACGGTGGTGCGCAGCCAGCTTTGTTGGCTGTCGCCAATCGGCCCGCTCTGCACTGCCACGCCGTCGTGAGAATTGGTGGTTTCAATAAACCACGGCGCGTCGCCGCCAGTGGTGAAGGTCAGGTTGGTTACGTTGAGCGCCTGCTCCAGCGTGAGCAGCCCAGTTGTCGGCGTGAACATCACTTCATCCACCCAACCGGCGTCGGCCTGAACGTCTTGACTGCCGTCCTTGTCGTAGAGCCACTCCAGGGTGTGCGAGCCGGTGCCCAGAACGTAAGAAAGCTGATGCCAGTTGGTCTGGCCCGAGATGCCGGCCTGCGGCACGCCATCCAGCCAGAACTCCAGGAAATCGCAACCTTCCTCCGAGTCCACCTGCCACCAAAAAGTAAGGGTGCCCGGGCCGGTGACGTTGGCGGTGAGGCGGTTGGTTTCATCATCGGAGATGTCGCCGCTCTGCCAGGCCTCCACACCATCGTGCGTGTTCGTGGTTTGTTGGTACCACTCCGGCGCGTCGCCCAAGGCGGCGAAGTTCGTGATCTCCGTGCCCGTGCTGGGAAGATCGCCGAGGACGATTTGGTCCACCCAGGCAGCGTCAGCCCCTGCCACGTCATAGGTTTCCTTGCGAAACGTCCAAGTCAACGTGTGCTCGCCGGCGGACAGAACAAGTGGTTGTTGTGCCCAAGCGGTTTCGCCGGAGATCGTGTTGCTGACCGAACCATCCACCGCGACGTCCAGGAAAACCTCCGACGCCGCCGAGATGCGCCACCAGAAGGAGACGTTGGTGGGGCCGGTGACGACGGTGCTGAACGCGGACGATCCGAACTGAAATGCCGGGCTGCGCGCGGCACAAAACTCATCGTGCGCGTTCACGCCCTGCACGTCCGGCGACCACAAAGGCCAGTCGGAGTTGTTTGTTACGACGAGTTGCGGCGCGTCCAGTGCAAGGCCCAGCGCGGTCACCGGCGACACCGCGAGCACGCTCAGGCGGCTGGTCACGGCGCCGTTGTTGTTTGCCACAATGACGTAGTAGAAGCCGGTGTTGGCTGGGTCAACGGCCTCAAACCAAATTGAATCCCAGGTCGCGAGTTCGGCGGCGTCGCCCACCCTGCGCCAACTGTAGGAAAGGGTTTACGGGCCGGAAGCCTGCACATAGAAGTCGGCATACTCTCCAGGCATCACTTCCCGGACCTCCGGCTCGGGCCCGCTGACAATGGTCGGGAGGTCCGTGCTGACGGTGATTTGCGCCACCCGGCTGGTGCTGGCGCCGTAGGCATTGGTCGCCACGAGGGAGTATCCGCCGGCGTCGGCAAAGGCCGCAAAGTCAATGATGCCGTCGGGAATGGGAGTGCCGTCTTTCAACCACTGGAGAGTGAACGGGCTGGTGCCGAAGACGGAGACGTAATTGAAGCTGTGGTACGCGCCCGGGGCCAGGATGACATCCGCCGGTTGAAATGGATAGAAGGCCGGTTTCGCCGGGACAACGCTGACGGAGCAGACCTGGCTGGTAGTCATGCCCCAGGCGTTGCTGAGCACCACCCGGTAATCGCCTGCGTCCGCAGCGGTCCGGGCGTCGAGACGCAGCGTCGGTGTCGTCACGCCGGAGAACGGCCAGGCTTCAGTGAGATTCGTCCCATCGCGTTGCCACTGGTACGTCATCGGAATGTCGCCGATGGCCCGCACTTGGAGATTGGTGTGATCCGGGTAATTCTCCGGCATGGTCACCGATGGCTCAGGTTGCACGAGGAAGGTGGGCTTCAAGCCGGCGATGTTGGTCACCACGACCTGATCCAGCCAATTGGTGGCAATGGGAGCGGCTGGATTCACGCCGCCGAGAATGCTGGTCCATTTGAGCGTGTTGGTGCCCTCGGCGAAGGACACCATCGTCTGACGCCAATCCACATTACCGTAGAGCCCTTCCAGATAGGTGCCGTTTGTATGGAACCAAAACCCGAAGTGCTGCCCGCCCGGCGAGACCGACCTCCACCAGAACAGCACTGCGACCCGACCGGTGACGGTGGTCGCCAGCCAGCTTTCGGAATATGCGTTGGTCAAGCCACCGCATTCGGCAGCGTCCACGCCGTCGTGGGTGGTGGAGTTCTGGCCGAACCAAGACACGCCACCGCCGGTAGTCCAAATTAGGCCAGGAGCGTCCAGGGCTTCTTCCAGCGTCGCAGCGCGGGCAACGGTGGCGACCGATACGGACAGGAAGGCGAGGGCCGCCAGGGCAAGAATCGTGCGATATGGTTTCATGGTTCTGTGAGAATTCCGAGAAAGGTGGCAGGGCGACGACTGAAACGAAGGGGCATTCGCGTTACGAACAGTCAGAAAACCCCGCTGCGCCAGCCAAGCCAGCCAACGCTTCCAAGTATCCCTGACGAATCCGCATGCACACGACTTAGTGGTCCGCCCAATCCTGCGTTCGCCGCGCGCCAGGCACGCCGAACTGGCGCAGGTTATAGCAGCAGGACGCCGGACATAGGAAGCCAATTCGCGCAACGGTCGCGGGAATTGCCTGTCCTTGCTCAGGCACTTCCTTCACCAACCTCCCGGCTTGGCGGGCTCGCTGCCCAAACTTGAGTTCCAGGGTCAGCACTATCGTGCCGGCGAGGATCAGGCCCACGTTCTCCTATCGTTGGCAGCTTGCGCAAAAATAAGTGCTCCGCGCCGCTTGAACGATGCGCCGGACGTCACTCCCGCAGCGCCGGCATGCCTGTCCCGCGCGATCATAGACACGCAGTCGCTCCTCGTAGTAATCCAGCGCGCCCTCCGCGCGGCCGTAGTAAAACAGCCCGTCCCCACCGCGCTCGCTAAAGTTCAAGGGCACGGTGCTCCCAAAACGGATGGCCTCCGAGAGGACCTTGCGAATGGCGTTGCGCAATCGCCCGACTTCCACGCGCGTGAGCCTGCGGGCGACCCGCCGCGGCGAAATGCCCGCCCGATGCAACGCCTCGCTGGCGTAGATGTTGCCGATCCCGGCGACGAGAGCCTGATCCAGCAGCTTCACCTTGATCGCTTGGGCTGAACGCCTGAGGGCGCGGGCCAGGTAGTCCACGGTGAAGTCCGGAGTGAGCGGCTCGGGCCCGAGCTTTGCCAGCGGTGATCTGTCGAGGTTGAACCGGCCGAAGCAACGCGTGTCTTCGTAAACCAAATTCGACCGTCCCAAGTCGAGCACCACGGCGGCGTGCTTCGGCAAAGGCTGGCGTTGGGGCGCGAGAAACACGCGTCCGGTCATGCCGAGATGCCCGACCAGGCAGAATGTCTCGCGTTGGCGCGGTTTGCGCAGCTCGAACACGAAATACTTGGCCCGGCGCCGCACGCCGAGAATGCGGGCGCCAGGCAACGCGCGCTGCAGTTCCCTGAGCGTCGTCGGACGGAGGACCCGCTCGCGTCGCACTTGGACACCGCAGATCATCTTGCCACGCACCAACGGCGCAAGATGTCGGACGAGCACTTCGACTTCGGGGAGTTCAGGCATCGTGGTTCACTCCCCTGCCCTTCGCGACGCGCGCAAGGCGGCGAGCACCTCTTCGTCGGAGGCTTGGTTGAATTGTTCGTAGTAACGCCCCACTGCCTCGAAATCCTCGTCCACGTGGAGGACCACCACGTCGTTCGCCACGTTGCTGAGTCGGCGCACGGCATCTCCGGATGCGACTGGCGTGGCGACGATCGTTCGCACGGCGCCCTGCTTGCGCGCCGAGAGCACGGCAGCTTCGGTGGTGGCGCCCGTGGCCAAACCATCGTCCACCAACAACACGACTTTCCCGCTCAAATCGGGCGGCGGGCCGAGGTGAAAAGTGGCCCGGTAGTGCTGAAGCCGATCCATTTCCTCCTGAATGATCGCTTTCAGGTTACGGTGCATCGCGGCGTCTGCACCCACCGTGGACGGATCGAGCACCACGACGTTCGGCTCCGCGAGCGCGCCCACGGCAAATTCCCGCTGCGCCGGATGGCCGATCTTGCACACGATGAGCACGTCCAACGCGAGGCCGAGCGTTCTCGCAACCTCTGCCGCCACAAGCACTCCACCGCGCGGCAGACCGAGGACGAGATCGGCGGGGACGTCGCGAGCTTTGAGATACCGCCCCAGCAGGCGACCAGCCTCGTCTCGCGTGGCAAACATCATGCGCGGCATCTTACGCCCGGCATCGGCTGGATTTAAAGCTGGAAGAACGCGGGTCACCAGGGGAACTGATGGCCTGCGACCGTGTCGCGGCAAGGCGTCACACGGCGCCCCCCCGGATCGCCCGCGAAGAGTGCCGTGAACGTTGAGTCATCGGCGAGTCATCGGTATTGTGGGTTCATCCCCGAATAGCTATGCTGCCGCCGAAGCCAAACGACGCACCAAGCTGAGAAGTGCCAATGCTGGAAACCCAACCAGAAACACAGGAAGGACCAAAGCCATGAAGAACCATCTAACACGACGTGGATTCATCCGAACCGCCGCGGCAGGCTCCGCGGCCCTCGCGTGGCTCGGCGCCCGTCGAGCGCCCACAGCATACGCGGCCCAAGCGGCCAAGCCAGCCTTGCTCGGCGGCACGCCCGTTCACCAAGGCGGCTGGGCCAAGTGGCCGCAATGGCGCGAGGCCTGGGAACCGGAAGTCCTCAAGGTCTTCCGCAGCGGGCGTTGGTTTCGCGGCTCCGACGAACGCGTGACGGATTTTGAAAAGAGCTATGCACAACTGCTCGGCGCCAGGAGTTGTCTGGCCACTGCCAGCGGCACCACGGCGCTCATGGTCAGCCTGCACGTCATGGACGTGGACGCCGGCGACGAGGTGATCGTTTCGCCTTACACCTTTATCGCCAGCTACAACGCGATCCTCAACAGCCGCGCCCTGCCGGTGTTCGCCGACACCGACCCCGCCACACTCACCATCAACCCAGCCACCATCGAGAACCGGATCACCGAACGCACGCGTGCAATCATGCCGGTCCACATCTTCGGTATGCCATGCGATATGGACGCCATCATCCCCATCGCCCGGAAACACAAGCTTGCCGTCGTCGAGGACGCCTGCCAGGCCTGGCTCGCGGAATACAAGGGCCGCAAGTGCGGCACCATCGGCGACCTCGGCTGCTTCAGCTTCCAGGAATCCAAGCACCTTCCCTCCGGCGAAGGCGGCGCCATCACCGGCATGAGTGAGCAGTTGATTGACAAGTGCAACTCCTTCCACAACTGCGGCCGCGCTTGCGGCACAAACACAGGCAGCGGCAGCTTCACCCGCGGCAACAACTACCGCATGACGCAGGCCCAGGCCGTCATCCTCACGCAGCAGCTCGACAAGCTCGTGAAGGAAACCGAAATCCGCCGCGCGAACGCCGACTATCTGACGGCCAACCTCGGCAAGATTCCTGGCATCACCCCCGCGCGCCTGCCGGAGAACAGCCGCCCTGCCTGGCACCTGTACGCGTACCGCTACGACGCGGCACAGTTCAACGGCCTGTCCCGCGACAAGTTCATGAAGGCAGTGTCCGCGGAGGGCGTCCCTTGCGGCAGTATTTACCACGAGCAGTATTACGACGGCTTGCTCGACGAAGCCATTGCCTCCCGCGGCTTCAAGCGGCTGTGGAGCCCCGAACGGCTCAAGGCCTACCGCGCCAGCTTCCAGGAACTGAAAGGCAACCAGCAGGTCTGCGAAACCACCGTGGCGATGACCCAGAACATGCTTCTGGCCGACCGCAGCGACATGGACCACATCATTGAAGCGATCCGGAAGGTTCACGCCCATAGCGTGGAACTGGCGAAAGCAGCCTGACAGCGGCGGCGTGGCCGTCCTTGGAGCCACTTCCACCGATACCCCTCACCTCGCACTCCCGACCTCGCACCTCCACAAGGCGGGAGTAACGGAGTGTGACGTCGAAACTCGTGAAGCGTTTGCAGTGCGTCCGGTTTATCGGCGCTTTCGATCCGGGCAAGGCTTCCCGACACGGTGGAAAGCGGCGCTCAAGCGCACGCAGTCTAAGCGTGACGCCTCGTCACGGTGTCACCGCGCGGTAGAACTGCTGAGTCGCCGTGTTCGTGACCAGGAACTGGACCAGTCCGCTGGGCGTGGTGTTTGTGCCTATCGTGACCCACTCTGTCGGCGGCGTCTCCCGCAACTCGCTGGCGGACTGAATGCGATAGGTCAGCCCCGGCTGGCCTTCCATCAAGAAACTCCAGATGCCGGGTCGGACTTTCAGCAGGGACAGCAACGGCGGCAGGGTGAGATGTCCGGGCCGCGTTACCAACGTGAAAGTGTCCCCCGCCCGGAAGAAATCAAAGACGTAGCCATTGCCCGCATCGCGATCGACGTTGAACAAATCTCCCGCCAACCCACCCGAGATCACCTGGAAACGCGTGTCCGTCGGCGGACTGAAGCCGCTCACTACCTCGCCCGACACGACCCCTGCAGGAACCAGGGCCGTGCCGAAGCGCACCTGCCCAAAGCCCGTCCCCGCGGTCATGCCGCTGAAAATGAACCGCAAGTTGCTGGTGGGAGCGGATGTGTAGCTGCCAGAAAAATGCACCGCGCCTTTCTCCACCTGCACCGTGCCAGTGTTGTCAAAGCCCACGTTGATCCCCGCGGAGCCTGTGCCAGCACTCTTGCGGAATATGCCGGCGTTGACGATGAACTCCGAGCCAAAGTAGTTCGCGAGCCTTTGGTCGCACTGCACGTCGAACAACGCGCCCGGCTGGTTGTAGATTGCCCCAGCATCGCTGCTGCTGCCGTCGTTCCGAAGCGTCAAATCGTCACCGGCCCAGTTGATCGTCCCCCAGTTGGTCACCGCCTGTGACACCAGCTTTGGCCCTATCCCATCCAACAAATTCAACACCGCGTTGCTTGCCACCGTCAGCGGACCCGATAGAGAACCAGAACTCCAGTTTAGCAGCGCGCCCTCAGCGACCGTCAGTGCCCCCTGAACCTGACCGCCACTCCAGTTAAGCGTGCCCGCCAGCTCGTTCGTGCCCGTAAGCGTCCCGGCGGTAAGATCGAAGCTGGTGATCGGACCCGTGAACGTGATGTTTCCACTGGTGAACGCTACTACCCCGCCCCCGCTCTTGGCCAAGGTGCCACTGAGCACGAAGTCCCCGGCGGCAAACTTCACCGCCGCCTCCGTCTGCGCACTGAACGTGCCGCCCAGCATTCCGCCGCCGTTCAACTGTAGCGTGCCGTTCTGCGCCTCCACCGTGCCGGAGTTGTCCAAACGCGGGAAGATCGATGTTCTTCCCGCGGCAGCGCTCTTGCGGAAGGTGCCCGCGTTGAGGATGAATTCGAAACCGTAGGTGGACGAAAGACTCAGGTCGCACTGCAAATCGAACAGCGCTCCAGGCTGGTTATAGATCGCTCCAGCTCGGCTGCTGCCGTCGTTTAGCAGGGTCAGATCGCCCCCTGCCCAATTGATCGTCCCCCAGTTGGTCAGCGGCTGAAACGCCGCCTTTGTCATCGTCCCGCTCAGATTCAACACCGCGTCGCTCGCCACCGTCAGCGCTTTCGCTAGAGAGCCACCTGACCAGTTGAACACGCCGTTGGCGTTCACCTGCCACACCCCCGGGCCGGCAAGGCTGCCGCCGGCCAGGTCCAACACGCCGTTGCCACCGTTCGTGGCGGCGCCATTGATCGTGAGCGTGTTGGCGTGGTTGGTGAGCCGCTGCTGGCCGCTCGCAGCGCCGAGCGTCAGGCTGGTAATGGTGGCGCTGGTGTCCAGTTTGACCGTGTAGGTGCCGGCCTGGATGATCAGCACCGTATCCGCCGGACCGGGCACGTCGTGGGGACTCCAGTTGCCCGCGGCGCTCCAGTTGCCGCCGCTGGTGTTGGTCCAGGTGATGGTCGCCGCCGCGCCGGGCCACGTGCCCGCTAGCAGCACAGCCACGAGGGTGAGCGGAAGGGAGCAGCAGCGCTTCATAATGCCATGTCTGAGTTTCCCCCGAAAGCGTCGCGCTCTCTTCAGCACGATTTGGTTCTTGGGCGAGTCGATGGGGTGAAGATGCGCCGTCGGCCCGTTCAGTTTCAAGGATTAACTGCGAAACCCGGCCGAATTCAAACAGGCTCAGAGGACGATCGTGCAATGGTCTTGGGGCGACTTCCATGGATACTTCCCACTTCGCACTTCCAGAGAGGCGGGCGTGGTTGTAGCGCAGCATTGCATTCTGCTGTATCGCGGATTCTCAATCCGCAGGGCGTGCGCGTTTACAAAAGTGGTCGGGGAATCCCGGCACTCTGCCGAATGCAATTCGGCGGTACGGCAGATTGAAACTTTCCGCTACGAGCCGAGGATGGCCTGCTTGGCATCCGCGAGTTCCTCGTTGCGGCGGTGGTAGCCGCAGGTGCTGATGAGCTTCTCGGCAACGGCGAGATCAGCAGCGGGCGATTCCCACGGATACTTCTCACTACTGACGACTGACAACTGACCACTGACTGCGCTCGTCTTCCCAAACAACCTCGCGCGATAAAGGTGTATGTCCGCCATGAACAGTTTCATGGGGCCGCGCTCGGCGATTTCCCAAGCTTCGTCCAAATCCGCCTGCGCGCTCTCGGGGCCGATGCGCGCGCCGGTGAGAAACCGCAGCCAGGCGCGGGTGAGGAGGCCGCGGGGAACTTCGTCCTGCTGGCCGGCGCGGCGGAGTCCGGTCAAGGCGGCGTCAAGGTGGGAGAGGTCAGAGGTCAGAAGTCGGAGGTCAGAGTTTTCCAGAATCGCCGCGTAGAGTGCGGCGCGGCCCAGCGTGAGGTGGTCGAGGGCGATGGTGAGGAGCGAGAGCTTGCTGTCGTGGGCAATCTTGAGCGTCTGCGTCGCGCGCTGGGAGACGGCGCGGCAGGAGTCAATCAGGGGGAGCGCGACCGTCCCGGTCGCACCAGTCGGCGTCTCGCCGACTGGCTCTTCGCGGGGTGAGGGAGCGCCTTGTTGCGAGCGTGCGCCGGAGGGGTTTTCGGCGAGGACGCTGAAAACGGCGGGCGGGACGCCCGCGCTCCCCAAACAGATTTGCCACGCGGCGCGCTCGGGGGCGGCGAGGAGCAGGTCGCAATACTGAAAGCCGCGCAGCGAGTAGAGCAGCGGATCGTCGGGCTGGTCCGTGGCCTGCATTTGCTCGGCTTCGCGGAAGCGCGTCTCCGCCTCGGCCCGGCGACCCGCCTGGTGCAGGGCGGCGGCGTGGCTCGTGCGATTGATCATCCGCTGACCCGCATCGCCGCTGCGGTCGGCGTAGGTCACGGACTGCTCGGCGTCCCCCACCGCCCCGGCCACCTCACCCAGCGTCAGCTCCAGCTCGCTCAGGTTGCTGGCGCTGATGGCGGCCTGTGTCAAATTGTCCTGCCTGACGCGCGCTTCCAGCCCAGCCC
>CAYJNU010000091.1:0-7993 GCA_964371005.1 uncultured Verrucomicrobiota bacterium | reverse complement strand
CACAGCGGCCCTCTGCCAATCCTGCTGCTTCTCGTAACGTTGTCGGCTAGACCTCATCGGCTCAATGGCCTCTGCCAGCCGTCCCACAGCACGGAGTTCATAAGAAGCAGCTTCAAGCAGCCAAGCTTGGTTTGTTTCAGCAAGCGAAGGCTGCACTTTTCTCCAGGGCGTCTCGAAAAAACACGCGACTGCTCCGAGGTCGCTACCGAACGCTCCGAGCTTGTGGATGCTGTATAGCTCTTGGCCTCGCAGAATACGGCCACGGTAAACCTTGGTACGGGCTTCCTCGATTATCCCTGCCTGACAGCCGTGGGCCACGGCTTGGTAGAGCGGCTGGAGGTCTTCGAGCGTGGGCTGGGGTTTGTCCGGCGTGGTCGCGCAGAGGTGTTCGTAGAGCCGCCGGTGAGCCGTGCGCCAAGCGTCGGGTTGTTGCGCGCGCAGTTGTCGGGCGAAGTATTCGCGCAGCAGCGGATGCGCATCGAGCGAGACGAGCGCGCCGGACGCGTCGCGGTTCACCGTGAGCAGCTTCGCGGCTTCGAGGCCGCTGAGGCAGAATTCCCAATCGTCGTCGGCCAGCCCGGCGAGCGGTTCGGTGAGGCCGGAGATGGGTTCGCGCCGCAGGGCCGCGAGGCAGCCGGCGGCGGCGGGCCGGTCGAACAGGCCCATGAGCCGCAGCACGGCCACTTCGCGCCGGCCCTCGTCGCCGCCGTCGCGCAAGAGCCATTGCTCGTAGGCGGCCATGGTCCGGAACGCGTGGCCGCCGTCCATCTTCTCGTCGGCCTTCTCGAACTTCACGCGGTCGCGCTGGCGGATGTCGCCGTGGAAGGCGCGTTTCAGAAATCCGCCGAGCAGGGTCAGCGTGAGCGCGTGGCCTTTCACGTCTTCGACCAGCTTTTCAAACTCGTTCACCTTTTCACTCTTCTCGTCGCCGTCCTTGAGCGGGAGGTTGCGCAGTTCGCTGCCTTTCACGCCGAGGGTTTTCAGCAGATGCACGCCGGCGTCGCGGGACAGGCGCAGCAGTTTCACCTCCGGCGCGGTGGTCTGCCAGAACGCCTTCAAGTCCGGCAGCGAATAGCGGGTGGTGACGACGCACAGGCCGTGGCTGGCGGCGGCCAGGCCCTTGAGCAGCGCGGCGATGCCCTGGTCCTTGAGTTCGCCCGGCGTGGGCGCGGTGGGCGCGTATTGCAGCGGCTCGAGGCCGTCGAGGATGAGGAGGCTGCGCCGCTGGCCCACGAGGCGGGCGAGGCGCTGGCCTTTCTCGAACGCGCCGGCGGGGCTGGCGGCGAAGGCTTGGTCCGCGTCGTCGCCGAAGAAGGTGAGGGCGGCCTTGAGGAACAGGTCGGAGGACGCGGCCTGTTGCTCGCGCGTGCCCTGACTGTAGAACGACCACGCAAAGGCGGCGTCGCAGCCGGGCCAGTCCTGCGCGGCGAGTTCGGCGGCCCACTTGGCCACGAGGGAGGTTTTTCCTTCGCCGCCGAGGGCGACGAGGGTGAGGACGTGGGGGCGGGTTCGTAGTTCCGGCTTCAGCCGGTTGGGCGCGGCGACTCCCGAACCGCCTGAAGGCGGGACTACAAACGAACCCTTCCATGCGTCGTGGAGGAGCTTCATTTCCTCGTCGCGGCCGATGAGTTCCGCCGGGGCGTATTTCAGGATCCGGGAGAGGTCAGCGGCCACGTTACGGGCGCGCGGCATCTTCGTTTGTTTCGGCGTTCGCGAGTCTTCTGGCGCTGTTGATCTATTGCCGAAGCCCGGGTCGGCAGGATAGCGCACGCGGTAGGCTTCGACGATCAAATCGGCGATTTCCCGTCCGCTTCGCATGCCCCTGCGAATCGCGAAATCGATGTCCTCCCAGCCTTCGACTTTGGTCGTGTCCAGTGCAACTGGAATGACCGCATCTTCCTTTCGGCGTGCCTTGAGCATCGCCCGGATCGCGCTCCACTCGATCTGGCACCAGTCTTTCACGTAGTGCTCTGAGAAGAACGGCACGACAACTTCACTTTGCTCGCGGTAGTAACGCCGGAGCTTGAGGTCGCCATCGAGGCCGACGAGTTCTGACTCATACCACTCGTCGTAGAACACGCGATTGCGGCCGAGATGCTCGGCCAGACGATTGACCACGTTGAGAACGAAGCGCCGATGCTCACCAGGGAACGAGACGGCGATCGAGAACCGGCGGGATGTGGTTGCTTCTGAGCTCATGGCTGGACATGACGGATACCAGCTGGCAGTGCCGGCGCCAAGCGTTTCGCCATAACACGAAGCGCGCCGTGCGGGAGGACTACGCCCCGGCGCTTCACGTCACTTCGCCCGATACCGCACCAGCAGGCTCGCGCCGCGCTGGGGCAGGCGCAGTTCGAAGTCCGACATCAACTCCCGACCGGTCAGCGTCCGACGCGATGCCTTGCGGTTCTCGTCGCGGAACTCAACGGAGTAGCGCTGGCTAGGTTTGAGGCCGTGCAGGCCGGTTTGCAGAACCGGATACGGACACTCGCCGCGGCGGAAGACCAGCACGATGCCGGCGTCGAGATCGCTGCGGTGCAATTGCCAGGCGGCGATGGCATCGGGCCCAAGGGTCGCGCGGGTCAGCGGATAGAAGTCGCCGTACCAGAACTTTTGGTTCTCCTTCACCTCGGCCAACGCGGCGCGGGCTTCGCTTACGGAGAACTTGTCGTTCAGGTAATCGAACTGGGTAATCGCCCCGCCGGTGGCGGCGCTGCGGAGCGTGTAGGCGCGCGGCTCCCACGCGCAGGAGGTGGAGAGCGGCACGTATCGGCTCAAGCCGAGCGCCTGCACCTGATCCCAATCCGCGTGGCCCGGGCCGCAGCCGGTGTCGCTCCGCCAGAGCGGGACGGAGCGCATCAGGGTTTCGAGGTCAATGCGGCGCCCGCCGCTGGCGCAGTTGTCAATCCAGAGCCCGGGATGCCGCGCGCGCAGCTCATCCCACATGGCGTAGTGCCCTTCGACGTAGCGAATCTCCGTGATGCCTTGCCGGTCCGGCGCATCGGCCCGCCACCAGGAATCCAGCGGGTCCATGTTGAAATCGTTGCGATAGACATCCACGCCGAACTCGGTGATGCGTTGCGACAGAAGGTCGGTGAGCCAACGCCGGGCCTCAGGCTCGTTGAGCTTGAACAGACCGCCGTTCGTGCCGCCGAAGACGAACTCGGGATGCTCCCGGGCGATCTGCGAACCGCGGGCCACGCGCTCTGGCTCGAACCAAAGGAGGAACTTCACCCCCGCGCGATGGGCGGCGTCGCTCACCGGCTTGAGGCCGTTCGGGAAACTCGCGGGTTTGCAGAACCAGTTGCCGACGCCGTTCGGGAATCCGCCCTCGAACCACGCCGCATCGAACCAATGCGTGTCACAGCCGAGGTCACGCGTCGCCTGGACGGCCTGAATTTGACCCGCCTCCGTACCCCATTCGGGACGCGACCAGCTATAGCGATCAAAACACTGCGACGCGACGGGCAGGCGCAACGGACGCCCGTTCAGCTTCGGCACATACTCGAACAGCAAGAGCCGGCGGAAGCGGTTCTGCGCGGTCTGCACATCGCCCTTCCAGGGCATCACCAAGATGCGCGGACTGCGGATGCGTTCGCCAGGATGCAGACGCAGGTGCGTCTTCTCCATGCCCGCAACGAGCCGCGTTGGCCCCGCTGCGGACCGCTCCAGCCGGGCGGCCCATTGACCGGACCAGCCGATGGCCGTGAGCAAGCCCTCGTTGCCATACTGGACGTTGAAGAAGGGGAAGGTGTGGTTCGAGGACCGACCGCCAACCGGCGCGAACGCTGTCGGCTTGCCCGGCTCAAGCGTTGTATCCACCGGCAGGAAGGATTGCTCGCCACAGACGTCGCCGGTGATCTGATGCAGCACCGCGGGCTTGCGGCTGAAGCCCGTGCGCAGTTGTGCATCGAGCGTCTGGACGTTTTCGAGAATCGGCGTGTCTTGTGCGCCGGTGTTCTCGAAGTGCAGCACCCACTCGACCGCCGGGTAGCGCGCGAACACCGTTGCGGTGGCTTCCACCCGCAGGCCGGTCTTTGGATCGGTCCATTGCGCCGCGTGAATCGTGCGTCGGTTCGCGGTGGTCGTTTCGGCGTGATGTTTCCACGTGGGCAACAACTGGGCCGACGGGACGCCATCGTAGGTGAACGAGAACGGCGGCGCGCCGGCGATGAACGGCACGCGGTCTTCGTCAGCCCATACCGTTTGGCCCGAGCCCAACACCACCTGCGCGTCGGCCCAATCGGCCTGATCATGGCCCGGGCCGTCGGCGGTTGTGTCCACCTTCAACTTGATTTCGCGTGTGCCAGCGGGCAGGTCCACAGCCACCGGTGCGGGAGCGTCGCCACCTTTGAGCGTCGGCGTGCGGAAAGCCTCCTTGTCGCCGACCTCGACACTGAACTGCGCCGAACCGTGTTTGCCTTCGGTGTCGAAGTTGACATCAAGGCCGGCGAACGCTTGGAAAGTCTTCGCGCCCGGCGGCAAGCGGAGCACGATCTCGCTGTTGGCATGTGTGCCCAAGCCGTGCGTGAAGGTGCGGTCGCCGATGCGGATCGGCGTCTCCATGCAGGACTGGCCGAAGCAGAGGACGTTGAAATCCTGGCGGTACGATTCAATGCGGACGGCTGGCTCGCGCCCCGGCGGCTTGGCACCCGTGAATGCGACGCTCGCCCAAGCCTGCACCGCTTCGATCTCCGCCTTGCTGGCCATGACGGCGTCATCCGGGGCGTCCACTGGAATGTCCACGTCTTCAAGCGCCCAACCCACCGAAGCGAAGGTCAAGCTGACCACCCACAGGGATTTCGTCCACATAGCGGCTTTGTTGTGGACGAAGCGCAGCGTCGGGTCAACCCTCCAGTTGGGTGACCGGTTTTTCTCGGTTGACTCCTTTGATGTTCGCCGAAACCATGCCGCGCATGAATGAGACCAGCCCTTCCTCACGTCGCGAGTTTCTGAAAAACACCAGCCGGCTTGCCGCGGCCTCGGTCCTCGCTGGTACTGTCCTTCCCCACGTTCACGCCGCCGGCAACGATACGATTCAGGTCGCGCTGATCGGCTGCGGTGGGCGCGGCACGGGAGCAGCAGCGAATGCGTTGGCCAACCGAAGCGGCCCGATCAAGTTGGTGGCGATGGCCGACGTATTTGCCGACCGCCTGAGCCGCAGCCACGAAAGCCTGAAGAGCGCCGCAACTCGCCAAGCCGGCACGGCGGATTCCTGGATCGGCGGCTTTCAGGCATCGCAAGTGGACGTGCCGCGCGAGCGCCAGTTCCTCGGCTTCGACGCGTACCGCCAAGCGATGGATTGCCTCAGGCCGGGCGACGTGGTGATCCTGACCACGCCGGTGGCGTTCCGCTGGGTTCACTTCGCCTACGCCATCGAGAAGGGGCTGAACGTGTTCATGGAAAAACCCATCACCGTGGACGGGCCGACGACGCGCCGGATGCTTCAACTTGGTGAGGATGCGGCGAAGAAGAATCTCAAGGTGGGCGTGGGGCTGATGTGCCGCCACTGCAAAGCGCGTTGGGAACTCTACGATCGCATCAAGGCGGGCGAGATCGGCGACATCACGATGATGCGGAGCTACCGGCTGGTGTCGCCCGCGGGCTTCACTGGACCGAAGCCGGCGGACCAGGGCGAGCTGCTCTACCAGGTGCAACGCTATCTCGGATTCTTCTGGGCCAGCGGCGGCGTGTTCCACGACTTCGTCGCCCACAACGTGGACGAGTGTTGCTGGATGAAGGACGCGTGGCCTGTGCGGGCGCAAGGCATGGGCGGCCGGCTCTATCGCGGCGACGCGGTGGACCAGAACTTCGACCACTACTCGATCGAATACACGTTTGGTGATGGCACGAAGCTGTTTCTCAACTCGCGCTACGAGCCGGGCTGCCACGAAGAGTTCGCCAGCTACGCGCACGGCACGAAAGGTTCGGCGGTGATCTCGACCTTCGTCCACACGCCCGCCAAGTGCCGCATCTTCAAGAGCCACGAGATGACGCGGGCCAACATGACTTGGGCCTTCCCGCAGCCCGAGCCGAATCCGTACGAGCTGGAGTGGGATCATCTCATCGAAGCCATCCGCCAAGACAAGCCGTACAACGAAGTGAAGCGCGGCGCGGAAGCCAGCCTCGTCGTGGCGATGGGCCGGAGGGCTGTTCACACGGGTCAGATCGTGACTTTCGAGGAGATGCTACACTGCGACGAGGAATTTGCCCCCGGCGTGGATAAGTTGACGGAGGACTCCCCTGCCCCAGTCCAAGCGGGACCGGCTGGGCTCTATCCCCAGCCGCAACCAGGTGTCAAGAAGACGCGGGAGTGCTGAAGCTGGTGATCGCCGGCACGTGGTCCGTTGGGGGTGGATTACGCGACCGTCACGCAAGCCTAGGTTGCGTACCGTTGCGGACGCGTTGCGTTGCTTTGACGTTGCTACAGTGGCTTCGGAGTCCTACGATCCGCAAATGCTGTTCATCAAGACTCGGCCTGATTCTCCATCGTCTTCATCCCAAGAAACTTCGTCGCCCCCCGGGCGGGTCGTTTCGAGCGCGCGTGAGCCGCAACCGCGGCCGTCATCCCGGTTGGGGCGGAAGTTGACCTTGCTGGTCATGGCGGCCGGGCTGGGAATCGCCTCAATGGCGGAGGCGCAAACATTCACCGGCTACTTGGATGTCGGCGGCACGGCCACGCACCTCATTCCGATCACCCTGACCAACGACGGCTCGCTCAGCCTCCAGATTACCGTTGGCCCCGAACTCAACCTCAACGCCAACGCCGCCGTGGGCGTGAGCGAGGGCGTGATCGTCTATGACTCCACCGGCACGAACCGACTCTATGGAACCACGCAGGCCCAAGGGACAACGTTTAACCACGTCGTCAACGGGTTGGGGGCCAGCAGTTACGTGGTGCGGCTCACGGCCATCGGCAATTACTCTGGGCTGGGCTGGGGCAGCTATACGATGATCGCTTCAGAGACGCCGGATCCGCTGCCCAATGACCCCGAACCCAACGACGACTTTGACCACGCGCTGACGGCGTCGCTCAACACGGAGGTGACGGGGCACTTAGGCTACCTCGGGCCACAGTCCGTGATCGAGAAGCAGGATTATTGGCAGGTCAACCTCCCCAGCGACGGCACCTTGCATCTCGACATCGCCACAGGGACGTTGCTCAACTTGAACTGGAACGATAGCGTAGGAGCGTCCGGTGGAGTGATGGTCTATGACGCCGACCGAACGACCGTCTTCCATTCCGCGCTCCAAGGCCAAAACATGACCAACACCCATTCCATTGTCAAACTGAAGGCCGGCACTTACTTTGTGCGCCTCGTGGATATCGGTTACGTCTCCGGGCTGTATGGTTCGTATCGCATGACCGCGCGGCACACACCCGAAAGCGTGGCCAACGACGCCGAACCCAACGACCAGCCCGCCCAGCACGGCCTGCTGACCTTGGACACCCCGGTCACCGGCCATCTCGGTTATTATGGCGCCGGCGCCGGCGCGACCACGGACCAGCAGGATTGGTGGCGCGTGACCCTGCCGCAGGCCGGCAATCTTGAACTTGAAGTGGCCACTTCCCCGTCGCTGAACCTCAATGTCAACGCCTCCATCGGGGCCAACAACGGCGTCACCGTTTATGACAGCGACGCGGCAACCGTCCTCTTTGGAACCACCCAGCCACAGAACACCACTAACACGCACACCGCGCTGCGATTAAAGCCCGGCGTTTACTACGTCCGCCTCGCGAAGATTGACCAGGCTGCTTACTATGGCGGTTATCGTCTCACACCCCGCTTGGTGAGCGTGCCCGAGGATCCGGAACCCAATGATACTGCCGCCAACGCCGGCGTGGCTGCGCTCGGCTCGACGGTGCAAGGGAATCTCGGCTATCGCGGCGCCGGACTGGGTTTGATCCAGGACCAGTTGGATTGGTGGCAATTCACGATGCCCTCCACCGGACAGTTGCAGCTCGTTGTCACCACGTTTGGCAACCTGAACC
>CAYJNU010000090.1:19621-21387 GCA_964371005.1 uncultured Verrucomicrobiota bacterium | reverse complement strand
AAGTCGATCATTCCACATCAATTACAGAGAAACTCGTAACACCCTCTAATATGAAAATGAATCACATGTCGGTGTTAGTGGCGGTGCTGGTTGTTGGTGCGTTGTCCGCCAGCGCGATTCCGATCACTCTGGGTGGGCCGCTCCCCGGTTTTCGAGAAGCAACATTGGACAGTGCAACCACGGGTGTTACAGGCAGTGGCAACGCTACGGTTACCGATGTGAATAGTGCTTTCTCCGCACTGGCTCCGTGGACCGAGCGTGGTCAGTCAACAGACCAAGGCAGCGAGGGAATTTTTGTCGTTAACCTTACGTCCGGTTCTTGGGGCAATTCACCTGCCGCTGGCACATGGCAGATTACGGATGCCGCATTTTGGACGACCTATGCCAACGCCGCGATATCCCTGCACGTAGGAAATGGCGGCGGTGGACCCGACCACTTCATTTGGCTCATCGCAGAAAATGCCCTGAGCGGTACTTGGAGCTATGATGGTGGGACTACAGGTGGCGGCGGTTTGTCCAACCTTAAGCTTTACAGCAGTGGAGTGGACAATCACGTTCCTGACGCGGGTGCTTCGCTGGCCTTGCTGGGCATGGGACTGATCGGCTTGGGCGCGCTGAAGCGCAAGCTCAGCTAAGTGGCCAACTAGCTTTACCAAGTTCGTTACCAAGCCCGCCGCTGTCGGCGGGCTTTTTCGTTTGGGCAGGTTCTCAGGCGGGACGACCGGCACGAACCACTCAGCCAGTTGGTTCCGGCCAGCAGCAGGAGGACGATGACGATGAACTCGAACACGCTTCATGCCCCTCATTGGGCGAATCCAATCTGCCGATCACCATTGAGCACCGGGCTGCTGACCGCGCCGCAGTACAATTCGGCCAAGCTGAAGTCAGGCTGATCGGCCAGCGCCAAGCCCTTGGCCGCCGCGAGGCGCAGGGCTTCCACACGGTTCAAGCGGCGGAACTCGCGCATGCCGATCAGGCGTCCGGGGCGCACGATGGCCGCATCGAGCTTGTTCATCGGCATGTTGGTCGTCGCGACCACGTGCAGCTTCAGGTGATCGCCCAGAAAGCCATCGGCGATGTTCAACAGATTGCTGACCTTGTCGCGGCTGCCCGCATCACGGGGCAGGAGCAGTTCCTCGGCGTCCTCCAAGATGGCGAGCTTGTGCTTCTGCGGGTGCCGCCGGGTCTGCTCCACCCAGAAGGTCGCGAAGCGCGGGCTGGAGAGCATCTCGACCTCCGACACCGGCACGTAGTAGAACACGGCCTTGTCGAGCAGCCGCGCCATCAGGGCGCGGAGATAGCTCGTCTTGCCGCAGCCCGGCGGGCCGTAGAGCAGGCTCAGACCGCTGGGCTTCCGGTACATCTGCTCCCGCCACTGCTGCTCCCACGACGGGAAGTCCACCCCGTAGTTCAAGGCCAGTTCCTCCGTACTAACCGGAGCCGGGCGCCCGATGATGACCGTTTCGGCGGTCGGCCCGTGCGGTTCCAAGCTGATGATGTAGAAGCACGGTTTGGCCGCCGGCTGCGGCTTGACGTAGCGGTGGAACTCCTTGGCCACCGCCTCCGCCGCCTCCGGGGTGGGCGCATAGAGTTTGAGGGTGTGCCCTTCCAGATGGCCGAAGACTTCGCCGTCCAGTTGGAGCAGCAGGCGGTCGAGTTTCCGGGTGCCGTTGCGGCTGAGGCTCGATTCCGAGCGGAACGTCCGGGTGCGGTGATCCGCCGCAAGCTGCTTGAGGTTGAGCGGCCCCTCCAATGTGATCGCATGG
>CAYJNU010000090.1:0-19611 GCA_964371005.1 uncultured Verrucomicrobiota bacterium | reverse complement strand
GCGCAGCAACCGGGTGAGCATCGGCAGGTCGAAGAACTCAACGTCCTCCGCCCGCATCAACCGGCTGAGCGCATTCAGATTGCACCGGTCGTTGACGGACTCGCTCTCGCCGAACAATGCTTCCGGTGCCGGTGCGAGATCGGGCTTCAACGGTTCTGGGCTGGGGTTGAGAGTTTCCATGTGTGCTTCCTTTCCTTTACGCCATTTGCAGACCCGTGACCTCGAACAGCGGCGCCGCCGGATCATCAGCATCCGAGTCAAACGGGTACGACCGGCAGCCCAGCGCCTCGATCAGGGCTGCGCCCGCCTTCACCGCCGCCTCGACTTCGTCCACGACGAGGTACTCATCCGACTGGTGCCAGTTGTGATACCCGCAAGACAGGTTCAGACAGGAGAAGTTGAACCGTTTCCGCAGCGCCATGACATCGCTGTACGGGTGATCCTGCCAGCGGGTCAGGCCATGCGCTTGCAGCACGGGTGCGGCGGTCTGGATGAACTCGCCGTCATTGGCGAACAGCCGGGTGCCGCTCGATGTGTACGACACCAGACCTTGGCCGGGGCAATCGAACTCGATGACATAGCCCACGTCCTCGAACCATTCGGCAGCGGCGTGCTTCGCACCCAAGCAGCCGATTTCCTCACCCCCGAACAACGCCACGGCGACATGATCGAACCGCTCCCAGAGTTCAAGGCACACGAAGATGCCCGCTTTGTCATCGGCGCCGATGCCGGTGCGCCGACCGTGCTCGTCAAAGCCGATCAGCCTCCCGCCCTGCTGCACAACGTCGACCGGACGCAGCGGATGTACGGTATCAATGTGCGCCGCCACGCAGGGGAGGATTCCGGGACCGCCCTTGCTGATGAGCACATTGTTCCATTCGTCGAGCATGCAGCCATCCCATTCCACCGTCTTGCGTCCAAGGAAATGCTGTAGGAGGAAGGCGACCATGCGATCCTCACGCCGGGAAGTGGTCGGCACCGTCAAGAGTTGTTTGAGCAGGTTAAGACGCATGGAGCATCAGTCCTCGCCTTCCAGCATGATGGTGAGGACGGGTTGAGCGTCATCGCCGGGACCGCAGAGCGCCCACAAGCTGACCGTTTCAGGCCGGCCATCGCCGTGAACGTCCACCAACAGTTGGAAATGAACCCGGTCGCAGTTCGCGGCTTTGCCAGAGGCGACCTTCAGCATCCAGAGCAGGTCCCACAACCTGCCGGTCAGGGACTGACCGCCCTTCAGTTCGAGGACTTCACCCTCCCCATCTGACTTCCAGCTTCCCCCTGCTTCAATGGTCTTCGCCCAAGCGGGACGCGTGATGGCGACCGACACCTTGAATCCCGCCTGCGGGCAGAGCCGTTGGCCCTTGTCGTCAGCAGCGGTGGTCAGGTCCACGAGCACACCATCCTCGATGGCTTGAGCACGGGTGTAGCTGAAGATGGGTTTGCCCCAGAAGTCGTCGGGTTGCATTGTCGGTGTGCTTCTCATTTCAACCAGTGTCGTTCCAACGCCTCCGCAGATTTTGCGAAGGCTTCATGATCGAGAAGGACCCTGCCGCCGGTGCTGGGTGACCGGTTAGGGGCGGGTGCCACGATGGGCGTCCCGTCTTCCCACGTATCATCGGGTGCAAACTGCATTCCCCAACGATGGTTCTGCTGGCAATCCTCAGCGCTGGCGTAGCTCTGAAGGCTGATCCCGACGAACTGCCATGCGGTGTCCGTCCAGCGGAGCAGGCTGTAGAGATGCCTGCCTGCCCGGCAATCTTCACAGTCGCAGCTTTCGACGCGGGCCGCTTCAACCGTGTATTTCATCGGCGGCTCCTTGGGGATGGTTTGGTTGGCGATCATCGTGGGAGCAAGATGGGGCTTGTTATGCACTATGTCAAGAACCAACGCATTGACTTCCCCGCCGAGGGAGCTAGGCTGCCCCCATGCGCAAGACCCAGATCGAACCGACCGACACGATCAGCAGCGTTTTCGTCGCCCGCCGGGACCTGCTCCAAGGGGTCAAGGCGGCGGTGGCGGGTTCCGGCTTCACCGTGGAGGCAGCCGACCTCTTGGTGTCGTTGTACGGGGTCCGGGAACTAAACTGGGACGATCTGGAGCACGATGAAGAAGGTTTTGTGGCTTTCAATCAACTGGAACGCTACCTCGTCCACAACCCTAGCCTCCTGTCCCGGCGCATCCGCAAGCTGGCGGATGCCAAGCCGGCGCTTTTGGAGGTCGCCGATGCCGACACCGCAGCCGGTCAGCATTTCAACGCCAAGCGGGTGCGGATCACCAAGGAGGGCGTGAAGCGCATTGAACCGGTCTGGAAGCGTTTTCAGCAGATGTCAGTCAAACTGCTGGCGGGCATTCCCCAGCGGCTGCTGGACGCCCACTACGACGTGAACCAGCGGATCAGCACGGAGATCAGGAAGCGGCGATCCGGCCTGAGTGATCTGGTTTAGCGGAAGCCTTAACCAGCCTGTTCCGGCTGGGGGCCGGGTTGCAGCCGGAACCGTGCGGCGATCTGATCGCCCTGCACGATGGCCACGAACTGGCCCGGCACAAACTGGCATTCGCATTCACGAACGATGCACCCCAGCCAGTACTCCGCCTCGGCAGCCGTGGCGCAGTGAGCGTTCGTGCCCCGGTTGAACCGCATCTCCCAGAAGTCCGGCTCGCCGAGGTTCCGTACGTCAACGTTCTCAAAGTGAGCCGCCTCGGCCCAGCCGCGAAGATCATTGCGGCGAAGCTCAACCGGATCATCCGGATAAATCCGCTGCATGATCCATCCCTTGGCGTCGAAGTTGGGATCATCGACCGGATCGGACGACAGACCCACGTCATGTCGCGCGTAGGCTGGGTTTGGATTGGTCATCGCTTACTGTGTGCCGTTGCCCGTTAAATTCAGTCTCCGTCCACGGCACATGTTACACGGGCAAAGCCCATTCATTGCGGCGGCGCATTCGTGGTCGCCAGCCGGTAGTACCGCTGAACCTGATCGGCCAGCACCGCATCGTTCGTGCAGAAGCGGTTGCCGTCACCCGCAACCCAGTTCGCCATGAACGGCACCCACTGGTTTGTGGTCAGGGTGGACTGATACTGCAACTGGTACCAGTTGTTCGTCAACGTGTCCCAGCACAGTTCAATCTGCGAAACACGAATGGAAACCGTGGTTCCGCAGACGCCTGCGTGGACCGCATCGCCGCCGACAATGGGAGTGGCTTGGGCATTTCCAGCAAACGTTCCGTTGTGGCCGTGGCCGGTCAGGTCAGTCGCCGTGCCGTCGTCGAAATTCCAATAGCCCGCCAGATGCGATTCCTTACCCGACAGCCGGCAGAACCGGCGGCTCTCGATCTCCGTCAGCGTGCGGGCCTTGTTCCAGATGCGAACCTCGTCCATCAATCCGTGGGCGTAGAAGTAAGGGGCGAATTCGCCCCGGCCAAATTGGACGGGAAGTGTCGTCTGGCGCAGCGTTGTTCCGGCCAGCGGCATGCCAGCAGCCTCAGTCGTCACGTCCGCCAGAATCCCATTGGTGAACAGTTGCACCACCCCTTGGCTGCTCGAATAGCAACCGGCGACGTGAACCCATGTGTTCTCCGCAGCCGGAGCGTCCACGAAGGTCCAGCGCCCGTCGCTGACGAACACGATGAACCGGATGCTCTTTCCCGGCCCCTCGGAATCGGCAGTATCGACCCACTGCAACTCGTACGAACGTGAACTCGTGCCGTTCACGTTGTCGCTCTTGTTGATGTAAACGGTGTTATTCTGGCTGCCTTGTTGCGGATTGATCCACGCCTCAATCGTAAGCTCGGTGGGGTTCTGCAAATCGGAGGCGCTTGGGATGGTGACGTAATCACCGCTGCCGTCGAGCGTCAGCACTTGGTTGGTCGGTTCGGCAAGCCCACTGAGCGGCTGCCCGAGGAAACTGGCAGCCCACAGAAGGGCGGTGAGGGTGATGCGGAGGTTCTGGATTGGCGTTTTCATGTTTGGCGTTCTTTCCAGCGCAACCAGAACCACGGCAAGCGTTGAGCATAAGGAGAGCGCTGTCGGGTGTTGCGATTGGCGTGATTTGATTCGGGGTTGGTGGTGCTCATAAGCCGTGTCGCTGGCACGGCAATCGCAACGCTACCTTTAGAGAGTGTCTTTGTCAAATGTCACAATTCACCCTGCTATGAGTGCAGGAATCGGCGTCAACAAGATTTAGAAGGCGGTTGCGGGAACTCCGCGAACGCCGCAACTGGACACAGGAGAAGACCGCAGAGGCTTGTGGTATTGGCTACAAGCTCTACCAGCTTTATGAGCTTGGCATCAAAACCAATCCCGGCCTGCTTACGCTCGACAAAATCGCCTGTGGTTTCGATATGGACGTTTCTGAGCTTCTTGCCCGGAGGCTGCCCAAGGAGGCCCGGCCAGACGTGCGCAGGATCAACGCGGCTGCTGCTCCGAAAGTTCACCAGCAGCCCCGGAGACACAACCGCCGTAAATAGCAGCAGCCGTGCAGGTGGCAGCGACGTTGCTGCGCCGGCTGAAACCCAAATTCAACCGCGCTGGAGTCTGGCCCGGCAAGGCGCAGTTCCTGACATGGCGCTTCGCCGAACAGACCGTGCAGTTCTCAGTACATGAAGTTCCGCCCTTGGGCTGGGAGCGATTCGGCTCGCTCGGCGGCTACGCGTCCCGCCTGCACGGTGCAGTCGTGCGGCTGCTGTGGCTGGCGCTGAATCCACAAGCCGGTTTCAGCCGGTTGCCCCACGGCTGGGCACGCAATCGGTTTGCCTTGCCGGTGACGCTTGCCTGCGGCGAACGTGAAGCGGAAATCCGGCTGGTCTTGGAGAACCTGTTTTGGGGACAGGCAGAGGAATTCTCCGCTTGGTTGCTGGCTTCCGTGGGAGCCGATCTGCCCGCCTTTGAGCGGACCGCCTTGCTGGCAGACTTGGAGGAAATCGAAAACTTCGCCGCCAGCTACCGTGATGGCAAAGCCGGCAGCCAGCTTGCGTTGTTGTAGCGTGCGCTTGCAGCAGACTTCTCCAGCCGTGCTTGCGAAGGCCACAGCCGGGTGGTTGAATACAGCCGAAGCAAGTACTCGACGCGCTCTGCAAAGCCACCGGCACCCGCCCGGAGGATTGGGAATTGCTCGACGGCCCGGACAGCCGATGCGGCGTGGACTACTGGCTCAAGCACAAGCCGACCGATACGGAAGCCTACGTCAACGACGACCAAGGCCACATGACGGTGGACTGCGAGCTTGCTCGCTGATGCCGGACGTGCGTCAGGGTTCTCCGCACTTTCCCAGCCCGTACATCTTCGCCCCGATGCGGCACAGCGCCTCGTGATACTTGCTGCTCAGGTGGTCACCACTCGCATCATGGCCGTATTCATGGATGAGCAGCCGCACCACGTCCTCGGTGATGCCCTGCTCGAACCAGTCCGCACCAAGCCGGAATTTGTTGAAGTGTAGTTCGCCGCTGGGACCGTAGGATGCGCTGCCGAGATGATGCGGCGTGGAACAGAACTTTACGGAGAGTTCGTGAGAGAACTTTCTCGGCCATGCGCTGGGCAAACGTGGCGATCTCACGCATCCCATCCGTCCATTTCGATTCGGGAATCCAATCGCGGAACACGGCGGAGTCGGGGTTATCCTCGCCCGTCCAGACTTTCGGGCCGGGCGTCACTTGTCCGGCGGGCAGGATGGCGCTGGCGCTCTTGGCATTCTGCCATGCGCCCGCCGACATCATCCCGCCGTGGACGACCGTGTAGCCTTTGCTCACCGCCAGTTTGTTCGCCTCGGGGTCGGACGGATCAAAGCTCACGCGCTTTTCTCCGAAGCGTTTGCTGACGTAACTCTCCACCGCCTCCGCCCCGCACTCCGGGGAGGCGATGGCGGTTTCGGCCCATTCACTGTTCACGTCCTCCGCCGCAAGCTGCGTGTGCATCCGGTTGAACACCGCCACACGTACCTGCCGCAGAAAGCCCGGTGGCACGTTCTCACGGTCGAGGGTCAGCGGCACCTTCTGCCCGATGTCGTAATGCCAGCGGTCGCCCGTCTCCACCACGGGAATGCCCATCTCGTACAGGGTGGCCGTCTCACCCGGCAGCAGAGCGTGCAACCGGATGACCGTTTCCCGCTGCGCCCGCCGCAGCAACCCGTCAGCGCTGGCGACTTCCGTGGGCAGCGTGGCGTTGAAGGTTTCCAGCGGCAGCCGTGGGGTGAGTGGTACGCCGTTGAAGCCGGTCGTGATCCGCTCCGGGGCAATCAGCTTGCGGGCCTGTGCGGCGATAGCGTCGCACTCGTCCGGCGTCAGCCGCAGCAGACATTCAATCCGGCTGCCGACCGGCTGACGGGAGCGGAGCCGGTGACGGCCTTTGGCATCAAAGCGGATGCTGCCCTTGGTCGTGCGGATCGTGACTTCGTCGCTGAGGGCCAAGACCAGCTTCTCGCCCAGATTGAAGCGTCCGCGCTGCTCCGAGTTGGCTTTCTTGGCCGAGTCGGCGAACAGGGTGAAGGCGTGGCTCAAGTCCTTGAATCCCTCCGGCGCGTCGTCCTCCACCACGAGCCGGGCCTTGTTCCAGCCTTGGTGTTCGAGCGTCACGCCGACCTTGGTCACGCCCGGCTCATCCCAACAATTCTGAACCAGTTCAAAGAGCGCAAACTCCTTGCCCTTGCGTTCCAGAACTTTCGCCAGCCCTTGCTTGTCTACTTCAAACCAGTGTTTCATTGTGCGCTTTCCTGTTTGTCGTTCTCTGGTCAAAACAGAGTTCACCATCGGACAATTTTACCACGGGCCGTTTTGAGAAAGGGTAATTTGGGAGGGTTGCGCCCGCGCAAGTCCTTGTGGATGCGGGCCGAAAATAAATCCCTTGACGCACTTTAATGGCCCACAGGCAGTACTGAGGTAACACCCTTTTCCCGATTGCTGACCCTACGTGGGTCACGTATGCTGCGTTCATGAGCAAGCCGCTGATGACTTTCGCCGAGCAACTCAAGGCCGTGCGCCGCCGCGAGGGCGATTCGCAAGCGAGGGCTACGCAACTAATCCCCGGACTGAGCACACGTACGTTGCAGGCGTGGGAGCGCGGCCAGCAGTCGCCGCCGATCTGGGCACAGTCGCTCGTGCTTGAAGCGTTGGGCGGCGCTCCGTACGATCCGGCGAAGAAACGCCGCCTCAGTCCTGCACGCAAGCCCCGGCAAAGCAAGGGCGGTCGGTTGCCGCCACGATCAGCCCGATGACAACGCAGCCCGGCACCTATGTCCGTCGCCGTGCCGTTGAACAGGCAGTTGAGCGGGTGGTCAAACTGACTGATGACGAACAACCTTCTTGTATCGGACATTGATCTCGCTGAACGGTTGATAAAGGCCGGGAGCCAAGACGATGAGATTATCGCGGCTCTGGGGAAGCGGGGCATTGAGGTTGCCAACGCGACCCAACTCGTGCAGGACTTGCGGGGTGGCTTGCCGGTCAAACCTGAGTTGTACGCCACAGCCACGATGAGGGAGCCTCGACAATCGCATCGCTCAAAACGCTGACCGGAATGGCCTGTCCGTCAGCGGACGAGGGGTTCTCAGGCATGGATTTCGGCAGCGACGGATTGCCCCCTTTTTCCACTACCAGCGTTTGGCTTCCCCACAAGCCGCGCCACTACAAACAATCAGCCTCGGACTTGAGCCACCGAATTGAGCGTGCCGTTCTGGTTCCAAACGTTCACGTGGGCCAGCGGGTCGTGCTTCCAATTCCCATCGACCACGAACTTGTATTCATGCCGCCCCGGCACTAAAGCGAGAGTCGTCTCCCAAAGCCCGGCATCGTCTCGTTTCATGGGCGTGGCGTTGGAGGCCCAGCCGTTGAATTCGCCACCGAGGAATACCTGCTTCGCATCCGGTTCAAGGAGAGCAAAGGTCACTGTGACCATCTTGGGTGCGGTTGGCTTCACGGTTGTCTTCGGCGCTTTGGGCGGCTGCGGCGGCGTGGCCGTAGGCCAGAGAGCCGCCAGTGGCGTCAGCAAGTGCGGTGATTCCTTCGCTGGAGTGGCTTCTGCGGGCCGGTGTGCTGGCTCGTCTGCGGCCAGCGTTTGGTTCGCATCTTTCAAGGGCTTCTCGGTCATTGTTCGTTTTGTTTAGGTGCGCAATGGCAATACTGGGGTCATCCCACGCTAAGGCGACTGCGGCTCAAGCTCCCGCGTCGTCGCTGGGCAGGGCCTGCGAGGACTCGTCCATGTCCGCGAGCGCCAGCCCCCTGTTCCCACGGGCCTCGGAAAAAAGTCGGTGCGCCAAGCCAGCCGCTGTCCCACCCGAAACACGGATTCGCAAGCGGGTTCGTAGAAGGCCCCGGTTCGCACGATTGGCTTTCTGAAAGGACCTCGTTTCGGCGTGCGCTTCGCGCCCACTGGTCACGGTTCCCAAGTACCGAAGGAACTTGAAATCCTGAGCGAAGAAACCGGAGTCGGCTTTACGAACCAGTGGCGCGAGCAAACGCGCATACCAAGGCAGGCACATCCGGAACGCCCGTTCTTCATATTCCGCAGGCGCACAATCGAACGCCTCGCAGAAAAGAGTCTTGAACTCGGGCTTGGCCACGGGGGCACGGTAGCAGGGTCACTCGGTTTGCTCCATCTCTTTTGAGTCTCGTAGGAGCGACAGGCACGGCCCCAGTGCGTGACCGGCGATCCGCCAGTCCGCCTCCCATGAAAAGCCTCTGGCAACGCGGACGCCGTCGTCCCTATCAACGGTCACCTGCCCGTATGCCTCGATTCATCTCTTTGGTTCCTGTCCGTGTGGCGGGCGACCGAGCAGCCAAGTACTGCGGATCAGGAAGAAGAACCCCAGCGGCATCGTGATAATGTAGAGCACCCAGTTGGTCGGCAGTGTCAGCCCCCCTGCCGCCACTGGCGCGTAAACGGCGATGGCGGTCACCGGCGCAAGGAGCATCCAGAGGCAGGAACGAAGTCGGACGTGACCGACCAACGTGTCTACGAGATCAGGCCGCTGCTCTTGGCGCTGATTCCGGCGCAGTCCGTAGGCACACAGTAACAGCAGCGGAGGCAAGATGAGCGCCGAGCGCGGCGTAGCTGGCAGGCGGATGACGAGGAAGAAAAGCACGACGACGGCAACCAGCGCCGGCATTTCCCACTTGGCCGGTCGGAACCACTCAGCCCGGCTGAGGCTCAGTACAACCCAAGACAGGATCAAAAGGACCGAACACCCCAGCGTATGACCGGCGAATGCTGCCAGCGACGTATGCGCTGGGTCCAGTTCGGCTGGCCACCACCCGGCCCACAGCCCCCAGCCCAAACCCACGGCGACCGAGAACGCCGCGATCCTTGCCGGACGGGCCGCCGTCAAGACCCTGCCCTGCCCATACCACCCGATGCCGACGCTCATCAGCGCGTGCCATGCGAGGCCGGTGAACGAAATGGACGCGGGAAACGGGTTGGTGGAATTGCCGTAGAGCGTATCCACCACCACGCCCTCGGCCAGCCAGCCGAAGATGGCACCGGCCAGAAACACGGCGGGAAACGCGGCGATCCGGCACTGCCGGACCAGCAGCAGGAACACCCAAGCGAGCAGGCTGTAAACCAGCCAGCCGAGCACGAGATCGGTGACTTTGTCTCCCGGTCGCAGGAACGACCAGAACACGCGCTCGGAGTAGAAGAACAGGATGTAGCCCGTTGCCAGAACGACCGCAAGCTTCTGTGCCCAGCAGCGCAGCATGAACGGTACAATGGCGCTAGCTACCTGCGACCTGAATCGCAACCGGACGGGCAACGTAGGCGATGGAGGGCTGCTGCTGAATCTGGATGAGATCGCAAGCCGCCTTCATTTGAGCAGCGTCCAGATTCTCCGGCAGGATTTCGATGCTCTCCGGTGGAGCGAAAACCTCGCCGCCGCCCGCGAAACGGTTGAGGTCAACTGCCGCGAGCACCGGATGGTCGTTGAGGACGCACAGGGCCCAGCCCAGCAGGTCATGCTGTTGTTCGGCAGTCGTGGCCCATGCCGTCAGCAGGAAATGCAGTTCGAGCGACAAGGCGGGGCGTTGACGTGATCCAGCGGACGCCGCTGGCCGCGTGGGGAGATTGCGCTGGGCGGTGTCCATACTGACCCGGTAGAGGCACAGGGTCATGCCGAACCGCAACCGTTTCGACTGCTGAAAATCGAAGGCTTGACGCAGCTTGAAGGTCGCACCGGAGAATTCCGCCTTCGGGCATTGGTCCGCCAGCAGCCCGACGAGGGATTTGCCGACGGCTGCAACCGCACGATGAGTGGCCATGCAGGGATACTGAGAGCGCGGCGGAGAGGGTCAAGGGTAATCCGGGGCAGCAAGGGCACGCCATCACCGCAGGGCGCTGGCGGCACTGGGTTCAAGACGCAATGGAGCAGCCCTACTTGTGGCCCGTGCTGCCAACGGCGCCCCACATAAACGTAAAGGCACCCTGAACTCAATCAGAGTGCCTTGAAAAACGGGAGTCAGATTTACTGCGTGCCGAGGATGGCGTCCTTCGCAGCCTTCGCCACGCGGAATTTTACCACGCGCTTGGCCGGAATCTGAATCTGTTCGCCGGTAGCCGGGTTGCGTCCGACACGGGCCTTGCGGTCGACCAACACCAGTTTGCCGATGCCCGGCAGTGTGAACGTGTCCTTGGCATTCTGGTAGGCCAACTCGGCAATGAACTCCAGAATTTCCGCGGCGGTCTTTTGCGTGATGCCAAACTTGGTGGCGATCTCGGCAGCGATTTGAGATTTGGTGAGGTTGGCCATAATTCGATCAGTTCGTTTCTTGGTTGTTAACGCTTGTTGGTGACCGGCGCATTGAAGCAGATCGGTCGTTGTTCGCCCAGAGAATACGGCGTTTTTATGGAGGAATATGCGCCTTCCGGATTGGTGAACAACCGGCGTACAACACCCCAGCGCTCGTCAGGGCGAACATTGCGCAATGCACTGGTCCTCCGCCACATTCATGAAAATGGCGGCGGCGATTCAACCCGATGTCGCGGTGGGAAAAGACCTGAAAACACAGAGCCAAAGCGCGAAATGATTCGGCTTGCGGGCCATCGCCGGAAGCGCATATTCACTGCGTCACGGCGGCGTAACGTTTCTTCAGCGGGGTTCCCCACCCCCACCTCCTTGGCGTGCGTCGCCGTGACATTCAACCGGCGCGAGGATGATCCTCGCGCCTTTGCTGTGTCTTGGGCAGGCGGGACGGTCCTTGGACGTAATCACGCCCGGACTTCAACCACCGAGTTGAGCGTGCCGTGCGAATTCCAGACGTTCTCGTGGGCTTGCGGATCGGGTATCCAGTTCCCATCGACGACGAACTTGTATTCATGCCGCCCCGGCGCTAAAGCGAGGGTCGTCTCCCAAAGCCCGCCATTCCGCTGTCGCAAGGGTGCTGCGTCCAACGCCCAGCCATTGAAATCCCCACAGAGCGACACCTGCTTGGCAGCGGGTTCACGGAGAGCCAAGGTTACGTTGACGTTCTGGGTCACCGTCTTCGCCGGGTCTTTCTCTCCCACCGCCGCCTTCTCCGGCGTCTTGGGCATTTCCGCAGGAGTGATTCTCGGACGGGCAGCCGCCAGTGGCGTCAGGGGCTTTGGAGGTTCTGCTGCCGGTGTGGGTTTGGTGGACGGTTTCGCCGCCGGAGTGACCGTCGCCACCAGTTTGCTCAGGCTCGTCGGCTGGCTGTTCTGCGCCGGTTTGGCGGGCGCATTGACTGCGGTGGGCGGGTTCGCTGGCGCGTTTGCGCCCAGTGGTTTCTTCACGTTCTTAAAGGGCTTGTTTGCCATTGTTTGTCTCATTCAGTTGCTCGATTTCAAGTTTGGGAACCGGCCATGATACGAATAAAATCCCGCACTTCAAGCCTTCAAACCGGCTCTGCGCACTTCGTCGATCTTCGTCGATGACTGATGTCCTCGGCGCAGTGACCCAGTTGAAGGATATAAAACGACAGGTTCAACTGCCCGCAGCAGAAGGGCGAAGTGGTAAGGGCTGGGTGCGCGACATGTGACAACGGCAGGCGAACCCTGCAACGGGTTCGGCAGAGACTGGATGGGAGTTCAACGCCACCAGCGGTTGGTCGTCGAAATCGGGAAGGTTGAACAAGCACTCAAGGGTCTGCCGACATTACCAGCTTGCGGATCGCCGCCATCAGCACCGCTTCGACCTCGGGTGCGACGTTGGAAGCATCAGGACCTGTTTCGTACCCGCCTTGTGCGTAGGCGATCTTCGTGCCGATGTACCAAGGTGCGTAATCCCCATACGCCGCCATCGTGACGAACGAGTCTGGTCGCATGGCCTTGGCCGCCAGTTGGTATTCGACGAATAGCTCGCCGGGCAGGTGCAGAATACGCGCCCGGCCCAGTACCAAGCATTGCACGTCGAGCCGTTGTCCCGCTTGGCTGTGGCGCAACCATGCGAGGCGAGACGCACTTCCGCTTGCGGCGAACGCCTCGGGCCGCTCCTTCAGATCAGATTCGAGCTTCGCGATGCTGAGATTTGTTGCCGGCGGCTGCGCCACGGACTCGACGTTCCAGCTAACGTCGGTCGTACTGATTGGCTGCCGCTTCGTGCTGTCCCATGCGCGGCGCATTCCATCCGCCAGCCGTTGCGCCAACACCAGACGGTTTTCCGGCGAGCCGTCATTGTACTTGCCTGCGCCGATGTTCCCACCGGCTCCCGTGAAGTGAATGTGCAAGGCCGCTGGTACGGCCAGTTGACGGAAGAAACGGGCCAGCCCCGGAAAGTCGGGATTGGGCAAGCCAGTGCGGTAGTAGCTTTGGGGGTGAGTGGCGTAGTAGCTCAAGACAGCCACGGGTTGTTCCCCGTTCCAGAGACTGACCAAGGAAACGATGGGATCAATCGTGCCCTCCGGTTCCGCACGGATTGCGGGGTCCTTGGTCGCCGTCCAACGGGTGGCCCGCACTTTACCGTCCGGCCCCATGATGCGCCGGTTGGAGGCGACCTGTTCCACACGGGCCTCGCCCAAGCCAACGTGTGTCACCGGTTGTGCCCTTGGCAGGGATTCTCGCACGGCTTTCTCCAGATCGGCCATCACCTGACGCTGAAAACCACCCTCATACTCACGCGCATCAAGACCCGCCGTTTTCAGGATGCGTTCCGCCGAGAAGTCACAGTACGGGGCGTCATGCTGATGCAGGGTATGTACGGCGACCCGGCGCGGAGACGTTGCGGCGGCGCGGGCGAGGGCGTCACGAAAGGCATCGTGGCCATCATTGGCGATGCCGATCCAATCCACGGCGCAAAGTACAATCGGTTCTCCTGCGCCCAAGAGGACGATGCCCCGCGCTCGCAGCCCGAGGTCCCAGTGATTGGTCACCGGATCATAGGCCATCATTGAACCGACGGGCGGAGTGGCATCCACGTCGAAGGTGGCCACGCGCAGGGCTGGCGTGGGTGAGTTGGTTGTGACTGAGGATTCAGCGGCGCGAACGACGACGCCATCCATGAACAGGAGGCCAACGGCAAGAACAAGCCGGACAAGCATGTCGGCAGATTAACGGTGCCGGGGAGAAAAGCCACTTCTGCCGCAGGCGAGCGGCGCCACGCAGGCCCACCGGCCAGTATTTACAGCGGCGTCACCGCGCCCGTCTTCAACCACCGTTGACCGAACAACCGGCGATTGAAGACATCAAGGCTATTGGCCAGAGGATGCGGGATCGAAAAAGTCGAACGCGCCGCCTGCGCTGCGGGGTTCGGCTGCTTCACGTCTTTGACAGGTCCCGCACCATGTTAATGTAGTTCCCCTTCCCGACGGCGAACTGCTGGAAGCCAAACCTCTGGTACAGGTGAAGCGCCGGATTCAACGGATGTACACCGAGCGAAATCGCCTGAAACTGGCCGTCCGCTTCCGCAAGGTGCTTCCCCAGTAGGCGTGTGCCGATGCCACGGCCTTGATGCGGCGGGAGCACGGCAATTCCCAACTGGGGAGTCTTCTCATCGAAAAACGCACCGCCTTGCAGGGGCGGCAGCAGCAAGCGGGACCAGACGATCCCGATGGCTTCCTCGGTTTCATCCACCGCGACCAGACCAGAATCCTCGGGTTTGCTGCCCCAGTTCTCAATGTAGGCACGGACCAGTGGATTCTGTAGGACCGCTCGGTCCCTGCGCGGCTGTCCCGGTGGGTCCCATAGGGCTTCCCAAAGAAACACTTCGAGCGTTGCCTGATCGCTCGGCACGAGTTTTCTCAAGCGCACGGGTGAAGGGGACAGCAGTCTTATCTCAGGCGTCATGGCGGAGTTCCTCCACTCAGGGCTTTCTTGATAAGCCGATACGATAAAACACAAACAAGCCCAGCGCCGCACCCCGTCAGCATGAGCAACAAGGGAGGAACCACCAGAGCGTAGATGTCGGCGCTGTACGTGATTCCGAGACTCCTGCGGATCGCGTCGCTCAGCGGCGTCTCAGGCCCGCCCACATTCAGGAGAAAATCATAGTCATACAGCCACACGAACCATCCCAAGAGCGCGCCGCTGGCCGGCAGTCGACAGAAAGGGACGACCAGCGAGGACACGAAAACCAGTGGGACGCTGAGGACGAATCCGATGCTCCCGAAAACGTAGGAAGCCACGGCGCAGACCGCGATGGCGCCCCCGATAATCCGGGCCTGTACCTTTGCACGCATCCGACGAGGTTCTTGCTCAGCGATGGTCGTCACGGTTGCTCAAGAGGTTCAACGCCGAACAAGGTGGCCAAGGTTCACGCGGAAGCGCAACAGGGAATTGGGCGAGCCGTCACGTGGCTTCAGTCTCCAATTCGAGCACCGCAGGCGGTCAGGAGTCCATCCAAATGCCAACGCTTCGCTCGGCCATTCACTTCTGGTAAACGAACAGCATCCCCTCGTTGTTCATCGTGAAGGTGTTGCCCTCGACGGTGCCCGTGGTCATCCCTGCGCCCTTCCACTGCATGGTCAATTTGGAGCCTTCCTTCGTGTAGGTGGCGCTCACTTCCCGTGTGACTTCCTGTCCCGTAGGCGGAACAAAGACCGTCTTGGTGCTGCAAGTGCCGTCAGCCTTGATGCTGAACGAGCCGGAGCGCACCTGTAACTTCACGCCGTCGTGATCGACGCTGGCGGGCACGTTGTTCCCATTGACGCTCACCAAAACGTAGTCGCCGGTGGGGTCAACTTCCTTGGCGACTTTCGCCTCCGGCTTGCAGGCGGACAGGAGCAGCCCGGCAGTCAGCAGGAAGCAGAGTGAAAGTGCGAGCTTGGTAATGGCTTTGACAGGGATTGAATTCATGACGACGAGTAAACTTCAAGTGGCTGGGCGCGTCCAATTGATACGCCGGGAGGTTTCATTGATGCGACCGATGTTTACAGCGACCAGCGACAGTGTATTTCTGCCCCGCGTTGTTTACATCGTCACGTCACCCGGCTCCGACCTGCAACGCCTGCTTCTGCGCCGAGCCTGCTGAGGCTGGCCACCAAACCGGCAGATCACGCAGGGTCACTCCGGCTCAAGCTCAAAGACAGAGGGGCCGAGGGCGTGTTCGCGAATTGTCACCGACTTGAACCCTCGCAGGGTTTGCCCGTCGCGTTGAATGCTGTGGCACTTGTTGACGCCGAATGCTGCCGCCATCGCTCCGGGCAGCGCCCGGAGAAACTCCTGCTTCGTCAGCGGTTCGAGTTCCCCGGCGGCAGCGACCTCTGCGTAAAACTGCCAGAGTTCTGCGCTGGTCAGGTCGCTGGCGGGATCACGTGCGAGGAATCGCTTGGCGAACCTAATTACCGGACATCGGCGAGGCACGGGATTGACTTCACGCGGCTCGTCATCCGGGATGACCTTGTGCAAAAGTTGAAGTGCGCGGCGGATCAGGTCGAGTTCAGATCGAGTCATGCCGTAACTACACGGGACACGTCCTCGAACGTCCCGTTGAGCGTTGGGACGTGACGAGACGTGTGCCTGATCGTAAACAACGATGGGCGGCAGGACGCTCGGGCGAGGGGCCGGATCGAGTTGCCTGTTGGTGGTTGGTAGTTAGGACATGCAATCATTCGTAATTGTAGAACCTGAAGCCACGTTCATCGAGCGACACGTCTACGCGGCAGAAGATGCGTTCGCATTCAACCAAGCCGATCCGCACGTAATCAATCTGCTCCAATCCGGGCCGATACACGTGATGAAAGTGGTCAACGTCGTCGGGCGATTGCTGCCTTCCAGAAACAAGCGCGAGCGCGTCGCCGTCAAACATGAGGTTTTGATTCGCGTCGGCGAGTTGATCCGGCGGGGCCAGCTTCGGCGCATCCGGCGCAAATTTGTGGGTCTGCCGACCCCCGCTATATGAAAGTGTGGCCACCTTCTTCGGCCAGCAATCTGGCGGGGTAGTACGGGTGGACGCATTTTGGCCGAAAAGTCGGCCAAGCATTTTACACTGAAATGTTTGGTTTGAATCCTCGCAGCTTGGCCAAAAACGGGAGTTTCGTCTCGTTTCCGTAAATCCGAATTCCCTGATTGCAGACCAAGCAGCAGATGCTGGTGTCCCAGATTGTTGGTGGCCAACGCCCTCCGTCCGCCGGGCCGTCCATCGTCTAAAGTCGCCGTCCAAACTTGCTGCTGGGACTCAAGAGGCCCGCAAGCACCTGCTGGAAAAAGTCCGCCGTATAAGGCTTGGTGAGAAAGGTCACATTCAGCTTCGGCCCGGCGCATTGCCGCGCCCGGCTTTCCATGCCCGGCATCAAGAAGCTGCCCGACTCCACCAGAATCGGATATTTGACCTCCCGCTCCGCCAAGAGCCGCAACAATTCCCATCCGGTCATGCCGGCACTGTTCATGTCCATAACCAGCAGGTCCGGGTCAGCCCGCAGCAATGCCTGCCATGCCGTGCCCCGGTCCTCGAATTGAAGAACCGCCACGTTGCTCAACTGGCGCCGGATAAGCAACTGAACTAGGTCAGCAACGCACGGCTCATCCTCAATGAGGACAATTCGACGCAGGCGGGCATGGCCACCAAGATCGACGGCGCTCTGGGCAACCCTGCGCCGCCGTGCCACCGTCCGTGATGGAAACCGGTCCCGCATGGCGCTGATGCTACACCGCTCGCCGCCAAGAGGCACAGAAGCATCTTCCTTGCACCAGAGGCTTGATCTGCAAATCACGTGGCACCGGAACGCTTCGCCGACGAGAGCGGGCTGGGTGCGTGGAAGACCGGTGAGGCTGCGAACTGGCTGGGATTTTGGAATGTGCGGCAGCGGTAGCGTGGACGCCCACGATAGCCGCCTGATTCGGTCACCGGTGTCCCGGCCATAAAGACGCCGTGGCCCCGCAAACGGTGGGTGCAGGGTTTTTCGGTGTTGACAGAGAGATGACAGAGCAGGCAAACCTCTCGCATCAAACGGATTGTATCATTTGTTTGCCTGCCTCAATATACGAACGATGGTTCGTTGAATAATAGTTAGGCGACCACGAACGCATGTTGCGATTCCTCATCCACATCTTCCTTGCTTCCGTTCTCGCGCCAGTGTTGGGCGTCGCTGCTTACCTTGTGCTCGATTGGTGGAGCAAAGGAGAGCTTGGAGATGCGAGCGTGTCGCGCACACTGTTGTTCGCTGGCTTCGGTGGTCTGTACGCTCTCGTATTTATTTCATTTTTCACCTTACCTTTCGGAGTTCCTTCCTCGTTCGTTTGCTACCGCATGGCAAAGGCTGCGTCTGCCACGTTCCCGGTTTGGTTGGGCATTTGCACGTTGCTCGGACTCTTGTTCGGAATCTTCATGGGATTTTGGGGTTCGATTTCCGTCATGACCTGTGCTTTGATTGGCGCGGTGATTGGAGCGGTCCTGAGCTTCGTGCTTCGGAAGGTTTGGACCTATGATTGGACGCGAGTCGCCTAACAAAACGGATGCACTCGAACCGCCGCCAAGCGCTTCAGTTTCGATGCTCTGGGTTCTTTGGACGCTGGATTCGCAGCCAGTGCCCGTGCCCGGCGGCGGTCGGTGATCCGTGTCGTTCGACAACACTATGAAGACCCACGCCTTGATCCTCCTTGGGGCACTTGCCTTTGCCTCCACACCGCAAGCCGCAACGGTTTCCCTGTTTGCGGATGGCACCATTGATCATGCATGGAGCGGCGCATATCCGTTCGTAGATGCTGGCGATTCGTTCCGACTGTCCGTTTCGTATTCGGACGGCTGGGCCGACACAGACCCCACCAGTACTCTGGGGGTGTATCTGCCTGAGGATTTGAGCATCACCCTTGATATACTCGGCGAGGGGACCGCGTTTCACTCCATCGGCGGGTCGGTCAATGTCACAACGGAGCCAGTAGAGTTCCCCGCGATTGGTATCCTCTCGACCTTGCCGGATGGCAACGCCCTATTCTTCATTTTCCGAGACGATGACCGCTCTTCCATTCTCGACGACAGCCTTCCCACGGCCTTCGGGAGTATCGCCGATTACGATTGGGTAGGCTTCTCCGTGATTCAGGTGCCGGGAATGTGGCCGGGCACTTCCAATCCTATCGACGGGACCGTTTCCTTTCTCGCGGTTCCCGAGCCTCACGTCTTGTCGCTTACGGGAGTCGGGGCGGCGCTCCTGATTGCGGTGGGGAGCAGAAGATACAGAACGAGAGTCGAACAAGCCGAATGCACCGAACCCCGCGATCGCGCCTCAGTTTCAAATCAAGCCTCACTGGCGCGGGGTCGGTGATCCGGGACGTTAGGCGTATGCGCAGCCTGCTCGTCATTGCCTTGCTTCTGACCGTGCTTCTGACTTTGTGGTGCGCTGCTGGGTATTATTTCGCACCTGCACAGCAGATCGAGACACGAGCGGAGTTGCAGCAGAGTAGAGTTTCGGGACTTTCAGATGCTGAGATTGCCACTCATGTAGCGCGAGTTGGTCAGCAGGGCCGCAATTGGGGATTTGCAGCACTCGGCGCAGCCGCAGCCGCTGGCATATCGCTCACCGCTTTGATTTTGACCAGCAAGAGAAAGACGACATGACTACGCCTAATCGGGTAGCCGGGAGGCTTGCCCTCCCGGCCCCCACACCACCTGACATGCGGGTCCGCATCAGGCGGTTCCGGTCAGATTAGCGGAGGCGGGATCGAACTGCCGACTCCGCCCTCCGTAATGCAGTTCGATCCACTGTGCCTTCAGGTCCGGCACGCCTTGTTCCAGCCGCCGCGACCATACGATTCCGGCTGGCCGGGGACAGCCCGCCAGCGGCGACAGCGCCCTTGGGGCGGAAGCGGCAGGGCGCAATGGGTAGCGAGGCGCCGCCCAGCGTGGCAGCCCGTGTTGCTGCCCTTCGGCCTTCGATCAGGCGCTTCAACTTGATAGGAGCGCCGCGAGCCTTCGCTCCCAAACCGGACTTGATTCCCTCTCGCTCATCCACTTGTCAGAGGGCAGCGACGGCCTCGGAGATGTCGTCATACTCATCCTGTAATCGAATGCGCAGCTTGTCGGGCACAGCATCCTCAGAATTGGTTGGTGCCCGCCCCCTACTATCGTAATGCTCGTACCATTCACGGAGCGCTGGCGGATCGCAGCCAAGCATCTTGCAACTATAATCCACACGGCCAAAGGGGGCAGAAAGCCCCTTGAGGGTTCCCAAGGCAATTCGATATGCACGCAAAAGATTGTCGCGTGCTGCTACCAAGTCCCCCCGGCTTGGATTCTCGATCCGGGCC
>CAYJNU010000089.1:3510-21587 GCA_964371005.1 uncultured Verrucomicrobiota bacterium | reverse complement strand
ATATAGAACACATACTTCCAGTCGAGGTGACGCATCTTGAGCGCGATCAGCGGCCCGATCCAACCGCCGATGTTCACCGTCTGGTAGAAAATCCCCCACGCCATGGAGCTGTTGCGACGGCTCGTGGCCTTGATGAGCGTGCCCTGGATGCCGGGCTTGAAGATGGCCGTGCCGAGCGCCAGGAACATCGCGCCGGCGAAGAACCCCCAGTAGCTGTGGAACCAGGCCATCAAGAGGTAGCCGAAACACTTCACCACCGTGGAAATGAAGATTGTCAACTTGTAACCGTAGCGATCCGAGAGGCCGCCGGTGATTATCGGCAAGAGGGATTGGGCCAGATTCCAGCATAAGAGCAGCCAGCCAAATGTGGCCATCGTCACGCCGAGCCCGTGTTCGGAAACCGGTCGCGTGGCGTAGATGGTGGCCACCGCACGAACGCCGTAGTAGGCGAGGCGCTCGATCATTTCCATGCCCCCGACGACCCAGAACACGTAGCTCAGGCTGCCGATGGCCGCCCACAATCCGAGCTGCTTTACATCGTTGAGGGTGGTCTCGTTCTCCGGCGGGTTGGGTTGCGTGCTCATGGTGAGAAGAGAGGACGGTCGTTGTGGAGGCTTTGCTGGTGAAATGGACGGTTCATCTTCAGCGGGCAGATAAGATGATGGCAGCAACACGGCGTGAACCGTGCGGGCGGTCAATCCGCCCGCGCCGGGAGCGGACTCTGCGGGTTTGAGGGAGCCCGGAAGCTTCTGGGGCGTCAACCGACCTCGCCGGAAGCGAAAAAGTGGTAAGAGTGGCCGGCAACAGAAGGCTCGCGTCTTTCATCATCGCGCCGGAACAATGCGTGGGCGTGACAGGTGAATCAAGTCTGGTTCGCAACGACCGCGGTTGACGGTGGTCGGGCTGGATGGCTGGACCCATGCAGCCTGGCGGAAATGCAGGAACGCCGCTCGGCACCCGGTTACCAGGAGCAGAGCGGCGCGAAAGGAGACTGGACGATGCGCTACTTTTTCATGCTGCCGCTGACCACGTCCGCCAGCTTGAAGATGGGCAGGAACATGCAGATCACCATGCCGCCAACGAGCACGCCGAGGAAAACGATCAGAATGGGCTCGATCAGCGAAGTCAGGCCGGAGAGGATGGTCTCGATCTCCTCGTCGAGAAAGTCCGAAACGCGCTCCAGCATGTTGTCAATCTTGCCCGTTTGCTCGCCCGCGGTGATCATGCGGATGATCATGGTAGGGAAGACCGGATGCTTGCCAATCGCGGCGGAAATGCTTTCGCCCCGTTCGATGTCCGTGGCTGAGTCTTTGATCGCCTTCTCCATGACCACGTTTCCGACGGTTTGCGAGACAATTTGCAGGACTTCGAGAATCGGCACGCCGCTACGGATCAAGGACGCGAGCGTGCGCGTGAAGCGGGCGAGGCAAATCTTGTGCGCGATCGAGCCGAACACGGGAAGCCTGATCCGATTCGTATCCCAGAACTGCCGACCGGGCTTGGTCTTGATGAAGTAGAGCCAGCCGTAAACCAACGCGCCTCCACCGAGGAGTATCAGCAGGACGTATCGTTTGACGACGTCGCTGAGGTCAATCAAGAACTGCGTCGGGCCGGGCAGCTTGGCACCGAACCCGGAATAAATGTCGCCGAAGACCGGCACCACCTTGATCAGCAGGAAGATGGTGATCAGGATGGCGACCACCGTGACCACGGTGGGATACATCATGGCCGACTTGACCTTCTTGCGCAGACGGGCAGCATTTTCGAGGTAGGTGGCCAGGCGGGCAAGAATTTCCGCCAGGAGACCGCCTTTCTCGCCGGCCGCCACCATGCAGACATACAACCGGTTGAAAACCCTGGGATGTTTCTGCAGGGCCTCGGAGAAACTGTCGCCGCCCTCGACCCGGGTGCAGACATCCCGGATCACGTCCCGCATCACCTTGTTCGTGGTCTGATCTGCCAACGCCTGAAGCGACTGCACCATGGCCAGACCGGCGTCAATCATGGTCGCCAACTGGCGGGTAAACATGACCTGATCCTGCAAGCCCACACGTCCCCCGCTGGTGCGGCCCTTTTTGCCGATCCGCTCCTGGATGGAGATGACCAGCAGGTTGCGATTGAGCAATGCGGCAATGGCCGCCTGCTCGGTCAGGGCTTCCACACTGTTGCGGACTTCCCGGCCCGAGGCGGTTTCGCGTGCGACGTAAACAAATGATGGCATAAAGGGTGTCTGGCAAACGACCGGCAGCACGCCGGTGGGCAGGGTCCTGCCCCGGACTCTCCCGGCTGGCTATCCGCGTCAGACTATCAGCCACGGTCAGGAGCAAGCGGTGTTCCACGCACCGCTTCGTTGAGACAGCGAGGAGAATTCGCTTGATATGCCACCCGGTTGGTCAGTCGGCGCACTCCCGATTGCCCAATCTTCGGACACGTCCCATCCAGCCTCTGGAAACCTGCACCCGACCAGATTCGTGTTCTCTCGAGGCGCATGGGCGTTCGGGCGCTCGCGGCTACAGCTTCCGGTGGTGTCAGGCGTCTCGCCAACGAATCACCCCCGCGCCGTGTTGAGGCCCCGGCACGCTCCCGGCCATTTTACCCCACAATCTTGGCCAGATTGCTCAACCGCTTGGAGAGGTGTGACCTCGAAGACAAGTCCCAACAGAGGCGGATTCTCGAAATGCAAGACGGCGCTTTACCCTGTGAACCACTGGCCTAGACTTCGCGGTGGTTGAAACGTGAGATCGTCATCCAGATTGCAGTTTTGCTCGTCGCGCTGATTCACTTCGGTGGCCGTGCGGCCGGCACTGAATCGGGTGTGTCGCCGTGGAGTTTCGCTGTCCGCACCTGGGGCCGAGTGGATGGATTGCCCGGGGATGCCATAACCGCGATTCTCCAAACGCACGACGGTTATCTCTGGGTGGGCACCAGCGCCGGGTTGGTGCGGTTTGACGGCATCCGCTTTACCACGATCCGTCTCCCGACGGCAGATACGAACGCGCCGCCACGGATCACGGCGTTGTGTGAGGAGGCGTCCGGCGACTTGTGGGTCGGAACCCATGCGCACGGACTGTTTCGCCTGGCCGAGACCGGGGTCAATGCCTGCCGCCAAGCCCAGGGACTGCTGGACGAAGACGTGGCCAGCCTGGCATCCGATGCCGAAGGCCGGTTGTGGGTCGGGACACGCTCGGGCTTGAATCGCTGGGACGGAACCCGGTTCGTATCCTTTACGAGTCGCGACGGACTGACCGATGAATCGGTGACGGGGGTTCACGTCGCCCGCTCGGGAGCGGTGTGGATCACAACGCGCAGCGGCATGTATCAATTCAAGGACGACCACATCACGCCCTATGACTTCCAAACGGAGAGCCAGGGCCGCAGCCCGGAATTCCTCGGCGCTTATGAGGATCGGCGCGGGAATCTGTGGGCCTTCGGAGACACTTATTTGATCAACCTGACGGAAGGGAAACGGTTCAACTATTTTCGCGGTGCGGAGGCGGCCGCCGTGCGAATCTGGAGTCTCTGTGAGGGACGGGATGGTCGACTATGGATCGGCACGAGCGGACGGGGGCTGTTTTGTTTCGACGACAACCGATTCCAACCCGTCACGTTGCTTGAGCTACAGCAGCCCAACGACGTGCGAGCGATCCATGAGGATCGAGAGGGCAGTCTTTGGATGGGCACCTCGGACGGCGGGTTGGTTCAGTTACTACCGCAACCCGGGCGGATTCTGAAGGCTGGGCAGGGGCTTCCCGCGGACCCGGCGACCTGCCTCGCCGCAAACGCGACCGGGCGAACCTACATTGGTTTTGACCCGGGAGGTATTTTTGACGGGGAGAGTGGACGCTTTGAGTCCTTGACCGGGGGCGAGGGACTGGAGGGGCGGGGTTTTATCTCGTCGCTTTGGGCCGCCCCGGAGGGAACGTTGTGGATCGCGACGCTGGGCGCCGGCCTCCAGGGGGTGAAGAACGGCCGGCGGATTCAACTGACCACGCTCAATGGACTTTCGGACGACGCGGTCCTTGCCGTGTGTGGGACTCCGGACGGCTCGGTGTGGGCCAGTACGGCCGCCGGCGTGCTACACGAGATTCCGCCTGCGATGACCACCGCATTCGCAGGACGACATGAATTGTTGGGCAGCCCGGCTACCGCGCTGCTACCAGCGCGGAACGGCGGACTCTGGTTGGGAACAGCGGACGGCGCGGTGTTGAGCGGGAAAGCCGGATCGTTCAGCGTGGTCTGCCGCGTGGACCCTGCGGCGGCACCCTCGATTCTGGCGTTGCACGAAGATGCCCAAGGGCGGTTGTGGATTGGAACTGCTGGCGGAGGACTGGCTTGCTGGACCGGCCAACGATGTCGGGTTTGGCACCGGAGCGAGGGTCTGCCGGACGACACGGTTTACGGTGTGCTGGGCGATGAGGCGGAGGACTTGTGGTTCGGGACCGCATCCGGAATCTACCGCGTGTCCCGCGCCGCGGTTCAGGACGCGCTTCGCAATGCGACAACCCTCGCCTGCCAACTGATGTTCGAGACGAAGGCGGCCTCCCGACAAATCGCAAGCGCGGGTTGGCCACGGGCTCTCCGGGCGGCGGATGGCCGACTTTGGTTCGCCTCGCCCATGGGCGCCGTCATTGTGGATACGCGCGGGCGCGCGGGGGAGAAACCGCCGCCACCGCCGGTTTACGTGGAGAGCGTGTTGGTAAACGGCCAACCGTTCTCGCCAGCCGCCCCACACCAATTGCTCGTGTCGCCGAAGCCGGGTGAAGCGCCCGTCCGGCTGCCGACGCATCTTCGCGTATTGGAACTGCAATCCACGGCGCTGAGCTTCATCTCGCCGGAGAAGACCCGTTTCCGGCACAAATTGGAAGGGTTCGATCAGGACTGGGTGATGGATGGCACCGAGCGGCGGGTGCGTTACGGTCCCCTGCCCTACGGCGAGTATCGTTTCCGCGTCGCGGCCAGCCATCCCGACGGGGAATGGATCGAGGCGGCGCCCTTTGCGTTTCAGGTAACGACGCCACTCTGGCGCACGCCTGCTGCTTTGGCCCTGTACATCCTGGCCGCTGTCGGGGCGGTCACCGTCGCAGTGCGAGTGGTATCGCATCGCCGGTTGCGCCGCCGGTTGCTGCGGTTGGAGCAACAGCAAGCCCTGGAGCGCGAACGAATGCGCATCGCCCAGGACATGCACGACGAAATTGGCTCGAAGCTAACCAAAATCTCGTTCCTCAGCGAGCGGGTCAAGGTGGAGTCGGCGGGCACCAACCCGCTGGCGCCCCAGATTGCGTCCATCGCCGACACTTCACGGGAGCTGCTCCAAACGCTGGATGAGATCGTCTGGGCCGTCAACCCTCACAACGACACGCTGGAACACCTGGCCGCCTATCTCAGCCAATACGCTGGCGAGTACTTCCAAAACACCACGGTGGAATGCGATCAGCACTTGCCGCGCAGCCTTCCGCATCATCCGTTGTCGGCCGAGGCGCGCCACAACCTCTTCCTCACGTTCGAGGAGGCTCTGAACAACGTCCTCAAGCACGCCGCCGCCTCCCAGGTAAGAGTGGACATGGTCCTTCAACCTACCGCCTTTGAAATCAACATCGCGGACAATGGCCACGGCTTCGACGTCCCAGCACCCCGGACAGTTCGACCCGCACCGGTCGGCGTCGGCGGACGGCGCGGTGGCAATGGCTTGGTGAACATGCGGCAGCGCCTGGCCGACGTCGGCGGCGAGTGCGTCATTCGCAGCCAGCGCGGTCAGGGAACCACCGTCAGCTTGCGCATCCCGCTCAACGGCGCTGCCCGGACCTGATTATGAACAAGACCATCACCGTTTCCATTGTGGACGACGAACCGGACCTGCGCGAACACATCGCGGGGTACCTCCACGCCGCGGGCGGGTTCCGCTGCACCAGCGCCTACGCCAGCGCCGAGGAGGCGCTGACACACCTGCCGCAAGACCGTCCCGACGTCATCCTCATGGACATCAATCTGGGCGGAATGAATGGCATCGAATGTGTCCGCCGACTCAAGGTCCTCATGCCTGAGGCGCAGGTCTTGATGCTCACGGTGTTTGAGGATACGGACAAGATCTTCCGAGCGTTGGCCGCCGGCGCGAGCGGCTACTTGTTGAAACGCCTCTCGCCCCCCAAGCTGCTCGATGCCATCCGTGAAGTCCGCGAGGGCGGCTCGCCCATGTCCGCTTCCATCGCCCGCAAAGTGGTGCAATCGTTCCAGGCCGCCCCGGCGAAGGGCGATGAAACCATGGACCTCTCCCAGCGCGAACGCGAAGTCCTCAACGGCCTGGCCGAGGGCCTGGCCTACAAACAAATCGCCGACCAACTCGCGGTCAGCATTCATACGGTGCGCAATTACATCCGCCGCATCTACGAGAAGCTGCACGTCCGGTCCCGAACCGAAGCGGTGGCGAAGTTTCTGCGGCGATGAAGAGCCAACCTGCCCAGCACCTGGCCCAGACGCTACACGCGCATCGTGGCCAATTCCTGCCATGTGACAACCGCCACGTCTGGAACCGGATAATTCCAGGGACGCGCGACGCGATCTGCCGGTTCTCTTCCGGGTGCCGTGTCTTCCTCTTTTGGCTCAGCACGGCAGTCGCGTGGGGAAGTGATCCGCTGGCCGCGCCCGTGCCACCAGTGCCGTTGCTGACACGTTGGGCGGCCCAGGTCAGTCCCACGAACGCTCACCCGGAATATCCCCGGCCCCAGTTGGTCCGCGAGGAGTGGCTGACTCTGAACGGTCTGTGGGATTACGCGATCACCCCACTCGCAACATCGTCGCCCACCAACTACGAAGGCAAGGTCCTGGTTCCTTTTCCCATCGAGTCGGTGCTGTCGGGGGTAAATCGGCGGCTTGATGAGAACAGCACGCTCTGGTATCGCCGATCGGTTGCCGTCCCAAGCGCATGGCGCGGCCGACGCGTACGGCTGCATTTCGGGGCGGTGGATTGGGAGGCACGGGTCATCGTCAACGGACGGGCTGTCGGCCAACACCGCGGCGGCTACGACCGTTTTGGTTTTGATGTCACCGACCAACTTCGGTGGAACGGGGAAGAACAGATCATCGTCGCTGTGACAGATCCGACCGAAGGCGATCAACCGCGGGGCAAACAATCACGGAAGCCGGAGGGCATCTTCTACACCCCCAACTCCGGCATCTGGCAGACCGCGTGGCTGGAGCCGGTGCCGGAGGTTTGCCTGGACAAGCTCACGCTCAGGCCCGATGTGGATACCCGGTCGCTGCACTTGCGGGCAGCGGTCAACAGTCTCTCTGTCAGTGTTCGAATCGAAGCGGTGGCGTTGGCTGCGGGCGAAGAGGTGGGGCGGGTTTCCGGCCTCGGCAATGCTGAATTGGTATTGCCTATCGCCAAACCACGGCTGTGGTCTCCGGACGATCCGTTTCTCTACGATTTGCGGGTGACGCTCAAGGACGGGGATCGTGAGATCGAGACGGTGACCAGCTACTTTGGCCTGCGAAAAGTGGCGCTGCGACCGGACAACCAAGGCATCACGCGGATTGCCCTGAATGACCAGTTCCTCTTCCAAGTAGGCACACTGGATCAGGGCTTCTGGCCCGACGGCGTGTACACGGCGCCGACGGATGCGGCGTTGCGCTCGGACATCGAGTTTCTCAAGGCGTCTGGATTCAACCTCGCGCGCAAGCATGTCAAGGTTGAGCCCGACCGCTGGTACTACTGGTGCGACAAGCTGGGGCTGCTCGTCTGGCAGGACATGCCAAGCGGCAACAACGCCACGTTGGAGAGCCGGCGCAATTTCGAGAACGAGTTACTGCACCTGGTCGGCGACCTGGAGAATCATCCTTCCATCATCGTCTGGGTACTCTTCAACGAGGGTTGGGGACAATACGACACCGAGCGCCTGACGCAGGGGCTCAAGAGCCGGGACCCCTCGCGGCTCGTGGACAACGCCAGCGGTTGGACTGACATGCGCGTGGGCGATCTCATTGACGCGCACAGCTACCCCGGGCCGGATTCGCCCGAACCCGAGTCGCGACGAGCCGCCGTGCTGGGGGAGTTTGGCGGCCTGGGTTTCCTCGTGGATGGCCACGCCTGGTCCGCGCGCTGTTGGGGGTATCTCATGTTGACGAACAAACAAGAGCTGGCAACGAGATATTCGTCGTTGCTCAACCAGGTGTGGGCCTTGCACGAACTCCGCGGTTTGAGCGCAGCCATTTACACGCAGACCACGGACGTGGAAACCGAATGCAACGGCTTGCTGACTTACGATCGTGCCGAAGCCAAGATTCCTATCGCCACCCTCCGCGCCGCGAACCTCGGCACGTTGCGCAAGCCGCCCATGAGACTCGTTCTACCGGACGCCATGTTCGCCCGCACGCTCTGGCGGTACACCGTGACACAACCGGCTGACGACTGGCTGATGCCCGAGTTTGATGCCTCCTCGTGGCAGGAAGGGCCCGCGGGTTTCGGCACCGCGGACACCCCGGGCGCGCGAGTGAATACCGCCTGGAAGTCCTCAGACATCTGGCTGCGCAGAAGCTTCATCCTCGCGGCTGGGGAGCTGAGCGGACTGAAACTCCGCGTGTATCACGACGAGGACGCGGAGGTTTACTTTAACGGCGTGCTCGCGGCGGAACTGCCCGGCTTCTCGAACCAGTATGATGAAGTGGGCATTTCGCCGGAGGCCCTCGCCTCGCTCCGCCCAGGGCGCAACACCGTGGCGGTGCATTGCCATCAGACAAGCGGCGGGCAAGGCATAGATGTCGGCATCCTGGCCCCCAAAACAGCAGCTTCCGCAGCCACCCCCAGCGCACCGTGACTCACCTGGATTTGTCAATGGTAGGCTTATGACAAAGTGCATCTCACTCCTGATCTGGTTCGCTGGATTTGCCTTGTCCGCGCGGGTCTTTGCGACGACGCCGGTGATGGTGCAGGATTTTGAGAGAGTTGCCTCACCGCCCACCGTGTGGGTCGTCAATATCCCCACCGAGAATGCTTCGGTCCAGTTATCAGCCGAGCAACCGCAGGAAGGGAAGGTGTGTCTGAAGCTGCATTACCATTTTGTCGGCATCGGAGACTTCCAGTATCTCGGCACCCCGAACAAGGTCCGGATTCAATCCCCGATTCGCGCCCTGCGATTCTGGCTCAAGGGGGATGACTCGAAATGTTCGCATGGAGTGCAGGTGAGCGACGCCGCGGGCGAAACGCATCAGTACAGCAAGAACACCGGCCAGGCCGGAATCATCGATTTTACCGGCTGGAAGGAAGTGGTTATCAACTTGGATTCCAGGCACGAGACCTGGGGCGGGGACAAGAATGGCCGACTGGATTATCCGATCACCGCAATCACGTTCACCGTCGGTCAACCCAAGGAGAACGACAGAATACTGCCCATCGAAAGCGACCTCTATTTCGATTGTCTCGGCGTTGACTCCGAGCAAGGTGCGGATGAAACCCTGGGCTGCCAGGTGTCGGTGGTTTCTCCGGAATACGGTTCCGCGGTGAAGGGTGAAACGTCCGTCACGCTGGCGGCACCCGGTTTCAAAAGCGTGACCGTGAAATGCTGGAAGCAAGGCGACGGGTTTGGCGCTGATTCCACGGTTGCCACGGTTGCCTTGGACGCGAAAGGCAACGGCTCGTTCGTCTTCCCGGCCGACGCCTACCCCCATGGCCCCGTCACCGTGAGGATCAGCGGCGATAACGGGACCTTGAAGGACAATTGCTACCTCCAACTCTATAACGAAGGCGGCGTTTCCTGGAAAGAAGGCATGCCCAAGGATCCACCCCCGGCAGCGAAAGGCATGGCGCTGGTGTTTGCGGATGACTTCAACGGGCCGCTCTCCATTTCCAGCACCGATCCCAAGGCCACCTATTACGACCACAAGCCCCCCGGCGGCTGGCAGGATTTCAGCACACTCCGGTTCACGAGCTTTGATCAACCCAACAATCCCTTCAGCCAGGTGGATTCCTATCTGCGGATCCGAGCGAGCGAGAAGGCAAAGAGCGCCGGCTTGATTTCCTCCCTGAAGAACGACGCCACCGGGATTACCGCCAAAGCGCCCTGCTACTTTGAATGCCGGTTCATCGGACCGAACGCCATCGGAACGTGGCCGGCTTTCTGGCTCATGACGGATTACATGTCGGACCACCTCAAAGGCATCAAGGCGCCGTGCGAGGAGTTGTACATCATTGAGGCCTACGGCGGGGAGGGGCACGGCCATCCCAATGCGTTCGACACGTATATGATTTGCCCGCACGCCTGGGAACAGGGTGACGCCGGCAAGGCCATCGAGAAGAAAGCCATCGACGCGCTGCAGAATCCCATTCGCATGCGCAAGTTCGGAATCCCCTCGGCCTGGTTTGAGACATTTCACATTTACGGCTGCAAGATTACGGAGACGGACACGATCTATTACTGCGACAACATCGAGGTGGGCCGCCATGAAACGCTGCCACTCTCCCGGAAAAAGCCGTTCTTCTTCCTCATCAATCTGGCCACCGGTGGCGGCTGGCCGGTGGATTTGTCGCGGTATGACGGCCAGGCCGACATGTATGTGGATTACGTGCGGGTCTATAGCGCAGCCGCAGCAAACCAGGCCAACCATGCACCATCGGAATAAGACGGGGCTGCCGGAGGGTGATGGCCTGCCACCGCAGAACCCAAGTATGCGAAGCCTCGCCCAACGCACAGCGCGGGGGACAGGGTTGGGGCGGGATCTCTGGGTTGGCGACCCGCTGCCCAATCCATCTTCATCCAGCGCGACGGCGCCATCCACGACGACGAGTGCGCCTTTTCCCATTTGTGTCGCGGTCGCCGCCGGCAAGGGCGGCATTGCGCTGGCCGGTGCGCATCAGAACCTCGCCATCACTGGCAACCGGATTGAGAATTGCCGGATGCCCGGCATCGTGGTCTGCTCCACCCGCGGTTGGATGCGTGAAGCCGGCTTGACGAAGCTCAAACCGGTGGTGGAGATCAACTGCAAGTGAGAGTGATCGCGGCGATGGTTATATCAACTGTGAAGACGATGGCATCGGCATCAAAGCCAAACCTGACCACCTCGAAGGCCCGTGGATTGAGAAGACCCACGGCCGCAAAGGCCACCCAACGGCTTCGCCTCTGTTTCATTGCGGCGGCACTTATCTTGACTTGCGCCAGCCAGGCTGTTGCTCAGGTGGATTTTGACGGTCATCCGTTCATCACGAACCCCGCCCCGGTGCTCACTTTCCAGCGCAAGGCCACCCCGAACTTGAGGGGCATTGATTACGCCTTCCCCGAGCAGACGGCGCACGGCGTGGCGTTGCTATCGCGTTTCCCGCCGTTCAAGCTGTCCGACCGCCGCATCCACGTAGATGGGCCGTGGTACGACAGCGACGCCGCCAATCTGCACTTCACGCGGGGCATTGCCACCGTTGGAGCCATCCCGCGCTATCGCGAAAGGGACGACGCACCCACCAACGTGCGCAAGCTGCCGCAGTTCCAAAAGTGGAGCCTGATGACCGACCCCGTCTGGTATGCCGCCGCCGCCCGGCTGGTGAAGAAGCTCGAACAGGAGCATCCGTCTGATCCTCGCATCCCGGCGTTGCGGTTCTTGAGCGAGAACCATTGTTACACGAACGACATGGCTGCGTATCGGAAATTGGGCCGCTACACCTTTGAATCCGAACGTTGGCCGACGGACCTCAATGGCCACTTCGTGGGCTACCCGGCGATTGACATCGAGACGACCAGCGGCTTCGAGCACCAACGGAACTGCAACGGCTGGCTCTACCAGGGCATGGCGGAGGCGGCACGGGAACGGGGCTTGCGCATCGTGCCGATGCTCTATGGGCAATGGCAGTTTTCGGTCGGCTGCTTCTGGGAATCCATGCGCCAAGGTGGCAAAGGCGATCCCGAGTATCTCCTGCCGGAGAAGGATTTTCTCGCCGGCCCCGACCCGACGCTCGCCGCCTGCCAGGAAAACCACGGCATCCTTTCGATGGACGGCTATCAGCAGGCCATGTGGGGAAGCGAGCCGTACTTCAGACACAACGCCGATGATTCGCTGCTGCTCCAAGATGGGAATCCCGTGTTCAGCGACGCCACCTCGACCAAAGCCTATGGCTGCGAGCTGCAACTCGAACCCGGCGAGGCGAGGCAATGTCTCGACAACCTTTACCGCACGGCGCTGCGCATGTACTTGCAGCATCACCGGCGCGCCGGCCAGTATCCCGCCGACAGCAGCCTCAGAAAGGCGTTTCTCTCGAACTGCTCCATTGGCGCGTGGTCGCGTTACACAAACGAGGGCCTTCAGGGCATTCAGCAGAACGACCGCCCGCTGCCTCCCTGGCTGCTCGAACTGCTCATCGGGATGTATCTCTTCACTGCCGATGACATCACGCTCTGGTCGTCGGACATGAACTTCATTCCCGGCCCGTTGGGCGGCAACTACACGAACGCTTGGCACTACAACGCTCACGGTGTGCTTGAGAGCGTTGTCAAGGCAGCCCACCGTTACAGCGCGCTGGAACCGCTCCATGCGGCCAGCGGTACGTTCCAATGGTGCTGGTTCAACCTGCCGGTCGTGAACAAGAATGAAACGCCGGGCGACCGTTATTTCGAGAAGCCGATTGCCATGGGGAAGCTGCGGCTGTTCGAAGGGCACACATGGCTGGAGTTGTTTGTTGCGTGGCCCGCGCTGGATCAAGCGTCCAAGTCACTCAAAGTGTGGGTGGAGAAGGACGATCTGCGCTCGAAAGCTTACACGATCCAACTCGCACACGGCCGAACCTACTTCTACGATGCGTGGCGTTTGCCAGACGCATTCACGAATCTCGAAGGCCGCCACGTTTACCTCCGCGCCACCGATCTGCTGGGCGTCCAGCGCACCTGGCGTGGCGATTGGCGCGAGCCGGCTGACAATGCCACGGCCACACCTGCGGACTTTTAGTTGAAACAACCGATCCTCAACATGCGTCATCCTCGATATTCCTCATTGCTCCGGCTCTGCCTGGCCGGACTCCTCTTGGTCGCTCCGACATTTTCGTCGCCCGCCCAAACCACCTACACCACCGTTAAAACCGCCACCCCCATTGTGGCGCAAGACTTTGACCTGCGTGAGGTGAAGCTGCTCGATGGCCCGTTCAAGCAGGCGATGGAATTGAACCAGCAATACCTCCTGTTCCTGGAGCCGGACCGGCTGCTCTCCGGCGTGCGGCAGAACGCCGGCCTGACGCCGAAAGCGCCACGGTACGGCGGCTGGGAAGTCCAGGGCGTCGCCGGTCAATCACTCGGCCATTACCTGACAGCGCTGGCGCAGCAATTTCGCGCCACGGGCGACGTGCGGTTTCGCGAACGCGTGGAGTACATCGTGGACGAACTCGCCGAGTGCCAGGCGAAGGACCCGACCGGCTACGTCGCCGCCATCCCCAACGGCAAGTCAGTCTTCGAAGGACTCAAGGCGCGTGGTGGTCGGATGGAAGGCTGGGTGCCGTGGTACACCATGCACAAGCTCTTCCAAGGTTTGCGCGACGCGCACCGCTTTTGTAGCAACGAGAAGGCCAAGCAGGTTCTGTTCGGGCTTGCGGACTGGGCGGATGCCGTCACGCGCAACCTGACCGAGGCGGAAAAGGAAATCATGCTCGGCATGGAACATGGCGGCATGCCGGAAGTGCTGGCGGACGTTTTCGCGCTCAGCCGCGACCCAAAGCATCTCGCTGTAGCGCGACGGTTTTGCCATCGGTTCGTGATGGACCCGCTCTCGCGTGGCGAGGATCGGCTGCCGGGCTTACACGCGAATACGCAAGTGCCCAAGATCGTCGGCGCGGCGCGACTCTATGAGCTGACGGGCGAAGACTACTTCCGCCGGGTCTCCCAGAACTTCTGGGACATCGTCGTCTCCAACCACTCCTTCTGCATTGGCGGGAACAGCGAGAGCGAGCATTTCTTTCCGCCCGACCAGTTTCGCCAGCGGCTCACCTCCGCCACGGCGGAGACCTGCAACACCTACAACATGCTCCGGCTCACCGAACCGCTCTTCGCCCGCGAGCCATCCGCGCGCCTGATGGATTACTACGAGCGTGCGCTGTTCAACCAAATCCTCGGCTCGCAGGACCCGCGCACCGGGATGTTCACCTATTTCCAGGCGCTCAAGCCCGGCCACTTCAAGCTCTACTCGAACCCGACGAACGCCTTCTGGTGCTGCGTCGGGACGGGCATGGAGAACCACACCAAGTACGGCGAAGCGATCTACTCGCATTCCGCCGACGCGCTCTGGGTGAACCTGTTCATGGCCTCCGAACTGAACTGGCGGGACAAGGGCATCACGGTGAAGCAGGAAACGCAGTTCCCGGAAAGCGACGCGATTAAGCTCACCATCGCGTGCAAACAGCCGACGCGGTTCACACTGAAGCTGCGCTGGCCGGCGTGGGCGGAATCGTTCATCGTTTCGCTGAACGGTTCGTCGCTGAGGGTCGAAGGTCAACCGGGCGATAGCTACGTGCCCATCGAACGCGAATGGCGAGACGGTGACCACGTGGAGCTGCGCCTGCCGATGAAGCTGCACACCGAACTGCTCCCGCACACGCCGGATACGCTCGCCGTGCTGTATGGCCCGATCGTGCTCGCCGCGGAACTCGGCACCGAGGGCCTCGATCAATTCAACCTCTACCAGACCGACCACAACCAAAACCTCTATCGCAACGCGCCGACGCCTGTCGCGCCGGTGTTCGTCAGCGAGGGCGACGTTTTGCAGAAGATCGAGCGCGCGCCCGGCGCTGCGCTGGCTTTCCAAACGAAAGGGCTCGTGAAACCGCGCGACGTGACGTTGATCCCGTTCTACCGGATGCACCACCAGCGGTACTCGGTCTACTTCCAGAGCTACACGCCGGCGGGCTGGGAGCGGCACGAGGCCGAGCTGCGCGCCGCCGAGGAATGGCGGAAGGCGTTCGAGGCGCGCATCGTGGACGACGTGAAGCCAGGCGAGCAGCAGTCCGAGGTGGACCACGCGTTCCGCGGCGAACGCACTTTGAGCGGCGGCAACGCGCCCAAGTGGCGCGACGCCCGCGATGGCGGCTGGTTTGAATACACGGTGAAAGTAATTCCCGATCAGCCGATGGAATTGCAGGTCACGTACTGGGGCAGCGACGAAGGCAATCGCGAGTTCGATCTACTTGCTGATGGCGAACGGTTCGCCACCGAGAAGCTCACGGCGTCCAAGCCCAACGAGCTTCTCGAGAAGGCGTATTCCATCCCGGCGGAACTGACGCGCGGCAAGTCGAGCGTGGTTGTGCGCTTCCAGGGCAAACCGGGCAACACCGCCGGCGGCGTGTTTGGCTTGCGCATACTGAGACCAGCAACCCCAGCCGGGCTGGCCAGCCTCTCCATCCCCGAGTCATTCAACAATCCCGTTTACACCGGTTACCTCGCCGACCCGTATTGCTGGTTTCACGATGGCACCTACTACGCCGTCGGCACGGGCAAGGGCCGGATCAAGGCACAACCCAATCTCGACGTGCCGATGATCAGGTCCAAGGACCTTCAGCACTGGGAGGACGTTGGCCGGGTGCTGGAACTTCCGCCCGATGAGCGCGGTGGCTGGGTTTGGGCGCCGGAGACGGCGTTCCACAACGGCACGTTCTATCTCTACTATCACGCCAATGGCAACAAGAAGGGCTTCCGCATCCGCGTGGCGATCAGCAAGAACCCCGAAGGCCCGTATCACGACACCGGCACGCCGCTCACCGACGTGACCCAGAACGACTTCGCGATTGACTCGACCGCCTTCCGTGACGACGACGGCCAGTGGTATCTGTTCTACGCCACCGATTTCACCAACCACGACGCCACGACCTTCCGCGGCACGGCGTTGGTGATGGACCGGTTGCTCGACATGGCGCGTCTGGAAGGCAAACCCGTCCCGGTGATGCGCGCCCACTGGCCTTGGCAAATCTACGAGCGCAACCGCAACCTGCGCGGCGAGGTGGCGGACTGGTACACGCTGGAAGCCCCGGAAGTCGTGAAGCGAGGCGGCAAATACTATTGCTTCTACTCGGGCGGCAACTACCAGAACGATTCCTACGGCGTGGACTACCTCGTCGCGGACAACATCCGCGGCCCATGGACTGAAGCTGGCAAACAGCGCGGCCCGCAGATCGTGCGGTCGATCCCGGGCAGAGTTTTCGGTCCCGGCCACAACTCCATCGTCAGCTCGCCGGACGGCAAGCGCGACTTCCTTGTCTATCACGCCTGGAATGCCGCCCGCACCGACCGGCAGGTCTGGGTGGATCCGATCATTTGGACACCCGATGGCCCGCGGATCGAACGTTTCCGGAAACGCATTGCTGAAATGAGTCGCGAGGCCAACGCCACTCAATGATACAATCTGCGGCAATGAAGCTGGCACTTCAAAGTCTGTTCATCACCCTGGCGTTGATGGTGGGTACGCCAACCGCCGGCGCGGCCACGGTCGCCTATTGGCGCTTTGAAAACGGTCCTGCGAATGCACCTGTGCCGCACGCAGGTGCGGCGGGCGCATTTGACGGCAGCACGCCGGATGTCTCCGGCAACGGCAATCCTCTTTCCGCGTGGACGCAAGGTGATTGGGCGGGTTTTGCGTATCGTGCGGACGTTCCGTTTTCCTCTGTCCCCCAGAACGGTGGCACGAACAAGTTCAGCGTGAAGAACACTGGCACGTATCCGGCAATGTTCACTTCGCCAACCAGCAGTTCGCCAACAGGCATCAACGCCCGAATCATCACGCCCGCGCAATTCACCATCGAGGCCTCCTACAAGCCGGAGGCCAACGGCGGCTATCGCACCATCGTCGGACGCGATGCGCGGAACGTGGCCACTGCCAACGGCGATCTGGCGGCGTTGTATCTCCAGGCGCGCCCGGATGACAGCGTGGGAATCGCCTTCACGGATGTCTCAGGCTACACGCACAACGCCTATTCGCCACCGGGGTGGCTCTATGGCTTCAACTTTGGTTCGAATCCGGAAGGGGCCGGAGCGCCGTGGTACCACTTGGCGGCAGTGAGCGATGGTTCATCGCTCAAGATGTACGTGAACAACGTGCTGGTGGCATCCACGGACATGACCACGAGCGGCAGCCCAAACCGGACGCTGGCCAAGGGCGGCGTCAATGGCACGGACTGGACTGCTGGTGCGTGGTCGGTGGGCCGCGGTTTGTATGCGGGCGGGCACACCGATCGGGCCTTCGGGTTCATTGACGAGGTGCGCATCTCGGACACCGCGCTCGCCCCGGGCGCGTTTCTCGCCGCACCCAGGGCGCGCGTCGCTCGAAGCGTGGTATCGGGCAGCGTGATGACCTTGAACGCCACCGGCGGGCAACCTGGCGCCACGGGTTACCTGATGCGGTCGGCCAGCCTCAGCGTGCCCGTGGCCAACTGGACGCCGGTTGCCACGAAGGTATTCGATACGAACGGCCTCGCTTCCTTTACCACAACGTTCAATCCCGCCGGCCCGCCCATGTTCTTCGGTCTTCGCGCCGCTCTGCTCGTTCCCGCGCAAGGCGCGCTGACCTACTCGCTGGCGGGCGGTTCGGAGAATTGGCCGGCGGACGTCCGGGCGCGCATCGTTTACGCGATGGACGGCGCGGTGGCGCAATACAATCGTTACGGGACTTTTCGCAAGCATGTCACCGCCAACTACAACGCTGGCGTCCCCACCGCCCAGGCCAGCTATAGCGGTTGGCTGGACTTCGGCGGCAATGCGTCCTATCAGAGCTACCGCACGGCGCTCCACGAAATCTCGCACACGCTCGGCGTCGGTACAACCTGGCAATGGGGCGCGAACATTTCGGGCGGGGTATGGACCGGCGCGAACGGTGTGGCGCAAATCCGCGCGCTTGATGGACCGGGCGTGAACGTCTATTCGGACGGCACGCACTTCTGGGCGTATGGATTGAACTACGACAGCGAAGGCAACACCGAGAACTACCGCCGTCACGTGCTCATGGTGGCCGCCTTCCGGAAAGACATGGGCATCGAGTGAACGCATCGCGTCCGAGCCAACGCCGTCCCGATCGCCAGAGTATGTTGACTCCAAACTCCATCCCAGAACTGCCAGTTAACCCGCGAGGTTTTGGAG
>CAYJNU010000089.1:0-3500 GCA_964371005.1 uncultured Verrucomicrobiota bacterium | reverse complement strand
CCCCCCCCCAACCCCAAAACGCTGGCGCGCACCCATTCGGCGACCGGGGACACCTGGATCACGCGGATCCTTCGGCCTTCGGGCTTTGGGCTGCTTTCGGATTTCGGATTTCGGATTTCGAACTTCGCGCCCAAGCCCGGCTCCTTGGCGCTTGCCCTGTGGCTGCTCTGCCAAGGCGCGTCCGCCGCCTGCCTCACCAATCCAATCATGCAGGGTCAGGACCCCACCGTCACTCTCAAGGACGGCCTTTACCACCTGGTGCAGAGCGATGGCTGCGCAATTCACTTGCGCCGATCCGGCACGCTCGGCGGCCTGGCCACGGCGACGGACACCGCCATCTTCTCTCCAGGCTGTTCCGAACTCTGGGCACCCGAGATCCATTGGTTCAGCAACCGTTGGTATCTCTATTACACCCTCAACACCAACCTCAGCACCGGTGGCGTTGATCGACGTGGCTTTGTCGCTGAGAGCGCGGGCATCAGCCCCTACGGCCCTTACACCAGCCGCGGTATTCTCTTCAAGGACTACTGGAATATTGACGGCAGCGTGTTCGTCTGGAACAGCCAGCTTTACTACGTCTTTTCCGGAGAACCGGTGCGGGGTCAGCAGAAGATCTTGATCGCCCCGATGGGCACTCCCTACACGCTCAGCGGCGCACCGGTTTTGATTTCCGCGCCCACAGAAAGTTGGGAAACCATCGGCGACCCGGATGTCAACGAGGGCCCGTGGGCCTTCCAGCGGAACGGCCGCCTTTTCATCGTGTATTCTGCGAGCGGTTGCTGGACGGATGATTACACGCTCGGCTTGCTGACGTTGACTGGAACCAACCCACTCAACCCGTCGCACTGGACGAAATCCGGCCCGGTCTTCACCAAGCAAGCCGGCGCCTACGGCCCCGGCCACAACTGCGTCTTGACCGATGCGGCGGGCCAGTGGTGGAACGTCTATCACGCGAACAACAACTCCGGCGAAGGCTGCGGCGGCTATCGCAGAATCCGCGCCCAGCGCATCGCTTGGACAGCGGGCAACATGCCGGACTTCGGATCGCCCGTGCCGGGTGGATCGGCCGTGAATGAGGACGCCGATTTTCTGGTGGCGCACTTCCGGCTCTCAGAAACCAGCGGCACGATCGCCCTAAGCAGTGTCTGTGGCCGCGTCGGCACGTTGGGTGGGGCGTCCGTGTGGATGAACCCCGGCCTCAAGCTGAACGGCAGCACGGATTACGTGAATTGCGGTGCCGCGCTGGGCAATGACGTGCAGCATGCCGTCACGCTCGCTGCGTGGATTCGCGCGGAGGCCTTCTCCGATTGGGCGGGCATTATCACCAAGGGCATCAACACCTCACCGTATGCGATGCAAGTCTGGGGCGACGGCTCGTTGCGGTTCAGCGCCAACTGGGGCGGGCCTGCGGGTGGCGTCGGCAGCGGCACTTGGAACTCCATCGCGAAGCTGCCGCTTGGTGAATGGGTGCATGCCGCCGTGACCTACAACGGGGCCACCGTCCGCTTCTACCTGAACGGAATGCTGGACATCAACCAACCCGGAGTGGCACTGCGCTTCGGCGTGGTGAATGAAGCGCTGATTCTCGGCGCGGACCTACCCGGCGGGGACGAATACTTCAACGGCACGATCCGCGACGCCCGCGTGTATGGCCGGCCGTTGACAGGCGCTGAAATCGCCGCCCTGGCCAATCGGCCACCGCTGCTCGCTCCCATTCCGGACTTCAGCATTGGCGCGGGCCAAACGCTCAACATCACGAACGTCGCCACCGACCCGGAATCCCCGCCGCAGACGCTTACGTTCAGTCTGTTATCGGGGCCAAGCGGCGTGATGTTAAACGCGACCAACGGCGCACTCACCTGGCGGTCGGCCGTCGCCCAAGCCGGCTCAACCAACCCTGTCATCGTCAAGGTGAGTGACAACGGCATACCCAGCCTCAGCGCCACTCAAAGTTTCTCAATCACCGTCAGCAATCTCGCTCGACCGAAGCTGAATTCCGCCGCGTTTGAGGAGGGTGGCTTTCATTTGGACGTCACCGGAGATTACGGGCCGGATTACACCATCCAGGCAACCAGCAACCTGGTTCCCCCGGTCTTGTGGGTGCCCTTGTTCCGGACTAATTCTCCTCCCCTGCCGTTTGCGTGGACGGACGCTGACGGGCCAGGCAAGCCGTTGCAGTTTTACCGCGTGAGTTGCGAGTGAACCTGCAACTCGTCATGCGCCACGAGAGACTCACCCAAACAAGCCGGTTCTGTGACGCGTCTTGGATTTCGGCTTGTCAGTCTCCGGGCGCAGCCCTAGAGTCGCCGCAGCGAGTGCAAACAAAGCGTGACATGATTGAATTAATTCAGTTTCCGTGGAGTCCGTTCTGCCTCGTCCAACGCCGCATTCTCGAATTCTCCGGTCAGCCGTTCAAGACTACCAACATCCCATCCAACTCGGACCGTTCGCTAGTCTGGCGGCTCACCAAGGAACGCTACTACGGCGTGCCGATCATCAAGGACGGCCGGACTGTCGTGTTTGAGGTGAACGACGAGTCGCAGGTGATCGGCAAGTATCTCGATGACAAGCTGGGCCTGGGCCTGTTCCCGCGCGAGTTGGCGGGCGTGCAGGAAATCCTCTGGAGGTACATCGAGAATGAGATCGAAGGCTGCACCTTCCGGCTAAACGACATCCACTGGCGCGAGTTCGTGCCGAAGTCAGACCAACTGGCCATGATCCGGCACAAGGAGCGCAAGTTCGGCCGCGGCTGTCTGGAGCAGTGGCGCAAAGACCGCCGGCAATGGCAGCGCCAACTCACGGCGAAGCTCATGCCCTTTGAGGAAATGCTGATGCACCACAGCTTCCTCCTGGGCGATCGCCCCCGTTTTGTGGATTTCGACCTCTACGGCATGCTTGCCAATTACCTTTACTCGGGCCATTACCAATTGCCGGTGCGGCACACCCGCATCCACGACTGGTTCGCCCGCATTCAGCGCGTCAACGCTTCTCAGTTCGTCTCGTGAAAAACTTCGTTCTCGACACCAACGTCCTCCTCCACGATCCCGACTCCCTCCTGAACTTCCAGGACAACCACGTCCTGATCCCCATCGAAGTCATCGAGGAAATCGACCGCTTCAAGCGTGAATCCAGCGAGCTTGGTCAAAACGCCCGCAACGTGTCGCGCATGCTCGACGGCTTTCGCGCCCAAGGCCACCTGAACGAAGGGGTGAAGCTGCCGAACGGCGGACAGTTGCGCGTGGTGTTCAAGAAGCGCCCGTCGAAGAACGGCAACGGCAACGGCCGCTCCAAGGAACACTCGGTGGACGACCGCATTCTGTCGCTTTGCCTGGGAATCCAGAAGCAGGACGCCAGGCGGAAAACGATTCTTGTCACCAAAGACATCAATCTTCGCATCAAGGCGGATGCGCTTGGGTTGCCCGCAGAAGATTACGAAACCGACCGGGTCTTCATCACCGATCTCTACACCGGGATGATCGAGCTGATGATGAATCCGGACC
>CAYJNU010000088.1:0-21659 GCA_964371005.1 uncultured Verrucomicrobiota bacterium | reverse complement strand
CGCGATGAGCAGGACCAACCCTGCCACAATGACTACCACTTCCACCAAGGTAAGTGCCTTTCGTGAATCGACGGAGACTTCTGCTTTCATGGGATCGCCAGCCGGTTGGTAGCGACTCCGGTGTTGGCGAGCGCTTGGCGTAACTTGGTGCTGCGGTATTGCTGCACTGAGCCATCGGCGAGGGCGATGTTGCCTTGGCGAATGTGGCGGGCAGCGGTCCAGCCGACGGTGCTGTTCGTCCGAAGATTCAGAAGGCCAGAGCCAACGGTCTTGCCGTCCACTTCCAGGTTGCTGTCTCCGGAGAGGAACATCTGCGGCTGCGTTTCTTCGGCGTCGAGCCCAACAAAGTAGCTGATGTTGTTACGGGAGAACGTCGCCCAAGAGGTTGCGGGTTTGCGTTTGTCCGCGGGGCAAACCAGGATCTTGGGAGCGTTCAACTCATTCGACATCACCAGGAAGTGCGGCCAGACTTCACCGCCCGTCACCCATTCCATCGTGCCGCCGTTCGTGACGGAGCGTCCCATTTGAAACGTATCGCTGCTATCACTCGGCCATACTCTGAACGACATGCCGACCTGCTTGAGATTGGAGGCGCAGTTGATTCGCTTCGACTTCGCTTTGGCCATGGCCAGTGCCGGCAGCAGGCACGCCGCAAGCAACACCAGCGTCACCACGATGACCAGCAGCTCGACCAGCGTAAATGCCTTCGGGTTTGTGTGAGTTTTCGTGTTCATCGGGTTCGCCTTGCTTGGCTGGCATCTCAGGCATCCGGCTCGTCGCGTTCGTCAAGCTGGGTTGGCTGCTCGCGGCGGTGTTCTCGCCAGGACCACACGCGCCAAGTTACCAGCAGCACCAGCAGGAGCAGCAGCAGCCAGTAGAATGACGCGACGATGTCATGCACCATGCCCACCAAGAATTCGAAAGGATTGCCTGGCGAGGCCGCTGGGGGTGGTGTGGCAGGCGGGAAGGTCGCTGCCGGCGGCGACATTTCAGCTTCGGGTGGCGCTCCGGGCCGCTCCCTTACCTGCGCCGGGGATACGGAAGCCGCGGGTTCCGCCCCGGGGGACTCTCTGCCCGGGGTGGGCGCGCCCGGTGGCAATTGGGCGGGCTGGAATCTCGTGGCCGTGCGTTTGACCGAGGCCTTCAGGCCGGCGACAACTGCGGTCGGGGAGGAACCGGAGACCGGCGACCACGGGTGCGTTTGTGGCATGGCGACAGAAGTGCCATTCGTGGTGGCGGTGGGGAGGAGCAAGTTGCCGGGAGACAGGCCAGCGCCGGTGACGACCAACAGGGCCGTGCTGTTCCATTGTTCGGCATGCCCGTCCGCAAAGAGCAGGTTGCCTTTGAACCGATGCAGTTCTTCCGTCCATCGGGCCGTGTTGTTGGCGTCCAGCCGATAGGTGCTGGTCGGTCCGAGCCAGTCGTTGGTGAGGTTGCGGTCGCCGGCAAGGATGGAGGTGGCGTGCCCGAACCGTGCGCGTGGCGCGACGAGGTAGCTGAGATTGCTGTTTTGCAGCAGCCCAAACGTGGGAGCGGCGCGCCGCGTGTCGGCCGGACAGATCAGGATCGCCGGCGTGCCGAGTTCGTGGGCCAGCGGTTGGAAATGGCGGAAGGCGGAGTTGATGCCGGTGGCGTTCGTGGCCTCGGCGAATTCGCGCGAGCCGCCGGCACTCACGGGCACCTGCATGGGAAACTGGTCGTTGTGATCGTGGGCAAAGGAGTGAAAGCCCACGCCGGTCTGCCGGAGGTTGTTCAGGCAACGGATGCGCTCGGCCCGGGGCCGCGCCTTTTGGATGGCGGGCAACAGCATGGCCGCCAGCAGTCCGATGATGGCAAGGACCACCAGCAACTCCACGAGACTGAAACCTCGCGCGCAGTCGTTGGTCTGGAGCAGCTTCATCCGCAGCATTCTCTCAAGCACTGTCAATGCCACGCGACTTTTGGCCGGTTTCCGCACCAGCGCGGTGGGGAATCTGCGTGGGGTCCGCGCAAAATGAGTGAAGTTCACGCGCGCCTCCCATCGCCCCTCACTCGTGGAAGGGATGCCGCATCGTGCGCTTCTTGAGCAGCTTGCCGACGATTTCTTGGAGGAAGCCTTTCGATCCGGCGCGGAGTGCGCCGAGCGGCACGCAAGGTCCGCTGCATTCCGGACAAAGCCGGAGAAGCTGCCCGCCGCTGCGCCGCAGGATGTGGATGCAGGTCCCACAAAACACCTTGTGGCATTGCGTGCATTCCATGTTGGCCGGGTGGGTCGGATGGATCGCGCACATGGGCACAGCGCTTTCGGGCGCCGGTTCGGGGGCCTCGAGGACCTCCATGCGCAGGTCGCCCAGGCGCAGGACCTGCCCACTCTTCAGTTCAGCTCGTTCCACGACGGGGGCGTCGTCCACAAAAGTTCCGTTGGCGGAATCCAAGTCCCGCACGGTCATGGCGTCCGCGCCCACCTCCACCTCGCAGTGAAAGCGAGAAACCGTGGCATCCAAAATCACGAAGTCGTTGATGGCGGAACGCCCAAGCCGGTTCACTCCCTCCTGCAGCTTGAGGACTTCATCGCGCAGACCCTTGCCTTTGATGACCAGCTTTGCCATGTCGTACCACCAACCGCACTCGTTCGAACCTTCGCAGTCTGAGCAGGATGGGCGGCGCATTCAATCTTGATTTTTGCCGCCCGACCCGGAAGCTGACGGTCGATGAAGTTCGCCATCTGCAATGAAATCTACCAGGGCTGGAAGATTGAGGACGTGTTCGCCCACGCGGCGAAAGCCGGCTACCAGGGCGTCGAGATCGCCCCGTTCACGCTCGCCAACGCCGTTACCGACATTTCCGCCGCCGAGCGGCAGCGCATCCGCGCCGCGGCCCAGCGAAGTCAGATTGCCATCGTCGGCTTGCACTGGCTGCTGGTGAAGCCGGAGGGGCTTTACTTAAACCACACCGACGCCGGCATTCGTGAGCGCACGGCGAGATACTTCGTCGAACTGGTGGACTGCTGTGCGGACCTGGGCGGCACGATCATGGTGGTGGGTTCGCCCAAGCAGCGCAACCTGTTGCCCGGCGTTACGCGCGAGCAGGCGTGGGATTGGACGGCTGCGACGTTCACCGACCCGGTGAAGCGGGCGGAAGACCGCGGAGTGACGATCTGTTTCGAGCCCCTCGCACCGGCGGAGACGGATTTCATCAACACTGCGGCGGAGGCGATCGAGTTCGTGAAGCCATTTGCCTCGCCGGCTTTCAAGATCATTCTCGACGTCAAGGCAATGTGCAGCGAAGCCAAGCCCATTCCGCAGATCATCCGCGAATCCTGGCCGCACTTCGCCCATTTCCACGCCAACGACAAGAACCTCAGAGGTCCGGGTTTCGGGGACGTGGATTTCAAGCCCATCGCCGCGACACTCCAGGAAGTTGGCTACGGCGGTTACGTGTCGGTGGAGGTGTTCAAGTTTGAGGAAGGGCCGGAGGTGATTGCGGGCCGGAGCGTTGAGTGCTTGCACACTGCGTTCGGTGCGGTGGCGGGTGGTTGAGCCGGGAAAGCGACCCGGCATTCCTTTTGCCGGCGAATATCCCTTGTGCGGGTGTGTCGCATCCGGTCGGCACGCTCACTCCGCGCTTGTCTCCCGCCCGAAACGCCTCGAAAATCCGGGCATGATCGTGGAACTCATCAATACCGGCAGCGAACTCATGCTGGGCCGCACCCTCAACACCCACCAACAGTGGCTTTGCCGCCGTCTGGCCGACCTGGGCTACGTGGTGACGCGTCAGGTCTCCGTGCCAGACACCGGCCCGGCAATCGAACAGGCTGTGCGCGAGTCGCTGGGCCGTGCGGACCTGATCCTGGTCACCGGCGGATTGGGCCCGACATCGGACGACCTCACGCGGGATCTGATCGCCCAATTACTGGAGCGTCCGCTGCGCGAAGATCCGGCGATCATGGCGCAACTCCGAGGTTTCTTTGCCTCGCGCAATCGCCCCATGCCCGAGCGTAATCGCGTGCAGGCGCTGGTGCCGGAGGGCGCAACCGTGTTGCCCAACCCGCATGGCACCGCGCCGGGGTTGGCCATGGAAGTGCGCCCCAATCCGTTCCGCGAAGGCGGCGAGCCCGCCTGGCTGGTCATGCTGCCAGGACCGCCGCGCGAGTTGCGACCGATGTTCTCGGAGGTCGTCGCGCCGCTGATCCTCCGAGTGTTGCCGCTCCGCAGCGAATATGTCTGCCGCACGTTACGCACGACTGGCCTGGGCGAGTCGGCACTTGCGGCGCGCATCACCCAGCCGCTGCAATCGCTCGTGGAGCAAGGGCTCGAGCTCGGCTATTGCGCACACCCGGGGCGCGTGGATGTGCGGTTGGCAGCCTACGGAGAGGCCGCCTCCCGCCTCGTCCACGCCGGCGAGAGCGTGGTACGTGAGGAACTGGGCGCTTACCTGTTCGCGGAGGGCGACGAGGAACTGGAATCGGTCATCATCCGGTCGCTGAACGAACGTGAAGCGACCTTGGCGGTGGCCGAATCCTGTACCGGTGGCTGCATCGTGCATCGGCTCACGAATGTGCCTGGTGCGTCGGCTGTTTTGCTGGCAGGCCTGGTGACTTACAGCAACGAAGCCAAACAGAAGTTCCTGGGTGTGAGCGCCGAGTTGCTGGCCGAGCACGGGGCCGTAAGTGAAGCGGTGGCCCGCGCCATGGCGGAAGGCGTCCGCCAACAGAATCGAACCACGTACGGGTTGTCCGTGACCGGCATTGCCGGCCCGAGCGGCGGCTCACCTGCGAAGCCCGTGGGCACGGTGTTCGTCGCGCTGGCCGGTCCCTTCGCCACGCGGGTGGAGAAGAATTTCAACCCGTGCGACCGGGAGTCGTTCAAGGAAGTCACTGCCCAGCAGGCGATGGACTTGTTGCGCCGCCAGTTGATCCAGACCGGCCGGCAATAAGAACCCCGCGAACGCAGGCGCTCGCGGGGTTCCGGGAAAGGTTATCGGGGTTGGCTAGGCACCGTTGTCGCCAATGGCCTCGACCGGGCAGCCTTCCTTGGCTTCGTTGCACCGGGCCTCCTCGTCGGCGTTTTCCGGTTGCTTGTAAACGTAAGTGTAGCCGCCGTCCTCGTTGCGTTTGAAGTTGTCGGGGGCCGTTTCCCGGCACAGGTCGCAGTCAATGCATTGATTGTCCACGTAAAACTTGCCCGCCACGTTCTCTGGATACTTGTTTGCGATATCAGCCATAAAAATGATGCGTTTGTGCGTTCATATATGCGGCCACCGAGGCGGATTGGCAAGCGCCAATTCTCTACCGGCGCGGATTCCAAGCCTCGGGTTCCGGCTCGCGCTCGCGCGCCGGAGGCAAGACTTCCACTGGAACGCTTCCGCCGCTTTACAGTTTCCAACACGCCCACTTTGTGGTCATCTGAACCGCGATGATACATCCCACAGCCATCATTCACCCGCAGGCACAATTGGACGCTTCTGTGCAGGTGGGACCGTATGCGGTCATTGACGAGGGCGTCGAGCTGGGGCCGCATTGCGTGGTCGGGCCGCAGGTCTATCTCACCGGGCTCACCCAAGTGGGTGCGCACAACCGTTTCCACGCAGGCTGCGTCATCGGGGACGCGCCGCAGGACTTGAAATACACCAGCGAGCCCACCCGCTTGCGCATCGGCGACCACAACGTCTTCCGCGAACACGTCACCGTGCATCGGTCCAACAAGACCGCCGAGGAAACGGTAATCGGCTCGCACGGCTTTTTCATGGCGCACTGCCACGTGGCGCACAACTGCCTGCTTGGCGACCATGTCATCCTCGCCAACGGTGTGCTGTTGGGCGGGCATGCCACGATCGCCGACCGCGCCTTCCTCTCGGGCAACTGCCTCGTCCATCAGTTCGTGCGCGTCGGCACGCTGGCCATAATGCAGGGCGGTTCGGCCGTCAGCCAGGACCTGCCACCGTTCACAGTCGCTTGTGGGGGCAACGGCATCTGCGGATTGAACACAGTGGGCTTGCGCCGCGCGGGATTGAGCGCCGCGGAACGGTTTGAACTGAAGCAGCTCTACCACGCCTTGTTTCGTGAGGGACGAAAGATGCGCGAGGCGCTGGCGGAGGCTGCCCAGCGGTTTACGAGCGCGCCGGCGAAAGTCATGATCGAATTTGTGGCGGCGTCCAAACGCGGCGTCTGCGCGGATGTCAGGGGCGGACGCGCCGGCGCCGAAACGGACGACGACCCGGTTTGATCTAGTCCCGTGGCGGCCCTAACCCCGGCGGGCGCAGCCGAACCAGCGTCGCGCCCCACCCGCCATACTGCGGGTGATCCAGTGTGAAGTTCACAACCTCCGGATGCTTCGCCAGCGCCGCATGCACCGTGCGACGAAGGTTGCCGATGCCTTTCCCGTGGATGATCCGCACTTCCAGGATGCCGCGCCGCTGGCACTCGGCGAGGTAATCCAGCACCAAATCCTTCACCTCGCGCGGCTTGAAGGCGTGCAAGTCCAGCACGCCGTCAATCGGCAATTGAACCGGTTCGTCGTCCATGCTTCGATTAAACCACGCGGGAGCGGCAATGAACAGATCGCACCGCGCGTTCAGTGCCGGATCGCGACCGGTCCCTCGGTCGCAGCACCTCGCAAGGCCTCGCCCCTGATGGAAAACCTCAGACGTCCGGCGGCAGCCTTCCGCGCCCTGGGACAGGTCCGATCCGCGCTCCAACGAACTGCCGCGGGGTTTGCATTGCAGCGGGCGCTTCGCGTATCGTCCCGGCCCGAGATGAGAATCCGCCAAGCCAGATTGTCCGACGCCGGCGTCATCGCCGATTTCAACCGTCGCCTCGCCGTGGAGACGGAGAAGCTCCGGCTCGACCCGGCGCGTGTGCTGCGGGGTGTGCGCGCGCTGTTGCGCGATCCGGCCAAAGGCACTTATTACGTGGCCGAGGTGGCAGGCGAGATCGTGGGCCAGCTTTCGATCACGTGTGAGTGGAGCGACTGGCGCAACGGCAATTTCTGGTGGGTGCAGAGCGTCTATGTGCGATCAGACTACCGGGGGCGCGGCATGTTCCAAGCCCTCCTTGGTCACGTCGAGCGACTCGCCCGCCGACGGAAGCACGTTTGCGGGCTGCGACTTTACATGGAGGCCCAGAACGACCGGGCGCGTCGCGTCTATGAGCGGTCGGGCTTCAAGTTGACCAACTACGAACTGTTCGAGATGGACCTCGTCCTGACGCACAAATGAAGACGCGAGCCGACTCCGAGGAAATCCGTCCCATGACCCTCGCGGACTACGACGCCGTGATCCGCCTCTGGAAAGCCACGGAGGGAGTGGGGCTGAGTGAGTCGGATACGCAACCAGCGATCGAGGTGTATCTTGCGCGCAACCCCGGCTCAGCTTCGTCGCGCTCTCGGAGGGCGAAATCGTCGGCGCGGTGCTTTGCGGGCACGACGGTCGGCGCGGCTATCTTCACCATCTCGCGGTGGCCAAGAGTCATCGCGGAGGCGGCTTGGGCAAGCGGTTGGTGGAAGCGTGCCTCGCGGGCTTGCAGACCCTCCACATCCCGAAGTGCAACCTCTTCCTCTTCGCCCACCACGCCGCCGGGAAAGCGTTCTGGCAGCACAACGGCTGGCTGGACCGGAGCGATTTACGCGTGATACAGAAGGTCATCGGCCCGATTGCGTGATTGCAGCGGGCGGTGACTCCGGCCAAAATACGCTGCATGAAGTTATGCTGCCGCGCTGTCCTGGTCCTCATCGTCAGCCTGCTTTCTCAGGCCGCCTCTGCTCAGGATACCTCCGACCGTGCCGCCATCGGCGCGCAGTTGGACCCACGCTATCCAGCCCTTTTTGAACTCTACAAACATCTTCACGCCAACCCGGAACTGTCGCTGCAGGAGGAGAAGACCTCGGCACGCGTGGCCGAGGAACTTAAACGCGCCGGCTACGCAGTCACGCCCAACGTCGGCGGACACGGCGTCGTTGCTGTGCTGAGGAATGGCCGCGGGCCGACCGTGTTAGTGCGGGCTGACATGGACGCGTTGCCGATCAAGGAGCAGACCGGTCTGCCTTACGCCAGCACTGTCACCATGAAAGATCCCGCCGGGAACGAGGTTTCGGTGATGCACGCCTGTGGTCACGATCTCCACATGACCTGTCTGATTGGAACGGCGCAGGTGCTGGCGCAACTCAAGGATCGTTGGCACGGCACGTTGGTATTGATCGGCCAGCCCGCCGAGGAAATGGGCGGCGGCGCGAAGCGGATGTTGGCGGACGGCTTGTTCACGCGGTTTCCAAAACCTGATTTCGCCATCGCCCTGCATGACGATGCCAGCACACCCGCCGGCACGATCAGCTACACCCCCGGTTTCTCCGCAGCCAACGTGGATAGCGTGGATATCACCGTGCGGGGACTCGGCGGACATGGCGCCCACCCAGAGAAATGTAAGGACCCGGTGGTGCTCGCCTCACAGATCATCCTGGCCCTGCAACCGATCGTCAGCCGCGAGATCAAGCCCGGGGACCCCGCCGTCGTCACGGTCGGCTCGATCCACGGCGGCACGAAGCACAACATCATTTCCGACGAAGTGAAGCTGCAATTGACCGTGCGTTCTTACAGCGATGAGGTGCGCCAGCAGGTGCTCACCGCGATCCCGCGCATCGTGCGCGGCCAGGCCATCGCCGCCGGAATGCCGGATGACCGCCTGCCCATCGTGCAGATCGAGCCCGAATACACGCCGGCGGTGTACAACGATCCGAAACTCACCGAGCGGCTGATGGGCGTGTTCCGATCTCTGTTCGGCGCGGCGAACGTCGTCGAGGAGAAGCCCAGCATGGGTGGCGAGGACTTCGGCGAATACGGTCGCACCGAACACAAGATTCCCATCTGCATGTTCGACCTCGGCGCAGCGAAACGCGAGTTGTACGAGGAAAGCCGGCGCACCGGCAAACCGCTGCCCGGGCTGCATTCATCCCTGTTCGCGCCCGACCCCGAGCCGACGCTCAAGACCGGCATCACGGCGATGACGGCAGCGGTGCTGGAGTTGATGGGGAAGAAATGAGTTCACTGCTCCGCACTCTGCTGGGGATCAGTCAAACAGACGGCGACTATCGGGACTGCTTCCGGGGAACGGAGCTATTTCACTTCCTCACCCGTCGCGCTTTGTCCGGGCTGCAAGAAGGTTCTAACAAGTTCACCCTCGCCACCTACGATCACGCCAGGGAATCGTTTGAACCACTTGCCTTCCGGCACTTCGGGTTCGGTGGACAGCCAATCGGCGAACAAGCCAAGTTGATCAGCACCGATCTGTCGGCCGCTGACACGGGCCAGCAGGTGATCGAGCAGGCGCGGCGGCAGGCCCTGACGGCGAACTCGCGGCATGGCTAATTGCCGTAGAAGCCGCGGTGGATTTCTTCACGCAGTCTCTGCGCCTCGGCAGGGGCCGCAGAATCGGCCATGCGTTGGGCGAGCGCGGACAGCTCCTTGCCGGAAAGTTGGCGCTCCCGCGCGAGTTCAAAAGCGAACTGAATCACCCGCGACTGCTCGGCCCGCGGCAACTGTTTGATCGCTTCAATGACACCAGTTGCGGTCATGAAGGCAAGCTAGGCGAACCAGCCACGTTTTGCACCACCCAATTCGAGCAGGTTACGACGGTCGTGCGACGCAGGCGGGTGAACGGCTTGCGTTCCACGATCACGGCGGGCGGCGGCTCCTTCATCTCCGACCCAGCTTGCGGATTGAAATTCACCAGCCAGGCATCGCCCCGTTCCATGCAAGATCGGTGTTGTCAAACGGCTCCCACTCGGCCATCTCGGATGCGAGCTTCGGGGTCCGGTTCAGGCGACGGCAGATTTCCGGCTCGCGCCCCGAGATCGCTGCCCGACTGATGCCGCATTACCCCAAGCCGGTTGCCGGTCCTGCGGCTGCCAAGTTGCCGGCTCAGGACAAGGAAAACCGCTTTTTTTGGCTGCTTCGACAGCAGGTTTCTCTTCAAGCTGTACTGCCAGCCGCCAGCAAGGCCGGTGGACGCCGCAACGCCTGCACCGCCAGGACAATCGTTCCCACCGCCAGCACCAGCAGGATCAGGCACGCCGCAGACAGCGGCCAGTTCTGTTGCTGGATATTCTGTCGCAAGGTCAGCGCCGTGGCCGTCAACGTGGTGACGAACATGAATGCGGACGGGATCAACGCGAACAAGAACTTGCGCCCGTGGTCGCGCATCCACACGGCGATTACCACGAGCGCCATCGCCGCCATCATCTGGTTCGCCGACCCGAACACGCGCCAGAGGACCGGCAACACGTTCCAACGCGAGAGCGCGTACATGCCCGCAACCGCCAGCCCGGTGTTGAGCCAGACGTTCAGCAGCCAGCGTGGCGGCGTGCAGAACGCCATCTTCCACAACTCCTCGAACAAATAGCGATTCAGCCGCACGGCCACGTCCAGCGTCGTCACGACGAAACCCTCCAGCAACAGGATGCCGAACACCGTGCCGCCCCAGACCGGCAGCCCAAACGACTGGTGGAGCAGATTGCCCGTCGCCAGCGCCACCGTCAGGATCGGGTTCTTGTCCTTGTGGGTGATTTGCAGGTAATCGCTGTGTGACAGGCCAACGTAGAGCGTCAGCACAACGGTCACGGCGAGCAGCGATTCGAGCAACATGGCGTTGTAACCGATCCGCCGCGCGTGGGACTCGCTGGCCAATTGCTTGGCGCTGGTGCCCGTGGACACCAGGCAATGGAAGCCGGAGATCGCGCCACAGGACACCGTGATCAGCATCATCGGCCAGAGGTAACCGACGTGCTGCATGCCCTCGGTCCAGTTGAACAATGGTATTTCCCGGGCAACTGCCGGCGGCGCACTGCCGCCCAGGCCGGTGAACGCCGTGACCAGCAGGCCCACAAAGATGCTGGCAACGCCCGCGTAGAGAATCTGCACATTTACAAAATCCCGCGGCATGAGCAGCATCCAAACCGGGATCGTGGATGCGAGCACCACGTAGAACGTCATGAAACCGCGCCAAGTCTCCGCCGTGACGACCACCGGATGCTTCATTCCCAGCACCACCGACGCCGCGCAGAGCACGGTTGCTAAGGGATAGGCGAACTTGGCCGGAAACTGCTTGCGATAGATCAGCCACCCCAGCAACGGCGCGCAAACGGTGATGAACAACACGCTGGTCGAGGCAATGCCGCCGATGCGCGCCATCAGCGTGTAACTCGTCGTCCCCGTTGGGGCGAGCGTTTCACCCTCTGGCACGGCCTGGGTGTCTGCTTTCGCTGCGTGGACGGCGATCACCGTCGGCATCCACGGATGCGCTTCATAGGCAACGAACGCCGCACCCGGATGCTTCTCGGCGGCGGCTTTGAGCACCTCGGCGGGGGGCGGTGTGAGGCCGACTTTCGCCGCCGGATAAATGCTGGTGAGGGCCACCACGCTGAGGTTCAGAAACGTGGCGGTCACCATGAGGAGCGTCACCATCAGGAAACCAATCATCAACCCGAAACCAACCTTGCCAAAGACCTTCCGGGCGATCTCGGCGATGGAGCGGCCGCCTTCATGGACCGACACCACCAACGCGGACATGTCATGGACCCCGCCGAGTAACACCGCGCCCAGGATCAACCAGCACAGCGCCGGCATGACGCCGTAGGCCAGCGCCAGCGTCGGCCCAACGATGGGCCCGGCTCCGGCGATGGCCGCGAAGTGGTGGGCGAAGAGGACGTAAGGCTTGGCGGGGACGTAATCGCGCCCGTCGTTGACCTGCACGGCGGGAGTTGGACGCTCGGGAGACACGCCCAGATGCCGTTCCAAGTAGGCGCCGTAAAACCGGCTGCCGGCCCAGTAACAGACGACCGCAATGGCGAGAACCGTCAGGACAAACATACGCGCAAATGAACCTGGGCTGTGCCCAACGTCTGAGCATTTGCCAACCTCCCGCCCGGCGCAAGCCGGGATTTCAGTCTGCTGACGCCTGATCAGCGGCATCTGCCCGTGCGGCAAACGGCCGTGAGGCGCAGTTGCGTGCGCTGCGTGCGGCGAGCGTTTGTGTCCAATCTGACTTCGCCGCGCAAATTTACTGACGAGCCCCGCCCGGTTGGGGTAAACCATGCCCGCACGAATTGATTTATGGGCGCATTTTTGTTCACCGGCTGGGCCAGCGTATTCGATCCGCAGCGCGGCCTCTCGGATTCCTGTTCTACGCTGATCCTTCACGACATTGAAGAGCCACCCGCTCGCACCTGGTTCGAGGGCTGGTTGCAACACGGGGGCCGCGCCGAAGACGAGCACCCGCGGAAGATCGAGAAGATCACCGTCTCGCCCATCGTGGACCGCCTCTTCACCGAAGCGGGTGACGAACCGCTGAACTGGCCCGCCGTGGCGGAGCAGGCCGGGCGGGCGTTGGATGCCGGCGAGGAGGCCTATGAGTTGCAGGGCTATTGGGCCGATGGCAATGCGCTCGTTCCCCCGTCGCGCCTCGCGGCGGACGTGGACGCGCTCCAGCGCAGCCTGCCCGAGGACGTGCGATCCGGACTCAACTGGGCAGCCGAATCGCAGAATTATTTTCTCGTCTCCGCCCTCGTCATTCCCAGCGCTCTCGAGCCGGAGCCGGATTACGACAACCCGGAGCCGGCCACCGCGGAGGATGCTCTGCCCGATCAACGGCGGGATGCTCCGTTCCCGGAGTTGGCGGAGAAAGAGGCGACCGCGGTGATCAAGGCGCGGAATGCGGTGGTCGCTGCGTGGCTTTGGCGCCGCTACGCCGCCGAAACGCCGCTGGCTCGCCATCCCATTCGCGTGGACAGTTGGTGCAGCGTGGCCGGGCCGGAGCAGGAAGCGGTGTGAGCGGGTTTGTTCGAGCGTTTCGCCTGGTTGCCAGCCTCACGCTGATCGGGCTCCGTTTGCCTCCAACATTTGCCGCGGCAACGCCGGCCGCGACCAACACGCTGGTGCTGGACCTCGCTGCCACGAAGCAGAACCCGCGCAATTCCGAAGGCGCGTTCGTCACGCTCCAATCCGGGCGCGTGCTATGGCGGCGGCGCGGACGACAGCCCCGCCCGCATTGTGTCGGTGCAGTCGGACGACGCCGGGCGCACTTGGTCGCGCGAGCCGCGGGTCGTTGTCGAAAACCAAGCGGGGCAAAACGTGATGAGCGTTTCCCTGCTGCGCCTGAAGAGTGGCAAGCTCGCGCTGTTTTACCTCATCAAGAACAGTTGGCACGATTGCCGGCCGTGGTTGCAGCTCTCAGAGGACGAAGCCCAAACGTGGCTGCCGCCAAAACTCGTCGTGGACGCGCCCGGGTATTTTGTCCTGAACAATGACCGCGTGGTGCAACTCACATCCGGGCGGCTCGTCGCGCCGGTTGCGTTCCATCGTTCCCGCAAGTCTGACCCGAAGGACAACCGCAGCTTCGACCCCCGCGCCCTCGCGCTCTGGTTTCTTTCGGACGACGACGGCAAGACCTGGCGCGAGGCGAACGACTGGTGGGCCGCGCCCTTGCCCAGCCGCAGCGGCTTGCAGGAACCCGGCGTGGTGGAACTCGCAGACGGGCGACTGTTCAGTTGGATGCGCACGGACCTCGGCGCGCAGTTCGTCAGCAGCTCGACGAACGCCGGTGTGTACTGGTCCCCGCCGGTCGCAACCGCGCTCAAGTCGCCGCTCTCGCCCGCCAGCATCAAACGCCTGCCCGGTTCGCCTGACTTGCTGGCGGTGTTCAACGATCACTCCGGTCAGTTTCGCTTCACGCCGGGCAGGCGCACGCCGCTGGTCGCGGCGATTTCCGCGATGGCGGTGAGACGTGGCCCACGCGCACAATGGTCGAGGATGACCCGGCGGGCCGCTATTGCTACACGGCCATCCACTTCGTTGAGAACGCCGTGCTGCTTGGCTACTTCGATTTCCGCGCCACAGCGAAAGAACCGCTGGGCAACCGCCTGCGCATCCGCCGGATTGAGTTGGATTCGCTGACGCGAAAGTGAGGGAGGCGGCTCCCGGCCCGTTTAATCGTGTCCATGCAATCGGACCGCGACCGGTCCCCGGTCGCAGCACGGGCAGACGGGCTTTCGCCCTGGAACCGGTGACGTTGTCCGCGGTCACTGTTCAGTGGGGCGACTGGCTGGGGGAGCGCCGCGAAAGGAAGCGGGCGTCTCTCGGCCACTCGGACCTGCTGCGACTGGGGACCGGTCGGGCTCCGACGGAATTGATACGGCTCAGTTTGTCACCTTGTCGCCCGGGCAGATCCACACCCAGTCGTTCTTGTCGAGGTCTGGTTTGGGGAAGAGCAAGCCACGCCAGTCGCGATGCCGCGGGCTTGGTTTGCCACCGTCATCCACCTGGTTGAAGCCGACGGAGTAGAGCACGAACCCGCCGCCGTCTGTGCGCCGATACTTCAGCGGTTCACCGTTGATTACATCGTGCGGGAGCTTTGCCACGAACTGCGGCACGAGCGCGTCGAGCGTCGCCGGGTATTCTCCGCCGGCTAGCCGATACCGCTCCAGCGCGCAGGCCAACGTAGCCAGGTCCACCACGGTTTGCGTGAACGGGAAACTCTCGCGGGCCTCGGCATACATTTCCCAGAGTTTCGGCGTGATGAAGACCGGGAAGAAAGGGTCGGAGTAGCCGAACAACTCCCGGGGACGATCATTTGACTTGTCCCCGATGCGGCGCTTGGCCAGCTCAATCGCCATGCTCGTGCGTTCCAAATGCAACCGATGAATGGCCGCCTGATCCTGGAGCGACCAGCCGACCGGATAAACCCAGCGCACCAAATCCAGCGCACGTTGTTCATCGGCCCCCTCGAAGAGCTCGCGCGAGGGCCTGGGATTCGCGGTCGGAATCAGACGCTCCACAAAAGTCGCCATGGTCAGGGCATCCGCCCGCACCGCATCATCGTAGTCGTTCAGAAGATCGAGTTGCTCAAGCTGGCGTTGAAGTTCGGCGATTTGAGCTGCGGTCCAAGCGTGCTGCGTCAGTCCTTCCCACAAAGGTTGGAGACCGTCAACCACGGCGAAATGATGTTCGGTGTAGGCGATGGAGGTGGGCTGAGGCCGCTGCCGTCCGTAGTCTGCCAACCGCAGGATCAACCTCAAGTTCTCGAAGGCCGCATCCGGCCGTTTCGTCGCCAGGTCCGTGGATGCGCGCAGCCGAACCAGACGCAGCAATTTGTTCATCGCCCAGCTCGCCTGGCTGTCCATCAGGTCCGGCACGCGCTGCTCCAGCGGAAACCAGCATGCAGGCCGGCTGCTGAACGGACGCACCTGCTCGATGATCGCGCTGTATGGCTCCAGCGCGGCCAGCATCGTCGCCACGACTTTCGCCTTATCTGGGACATCCTGGCGGTTGGTCTGAAAGTGGAACTCCCAGCAAAGCAACAAGTCGCTCTCGCGTCCCTCCAGCCACGGTGCAAAAGGAGTGCCGGCTTTGTGCCGCCGGGCATGGAATGGTCCCACCAACTCCGCGATTTGTCCGGCGGTCGCCTTGCGCGTCTGGGCGTCGTCCAGTCCGAAGAACGGCGCGAAGAGCGGCGCCTTGGCGAAGTTCTGATCGTCAGGTGGTTGCGGGGTGAGCAGGGTCTCGTAGTCCAGCGATTCACCGCGGGCCTTGGCTTCGCGCGCCACGGCGGCCCATGCCCGCTTGCCGCGCCACAACTCGGCGGCATAGAACAGTGCTACCAGCGACACGATAAAAAGGACTGTCCACCCGCACAGCCGCCACGCGTTTCGGCTGACCAGCCAACACCAGCCGCCTCGCCATGCCCCTGCGCAAAACCGGACCAACGCGTTCACGGCCAGCAGCACCACCACGCCGAGGAAGAACGCCGGCAAGCCGTGAAGGTGTCCCGCGCGTTGTGCCCAGGTGATCTGGCTGTAGGCGGTCCACGCCAGCAACGCCAGGACGCCGATTGCCGGCCAAAGCCACCGTCTTGGAACCGTTGCAGCATTTGAATTCGTCTTCATACGACCTCCATATCAGCCAGATGACCCGGCAACCGCTGACTGCGGGGAGGCAAGGCGTCTGGCGGTTGCCTCCGTGGAGTCGGCTGGCGCGCATCCGCCCGGGACGGGAGCGATGCGTGCTCCACCTTCAGTGCGAGCAAGACCTCGCGAAGCGAAACCGGCGGAGCGCTCGCAAGCGAAGCCGGCTTGAGCGCATCGGGTGCCGAGCAACGGAAGAACAACACGAGCGCCCAGATCGCGGTGAGGCCGCCCCAGGCGGCGCGTTGACCGGAGAGCCAGCCGGGAACCCATGCGAGCGCAGGGCGTGCTGTCCGGGGCGCGCCGCCGCTGTGAACTCTGGCGCCCGGCGCGGTGAGGACCCCGCGCCCGACCTCCTCGCGCGCCGACTCCCGCACCGCCGTCATCCAGCGCCGGCGCAATGAGACGGGCGCTTCGACCTCCGGCAAACGCTGACCTGCCTGGCTCAGGCTGCGGGCGAGGCTTTGGAGTTCGACGAGCTTTGCCCGGCAGTCAGCGCACCCGGCCAGGTGTGCGGTGAGCTCCGCGCGCTCCGTTTCCGCGAGTGCCTCCGCCGCGAGTAAACTGAGGTTTGCCTCGTAACGCCCGCACTTGTTGTACAGCCATTTCACACTTCTGTATCCCGCGCCGGGTCGGAAAGGTTCACGATGAATCGCATGCTTTCTGGACTTCTGCTTCTCCGCGTTCCTCGCGTTTCGGCGGTTGAAAACTCTCCATGAACCGTCCTGCGTTCGCAGTCCCGGCTTTAGCCGGTCTGGGCGCGCGCACCGGCTGAAGCCGGGACTACAAACACGCTGGCGAGGGGCTCAAGTCCCCCGTGCGCAATTCGGAGATCGTGGAAGAACCCTTGAAACTGCGGAGGCACGATAAACGTGGAGTTCCATTCTGTTCGCAGCAATTCCGCGCCCGAGGGTGTAGCTTTCCTCCATGACCATCACCCCCGATCTCTTCGAGGCCCACTTGAAATGCCCGACGAAAGGCTGGCTCCGGGCCACCGGTGAACCGCCCAGCGGCAACGAATACGCCGACTGGGTCAAAACCCAAACGGAGACGTACCGCGCCGCTGAAGCGGAACGCCTGCTGGCGGAAAAGTCGCCCGCCGAGATTGCCCGCTCGCCATCTTCCGACACGCTGAAAACCGCCAGATGGCGGTTGGCCACCGAAAGCAGCGTGCAAACGGAGGTTCGTCCTTGCCCCTGTAGCAGCGGACGTGAGTCCGCTCCATCTTCTTCGCGAGAAAGTCAGAGCCGACTTACGTCGGCTGCTACGAACCTGGAAACCCGCCTCCACGCCGTCGAGCGCATGCCGTCGGAAGGCCGGGGCAAGGCGGCGCAGTTCATCCCCATCCGCTTCATCTGGCGAAACAAACTCACCAAGGACGACAAGCTGCTGCTGGCGTTCGATGCCTTCGTGCTCTCGTTGGCTTTGGGTGGGTCGAAAATCCACCCGGTCAGGGGACCGGGCCTACAAGACGGGGATTCCCTTGCCGCATGTAGGCCGCGTGCCCCCACGCGGCGTTCGGAGCTTGGCTGTGACTTTCCGAGATGCGCCATCGCGGCTGGCAAAATCATTCACGGCGATGACCACACCACGCTCAAAGTGAAAACCGCCGCCCTGTTCGGCGAAGTGCGGAAGCGCCTCGACAAAATCGCCGCGCTGCTCGCCAACCCGATGCCGCCCGACCTCGTCCTGAACCGGCACTGTGCCGAGTGCGAATTCCGCGACCGCTGCCGGAAGATCGCCATCGAGAAGGACGACCTCAGCCTGATGGCCGGCATGAGCGCGAAGGAGCGCCAGAAACTCCGCAGCAAAGGCATCTTCACCGTCACGCAGCTCTCCTACACGTTCCGTCCCCGCCGCCGGCCCAAACGACTGCGCGACAAACGCGAGAAATATCACCACTCGCTCAAGGCGCTGGCGATTCGGGAGAAGAAAATCCACATCGTCGGCAGCCCGGAACTCAAAATCGAAGGCACCCCCGTCTATCTGGATGTCGAGGGCCTGCCCGACCGCGATTTCTACTACCTCATCGGCCTGCGCATCGGCCACGGCGACTCCGCAGTTCAGCACAGCCTGTGGGCGGATACCGTCGCGGACGAGGGGAAGATCTGGCGGGAATTCCTTGCCATCCTCGAAACCGTCGAGAAGCCGGTGCTGATTCACTACGGGAGCTACGAGACGAATTTCCTGAATGAGATGAAAAAGCGCCATTCCGGCCCGCCAGAGGAATCGGCAGCGGCGAAAGCGACTGCTGCTTCCGTAAATCTGATCTCGGTCGTGTTCTCGCAGGTTTACTTCCCGACTTACTCGAACGGGCTCAAGGATGTTGCCGGTTTCTTCGGATTTGAGTGGTCTGAAGTGCGGCCTTCCGGCCTGCAATCAATCGTATGGCGAAATAGGTGGGAGGCTTTACCCTGCCGAGATACTCATGACAAGCTCATCAATTACAACTCGGAGGATTGTTGGGCGTTGGGGATCGTTGCGCGAATGCTGAGGGAACCCGGTGAGCGTGAGAAGCCACACACGCATACGGAAGAGACCTCGCCTGCAGTGGTGCATACAGAGCTTTTGCCCCGGCAAACGCTGTGGCCTCGCTTCAAGAGCCCCTTGGTCCAGTTTGAAGAAATCAACAAGACAGCTCGGTGGGATTATCAAAGAGAGCGGGTCTATGTCCGCTCGAATCCAGCGTTAGCCCGGCTCGCCAAGAAGAAGACAGCGCAAAAGTTGCGGCGGGCAGACGAGCTCCGCATCGCAAAAGCCAGTTTCTACAGGAAGCAATCATTACCAGGAATCCGAGGCATTGTCCTTTATCCCGAGAATCCGTTTTGTCCTGCATGTGGGCACAAGGGGCATCGTCAACTGAATGAGACTGAGCGAGTGCTCTGTGACGTTCATCTGGGGCGGGCCAATATCCGGCGGCGAGTGGCCAAATACAGGTATCACGAGTTCTGGTGCTCAACATGTCGGTCGCGCTTTGGCGAACCGGAGGTGTTTTGGCGCGGGAGCAAGTATGGCCGCAGTCTGGTGGCCTACGTCATTTACCAACTCATCGAGCTTCATATCCCCATGACAATCGTCGAGCAGAGCGCCAACCGATTGCTGCAACTCGGCCTGACCACGGGCATAATCCACGCCCTAAAGGAGCGAACAGCCAACCTGTTCCAAGCAACGCGCAAAGGAATCATGGAAGCCATAAAGAAGGGACCGCTCCTACATGTGGACGAAACGCACGTCAGCATAAAGGGCAAACCCGGTTGCGTTTGGGTGTTCACAAACTTGGGCGAGGTGGCTTACTACTATACAGACACCCGAGAGGGCGAGTTCGTGCGTGAACAGCTACGCGAGTATCGTGGTGTGCTCGTATCCGATTTCTACACGGCCTATGAGGCGCTTGAGTGTCCACAGCAAAGATGCCTGTTGCACCTGATGCGGGATCTGAACAAAGACCTCTTGGACCATCCCTTCGACGAAATCTTGAAAGACATTATCCAACGTTTTGCCGTACTACTCAGGGCAAGCGTCGAGACGGTGGATCATCATGGATTAAAGAGGCGCTTTCTCCAGAAACACCGTTTGCCAGTGGAGCGATTTTATCAATGGTTGGCACACACTGCATTTGAGAGTGAGGCGGCGAATAGGTGCAAGGCGCGGTTCGAGAAGAACCGGCACTCACTGTTCACATTCTTGGAGCACGACGGAATTCCGTGGAACAACAACAACGCAGAACATGCCGTCAAGGCGTTTGCCGCCCTCCGAGACGTTGTGGGAGGAGCGTGGACTGCCAAATCCGTAGATGAGTACCTTGTGCTTCTGAGCGTTTGCCAAACCTGTAAATACACAGGCGTGGACTTTCTGGATTTCCTCCGATCGGGGGAAATGGACATTCACGTCTTCGCTGAGGCCAAGCGCAGACAACCACAAAAGAGACTGGAATACCCACCAACCATTGGTGCCGTCGCGCCGGGATCGGATGCCTCGTATTGGCTTGATCTCTTCACTGGAACGACGTGGATCGAGTTCAGAGCTGCGGGAGCGAGAATTACAGGGTTTCGCCCCCGAATGCGAAACACCGTGGCTCGGATTAGGAAGGGGGACATCATGCTCTGCTATGTCACGGGCGTAATGCGATGGGTTGGCGCACTAGAAGTGGTCGGGCATAGCAATGATAGAAGCCCCATCTGGAAGGAATACGATTTTCCAGAGCGTCTCGAAGCAAAGCCACTTGTCGTGCTGGAGCCAGAACGCGGGGTGCCAATGTCCGAGCTTGCAGGAAAAGCACCGCTTTACCAGGACTTCGCATCCTTTAAGAAGTTCAAGGGATTCCTCCGAGGGAGCCCGAAGCGGTTTACGAATCGGAGAAACGGGGAGATCATTTTGAGAATGCTCTATGCAGCGGAACGAACTCCAGTGAGCCGACCTATTGACCAGAAGAAACTAGCCAGAAAGTACTCGCCACGGGAGCGAGCGCAGTTGAAAGGCTCTTGCCCGGGTGTCGTCACCAATACGGCTTTCACCGGCTTCGCTTCGCCATAGTCTGACGAATACCTGACGCTGGCGAGCGTCTGCCAGACCTGCAAATACATGGGCGTGGACTTTCTGGATTTCCTCCGTTCGGGGGAGAAGGACATGCACGCCTTCGCGGAGAGTCGGCGCGGGCGCAGGCGGCGTTCACCTGCCAACAAATCCCCAGCCACAACCAAGGAGTCGGCGATCGGGAGTTGTCCCGAACCACCAGGGACCGAGGGCTTGCCAGCCGACCGAACGTCTGGCACGGTAGCGCTTGATGAACGCCGATCTGAAACGCATTACGGTTGATCCGGCCATTTGCCACGGCAAGCCCACCGTGCGGGGATTGCGCTATCCCGTGAGCATGATCCTGGAGCTGCTCGCCGGCAACATGACGCCGGAGGAAATCCTTGCGGACTACCCGGACCTGGAGCGCGAGGATATCTCCGCCTGCCTGGCCTTTGCGGCCCGGCTCGCCAGCGTCCACCGCATTCTCCCTCTGGCCGCGTGAAGTTCCTGGTGGATGCCCAGTTGCCACGCCGGCTCGCGCTCTGGCTTCAGCAACGCGGGCATGACGTGGTTCACACTCTTGACCTCGCCCAGCAGAATCGAACCCCTGATCCCTCGCTTCTGACCCTTGCGAACACCGAGCTGCGCGTGTTGATCACCAAGGACACCGATTTCGAGATCACGCACGAACTCGGCCAAGGCCCGCCCAAGCTCCTGCTCATCACCACTGGCAACATTCATAACAACGAACTGCTGGGACTCTTCGTCCGGCATGAGGGAACGCTCTTTGGCCTATCGGAGACGCATTCGTTCGTTGAACTCAGCCGGAGCCAGTTGATTGTTCACAGGTAATACCGGGACTTCCTGGATTCCCTCCGTTCCGGGGAAAAGGACATTCACGCCTTCGCGAAAAGCCGGCGCAGGCGTCGTCGTCGGCGGTCACTCACCCGCGAACCGCCAGGCCCGCCAGCGGGTGAGCCGGAGGCTCAATCCCCGTAGCAGCCGAGGTGACGAGGCTCACTCCAGAGGCGGAATGCGGAACGCGGATTGGTCAATCAGGGTGTCGTGGTGCTTGGTGGGCCTGAGTGCTGCGCGCCGGGCAGCGGATTCCAGACGCGGGTGAAACCAAAGCCAGCGAAGTGGGTTTCGTTGCGCGTGGCGAACTCGTATTACTGTGTTAAGTAAATGCTTGTATTTTTCACCGGCCACGGCACGCTCAGT
>CAYJNU010000087.1:0-21749 GCA_964371005.1 uncultured Verrucomicrobiota bacterium | reverse complement strand
GAACAAAAGTGAGCCGCCGGAAACCGTCCAGGCCAGGGCCGATCGCGGCACGATGAAAACCAGCAGGAGCGGCAGGACGGCACCAACGGTAAAACTGCCCGCCGACGCGAACGCCGCCTGCACTGGCCGCGCGCTTAACGTGTCGGAGATACCGAGTTCATCGCGGGCGTGAGCACCTAATGCGTCCTTGGCCATCAATTGCGTCGCCACTTGATGGGCGAGTGCGGAATCGAGTCCGCGGGCGACATAGATGGCAGCGAGTTCCGCGTGTTCGTTTTCGCCGTCTGTGGCCAACTCGTCTCGCTCCCGGGCCAGATCCGCGCGCTCGGTGTCGGATTGGGAACTGACGGAAACATATTCACCGGCAGCCATGGACATCGCTCCCGCCACCAAACCGGCCAGGCCAGCGACCAGCACGCTGTTGCGACTGGCTTCGGCGGCGGCCACGCCGACAATCAAACTGGCGGTGGAAACGATGCCGTCATTGGCGCCGAGCACGGCGGCACGCAACCAGCCGACGCGGTGGGTGAAGTGGATTTCAGCAGGTCTTACCATGGCTGCTTGGTATTGTGATTGCGTTGCCTCAATCAGTCATGCTCAACCGTGGGCGGTTTTCCAAGTGCGATACGAACCCGTGAGATTGCACCCGCGAAGGCCGGTGCGCTATGGGGTAAAACCCTACCGTGGAATTGTCCAGAACAGCGAAGTTGCACGAGCTTGAGGCGCTCGTTTTCATGGCGCGGTGTAAATCAGCCACACGCCACCGAGAATCACCAAAACGCCGCAGATGACTTTCAGGATCGCCAAGCCCTTTGATTGTTCGTTCCAATTCAGGAAGCGCTGCACGAGTTCGGTGGACGTGCCCGCGGCGACAATCACCCCGCAATGGCCCAGACCGTAGGCCAACAGCAGACCGGCCGCATAGAACGGAGCTTCGCCGCCCAGCTTGAAGGTCACCGCCAGCATCGGGGCCATGTAGGCAAACGTGCAGGGACCGAGGGCGATGCCGAACACGAGGCCCAGAATGAACGCCGCCAGCAGGCCCTTGCGTTTCATCCCCACCGGCCCGGCGCCGGAGAAGTTCAGCGGAATGACTCCAACCAAATGCAGCCCCACCACGAAGAAGATGAGGGCGACGAAGTAATTCCCGTAACGCCCCACGTCGCCCATCATGCGCCCCGCCGCCGCCGTGATCGCGCCAATGGCAGCGATGGTGATGAGGATGCCCACCGAAAACAGAGTTGAAGTCCAGAATGCCCGTTTGGTGGTCACTTGCCCTTGCTCACTGATGAAGCCGACAATGAGCGGGATGCTCGCCAGGTGGCAAGGGCTGAGAACGATACTCAGAATGCCCCATACGAAAGAAGCTCCCAGCGCGATGGCGGGCGCGCCTTCGACGGCGTGACTCAGGTTGGTAAACAGTTGTTCCATAAATCAGTGATAATCGAGAGCGGACCAAGGACTGCCCCGTAGCGCAGACTTCCAGTCTGCCGTATCGCGGATTTCCAATCCGCGAACCGCACGAAGATCCCAGAGCGCCATGGCTTGCTCCGCCCTGCCGACTGGAAGCCGGCGATACGGCAGGTTGGAAACCTGCGCTACGGATGCAGGTCCAAGCCGCACGGCAGACGGGGAGGTGACTTTGTTCGTGGTGGCGGGCTGCCCTATACCGCTCAGAAAACTCCGCACTTCGCTGGAGATATACTCGTTGAGCTGGAGGGGGTGTTCAACCAGTTGCCAGGTGTCGCCCAACAGTCTCCACGTGTCACCCTCACCGTCTCTCCGCTTGACCAACACCAGCGACGGACAAGGGAGCTTGTAGTCGGTCAGGAAATGGGCGTTCTCCGGCAACTCATAGTTTACCGGCGTGAACACCAACCGGTTCGTGGCGAGTTCAGCGGTGATCTCCTGCTCGACCACATTCTTTGCGAGCTTTTCGATCAGCAAACAGGTTTCGCAGCGGACCGTGCCGTGGAAGTAGTATGCGATGACTTGGTGCTCGGCCGCGTTGGTGGCCATTGGGCTTGTGGTCGCCGCGAGCGGCTTCGCATCCAGCAGGGCCATGAGCGGACAGCAAACCCCGGAACTCCGAGCGCCGCCGGGGTTTGCTGCCCGTTTGATCGAAGACAACCCCACCAGACCCAGCAGGCCCGCCATGACGAGAAGGATTTGGGTGCGAGGTTTCATGGGTTCTTTCGAGGGCAGTTGCAGTTACTGCTTCGTCCGGAAGATCTTCATTGCTTCACTGAACGAAACCGCCTGGGGATTGTTCTGATTGGGCGCCACCGTCCAGGGGCCGGCCGGAGAATTGGCCTGTTCCAAAACCCCGCCCCCCTTCCAGCGCAGTTGGAGGTGGCGGGACGGATACCAATGCAGGTCGTCAATGTCGCTGTGGCATTGCCCGCAGTCCATCCGTTTGCCGTGATCCACCTTCTTGGCATCCGGGGCCAGAATGGAATGGCATTCCGCACAGTAGCGCGAGTCGGCCGGACGTTGGTGGGCGCTCGAGAAGCTGCCGGTCACCTGCTTATTCAGTTGTTCCGCGGTGTATTTCGCCACGGAGGCCGTCAGCCACCCACAACGTTCCGCCCGTTGCGGAGAAGTAGCCGCCAGTCCCGACGCCTCGCACCAGTTTTGCACGGAACCGTGGCAGATCGGCGATCCGGAAACCGAGCCGACAATATCATACCTTGGAGTCTGCGGTTTGTAGTTGGGCAGGAGTTCCTGGCTGTACCAGAAATACACCTCGTCAATGAGCGGCCCCGGAGCGCCGGATACCAGGCTGATCGCGGCGGCGGCGCCGTTCAGGCAGCCGCATAGAGTTCCCCAGGTGCCATTGATGCCGCCCGCGCCATACTTCATCATCGCCATCGGAAACGAAGCGTAGGGTTCGCCCAAGGCCTCCCCCAATTCGCCGATGATGCCTTCAAAGACTCCATACATGCAGCCTTTGGCGTAAAACCCGGCATAGGCCCGTTCCGCGACTCGCACGGGATCCAGTGCTTGGTAGGGCCAGGGGAATGGTGGGGCGGACTGTGCTTTGGCTTCGTTGGTCGCGACCGGGCCGACGCCGAGAACGCCCGCCCCGAGGACCGCGCCGGTGACAACCTTGGGCACAGCGCCGAGGAACTTTCTTCTGGAGAGGTTCATCCCTGTGCCACTGTTATCGTTCTGACTCGCGGCGTCCACCTGCGGGGGGCGCGCGTTGGCTGCTTCTATCTTGTTTAGGTTCATCTGTGGTGTTTTGTGTTATTGCTGAGTCTGCTGCTTCCAAGGCCCGGTTTCTCTTCCGGGCCAAATCTGGGTGCTTTCAGAGTGCATACGTCATTTGCGCGAATGCCCAGTTCGCGTCGCTGTCGTTGCCCGGTGTGTTCAGGACATAATTGCCGGCGAAGAAGCGGGCGTAGCCGAAGAGAAGTTCCAGTTCTTTGTTCACCTGCCAGCGCGCAATCACATCCACTTCGTGGCCGAGGTCTTGGCCGGCCTGGCCAGTCGGGGCGCGGCGTTCCGGCTTGCCGTTGACCCAATACCAGGCGTCGCGCGACTGCGCGAGCCGGAAGTAATGGTAGTCCACGCCCACCTTTAGAGACTTTGCCGGCTGGACGCTGAAGTTGAGAACGTAGTCCTCCAGGTTCTTCCAACTCACCACGTTCATCCAGCCGTAGGGAATGTCCATCGCGCCGAAGATGCCGTCGAACGTGCCGGCTGTGCCGTCGTTTGGATCACGATCCCCGCTGGCGTAGTTGAACTCAAAGCCGACGCGCGGCTTCCAGCCGGTCTTGAACGTGTAACCACCCCGGGCGATGAGGGCAAAGGCCTGGATGTTATCGCGGCCAGATTCGCCAAGTTGGCCCGCTGCAAAAAGCCCGTAGTCCCAGCCTTGACCGGCGGGGCGCTCGGAGAACAAGCCGAAGGTATGTCTCGTCTCGTTGCCCGTGCCACTCTCGCCGCGCACATTGCCGGACCAGTCGTGTTTCACCACGTAAAAGGCATCGAGCGCGATCGGCAGTTGTTTGACACGGGCATAGACCGCGCCGACGTGATACGGCCAGTGATCGAAGTTCCAGTCCTCCGGTTCACTCAGCACGCGCTGGGCGTAGAGCGCGTCCACCTGGACCGCGTCTGTGTCGTAGTAAAGCTTGGCACTGTCCCACCAGTAGTTGCCCACGTTCCCCCACTCGGCGGGGGCGAACACGCGCCGGTCGCCGTAAAGCAGGATTTGACGACCCGACTTCACTCCAATCGGCGATTCGCCAATGTGCTTCCATTCGAGATACGCCTGCCGCAGATCGAACTCATCGTAGTAGGAACTGGACTGGCCGAAGTCGGAGAGTGCGAGGTCGCTCAACCAATAGCGCGCGTCCTGGAACTCGACGAAGGTGTGCGCCTGTTCGGTGAAGCGGTAGTCCGCACTCAGGCGCGTTCGAATCAGGAGCACGTCATCGTCCGCGCCCGTGCCGTAGTGCAGGATGTTGAAGCTGTCCAGGTATTCGCCGCGCGTGCGAACATTCAGGCCGATGTCCAACTTGCCCGGCCCGGCCTCGATGTCTTTGAGCGGTGAATACCACGGTTTGGCAGACTGCGGTGGAACGTCTTGCGACAACGGAGCGGACTGTTGGGCGTCAGCCCCGAATGATGGCGAGCCAATGCAAGCCAGCGCGGTCAGGACGGAGAACGGCGTTGAGCGAACCGTCACGCCGCCGCATTGGCTCAGTCGCGCCGCGTCGGTGTCGGGCGAATCCCACGGATGCGCGTTTCTTCCAACACACTCCGATGGCATTCGGCCCGTTGCATTGTCACACCGTCCGTTCACGCGGTTGCCGGCTTTGTTAGTCCCAGACTGGCCTCCGGGGCAGCGGGTTTGCCGAGCCGCAGGATCAACGTGACGACGGCCACCAGCGCGAGCAGAGCAAGGCCGAGGTCGAACCCGGTGTAAGCCCAGCGTGTCAAGGTCGTCAGCCAGCCGAGTTTGAGCAACACCAGCGCTCCGCAAACCCCGGTTAACACGAGCAGCACCCATAGCGCTTTGCCGAGACCGGTCGGCGTGGCCGCCTTTCCGTTGACAGGACGCTGCAACGCGAGCACCAAGCCCACGAGCAGCACACCCACGCCAATCCAGAAGTGCGCCGCATCGAGCGTGAACCGTCGGGCAGTCATGTATTCCGTTAGTTCGGGCGAACGGGCGACCAGCACGCCACCCAACACGAAGGCTGCGACAGCCAGCCATGACCAACCGACCGCCGCCGATGGCGACAAAACCTGGTGACGCACGGCCACGCCTCGCAGACCCAGGATGACCAGCAGACCGCCCAGCAACGCCAGGAGCGCGTAGAGAACGGGCTTCAGTGTTTGCTCGCGGAACGCTCCGAGCCGAACGGAAGCCGCTGAGTAACCCAGGATGGTCGAGTTGGGCGTCCAACGCGGCTTCCCGTCCTCCGGTGAGAACGCCGTAAGCAGAACGGCGCGGTCAAAGAACTTCGAGTCCGAAGCATGGCAGTCGGTGCAGCCGCCCGAACCCAGTGCCGCGCGAGCGGGGGCGACATCGTGGGAGAACTTATAGACCGACGCGTAGGGCGTCGCTTCGTGCGACTGCTTGGGCAGCGGCTTGCTCTCTTTCGACGAATACCAAGCGTGATCGTCGCTCACCCAAACCAGTCGTCTGCCTTCCAGCGGGAAGCCGGTCTTGGTCAGGTAGTCCTTCGTCGCCGCCAGGAGCGCGTCAATTTCCTCGGGCCGGTTGATCTCGAACGTGCCGTCGCCGTTGTCGTCTTTCACGACGGCAAGTTGGGTATGGTTCGTTCCGCCACTGTCGCGGTGCTGCTTCCACATCGTGAAAAAGTCGCGCATGAAAAGCATGTTCAGGCCGGGCTTGCCCGCCTCTTCGTAGCCGACCCACATGCTGTGGACACGGTTCACGGGATAGATTTTGCCCTTGTAAGCTGCGAGGGTGGGTTGGGTCACGTCCGTCGGCTGGTCGTGATGGGTGAACATTGCCAACTCGCCGTAGTGATTCCAGAAATTCATTTCCTGATCGTAGAAGGTCCAGATGCGCTTGCCGGGGGGCGTGATATAAGGCGCGGTGGTGAACGAGTCGCTGGCCTGCACCAAAGCGCTCTTCACCGCGCGGGTGGGGATGTGGCACGCCTGACACGAGAGCTTCTCCATGTGCAGCGGCGGCAGCCAGGCATGGGTAGCACGCGGGGCGTTGTTCCAGCCTTCGACGTGGCACTCTTGGCAGGAGCGCACGGTGTCATCAAGGTCGTTGCGGACAAAGCCGGAGGGATCGTCGCCCTTGCCGAATTGGTGCGCTTCGCGTCCGCGGATACGCGGGTTGGAAGCTTTGCTTCCGGCGGTATGGCAGTCCACGCAGCGGAGGCCAGCCGCCAAGTGGACATCCGTGCGCGCCGAGAAGGCCGCGCCGCGCTTCTTCCAGTTTGGCTTGGCGTGGCAGGTAAGGCAGGTTTCGTTGCGCGGCTCGGGCACGGTGTGGACGAACACATTGCCGTCGGCGTCGAAGCTCTTCAGGTCGTAAGCGACTTGTGGGACTTGGTTACTTGCCACGATGCCTGTGACTTGGCCAAATCCCGCGCCCTCGGTTGCGGCCCAGCGGAAGTTGAGCTTTGCCAATTGCTCATTTCGTTTCTTGAAGTTGTATTCGGGCAGGTGACAGAGGAGGCAGTCGGCCTCGATCACTCCCGTGTCTGCCCACCGGGCTTTGAAGTAATCTCCGTCAAAACGGTTCTCCGCTCCGGAAGCAAGGCCACTGGCCGGGTCACGCATCCATGTGTCGTAACGTTTGCCGTCGCGGTCGAACGCCAGCGGGCCGCCACCGGGATGGCAATTGCCGCAGGTGGCGGTGACGAACTCGTAGGAGGTCATATCCACGACGCGGGCACTGGCGTTGGTTTTGGGCGCCAGTTGGCGATAGAGCGGTGCGGGCGAGCACCAACTGCCACCGTAGTTACCTGGTGACGAAACCCACTGGTATCGCTCGGCCATGAACGCGGGCACGGCTTCGCCTTTGCCCTGCTGGAAATGGAAACCCTCGGTGATCTTGGCATAGTCGTGACAGCCAGCCGCGCCGCAGGTCTGCTTGGGCGAATACGGCGCATTGGCGTTAATGCCCTTGGCCGGGTCAATCACGTTGCCCTGCTCATCCTTCAGTTTGTAAGGCGGACAGACACCCATCGCGCGCTTTGGCGTGTCACTTGGGGCGGCGGCGCGGACTGGTCTGATATCGGCCAGCAAAACCGCGCCCACCAGCATGAAAAGCAAGCCGGCGCTGAGTTGTGGAAACAAGCGGGAGTCTGGTGGCGTTTTCATGGTGTGATATTGGCTCAGTTGTGATGGATTGTTGTTTTCAGCCGGACTCAGCGTGACGCGCGAGCGTCAGTTCGCCGCGGCAGGTGATTTGCCGGAAACGTCCACGCCCAGTTCCTTCCACTTGCCGAGGATTTCCTCTTTGCCGTAGAAGCCGACATGGCGGAACAGTTCCTTTCCTTCGGCGTCGTAGAAGATTTGAGTGGGAATGACCTCAATTCCGTATTGCTTGCCCGCCTCACGGTTTTCCCAGACGTCAATGAAGATTGTGGTGAAGCGATCGGCATAGCTCGCCTTCAAGTCGTCCAAGATCGGCTTCATCATTTTGCAGGGGATGCATTTGCCCGCGCCGAGGTCCACCATCCGAGGCAACTTGGCCGTGGCGGTGGGGCTGACCTTGCTCGTCTCGGCAGCCGGAACTGCGGGGGCTGCCGCTCCTACAGCCGGGGCGACAGCAGCAGCCACCGGAGTGGAGTTGGAAGTTTGCGATTGGGACGGGGACTTCGCTTGTTGCTTAAGCGCGACGGCGGCGACAGCAGCGACCGCCACGGCGGCAACGATGAGCAGTTTGACAGGTGTTTTCATATTTCAGTTTGGTTTGGCGAGGTTCGTCTCACGCCTCATGGTTTGATCTTTTGGTAAAGCGCGGGCAGCCGCGTGCGATACAATTCAGTTACTTGCGCCTCCATCTCAGCCAGCGGCTTCACGGGGGTCAGGTCCATCACTTCCGCGGGCGTCAGACCGGATTCGAGCAACGTCCGCGCCCCGCCGCAGACCATGCGCTTCATGGCGGGAGCAATCTCGGCTTCGCTCAGGCCAAACCCAGCCGCCACTTCGCGCAGCGCCTGAAGTTGGAACCAGAGGTAGGTCGGCCCCATGGCGGTCAGGATGGCGTAAGCTTCCAGTTTTTCCTCGACGACCTCCGGGCACTCGCCCAACGGGGAAAGCAGGGCGATGATTTCTGCCTTCTCAGCCGCACTGAGCGCGGGTGCGAAGGCCAAGGGATTGAAGCCAAAGTTCACGACCGATGGCGCGTTGGGAATGCCCCTCACAAGGCGAGCAAACCCGCCGAGTAATTCAGTCAATTTGGCAATGGTGAACTTGGGCGCCAGCGACACCACGATGGCATCGGGCTTCACGCTGCCCTTGATGGACGTCGCTACCTCCGGCATCACCGGCGGATGCACCGCCAGGAACACGATGTCCTGCGCCGCCGCTGCATGGCTGTCGCCCGTCGTCTGGACGCCAGGAAACTGGGTCTGCAGTTTGGCCAGCGTGTCTGCGTTGCAGTCGCTCACCGTGATGTTTGCTGGCAGAGCATTCGCCCGCCGCCAGCCTTCGAGGAAGATGCGGGTGATCCGTCCGCCTCCAACGAAACCAATGGTCTTCGTGCTCATAATCTTCCGATTCAGGCGGCGGCCTGCTGCAGGATGGCCTTGATTTCGGGAATGCTCGGCACCTTCCCGGTCACCTTGATCGTGCCATTCACAGCCAGTGCCGGTGTCATCATCACGCCCAAGGCCATGATTTGCTTGAGGTCCGTTACCTTGTTGATTTCGGCAGTCACGCCGAGTTCTTTGACAGCTTGTTCGGTGAATTGCGCCAGTGTCTTGCACTTGGAGCAACCGGGTCCAATAACGAGGATGTTCATATATGTTTTCTATGCGATGAGGTTAGAACAGTGCTCCGTAAACGAGTCCGGTCAGCGTGGCCATCACGATGACCAGCGACACATACACGACCGTCTTCTTCGTGCCCATGATGCTGCGGAGCACCAACATGCTGGGCAGCGAAAGCGCCGGCCCGGCCAGCAGCAGTGCCAGCGCAGGGCCTTTGCCCATCCCGCTGCCGAGCAAGCCTTGCAGGATCGGGACTTCCGTCAACGTGGCGAAATACATAAACGCGCCCACCAGTGAGGAAAAGAGATTGGCGAAAAACGAGTTGCCGCCCACCGACTGGCTCACCCACTCCGAAGGAATCAATGCTTCGTGTCCCGGCCGCCCCAGCAGGATGCCGGAGACGAACACGCCGCCAATAAGCAGGGGGAAGATCTGCTTCGCCAGCGTCCATGTCGCGTCCAACCACTCGTGGCCTTCGCCGGGATTCCTGGCACAGAGCACCGCAAGTCCAGCGCAGCCGACGATGAACGCAATCAGCGGCTCATGCGGAAAAGCAAAGCTCAGGAGGACCACCGGCAGTGCCGCCAACGCCAACTCCTTCCACTTGAAGCCAAACCATAGCCCTAGCGCCAGCCCCAAGCCCGCCGCGAATGCCCCGGCAACGGGCCATTTCCACGCAAAGATGCCCGCCCAGAGTCCAGTCGGCTCCGCCGGTTTGCTCCAATTGGCGAACACCAACAGGCCGACCATCGAGGCGAAGAAGACCACGTTTTGCCAGAGCGGGCGCTTGACTTCGACTTCGGGCATCTCCACCGCCGCCTCGGCCTTGGCTTGTTCCTCGCGCCGGAACACGAAATGCATCGCCAACCCGACGACCACGCTAAACACCACCGCGCCAATCGCCCGCGCCGTTCCCAATTCGATCCCGAGGATGCGCGCCGTCATCACGATGGCCAGCACGTTGATCGCCGGGCCGGAGTAAAGGAACGCCGTGGCCGGTCCCAACCCCGCCCCCCGCATCCAGATACCCCCGTACAGCGGCAGCACGGTGCAGGAGCACACCGCCAGAATCGTCCCGGACACCGACGCCACTCCGTAAGCGAGCGCCTTGTTGGCCTTTGGTCCCAAATAGCGCATGACTGAAGCCTGATTCACGAAGGTGCTGATCCCACCGGCGATGAAGAGAGCAGGGATGAGGCAGAGCATGACGTGCTCTTGCGCATACCACTTGGTCAGTTCCAGCCCCTCCTTGAGCGCGTTGTCAAAACGCGGCACGCCCACCGGCAGGAAAAACAGAAGACCAAACACCGCTGCAAAACCGGCAAGAATCTTCAGTTCCCGGCTCCACTCTGCACTCGACGTATTCACTTCACACGCACCATTCATGATTTGCCGATTATACGCTTATTCGACATTTAGCTAACAAGACAAATACACGCCTCAAAAAAAGAAACCCGCAGGTTTCTCATCTATTTCGATTTCTCCCGGACCGAGGCCACGCACTGGAAGAAATTCATCACGCAGGGGGTGACCAGGCGGTAGAACACCTGGGCGCCCCGCTTTTCGTCATCCACAATGCCTGCATTCCGAAGCTGCGACAAGTGCCGGGAAACGGTCGGCATTTCCGATCCCACGAGAGCCGCCAATTCACACACGCAGCGTTCTCCTCGCGACAGCTCATCCAACATGAGCAGCCGGCCTGGATGCGCCAGTGCCTTGAACATTTGCGCCTGCGCCTTGAAATCGGCTGTCTTCGCTTTCTCCATACTTGTGCGCGCAATTTAGCCAACTCGCTAAGTATGTCAAGCCTCGATTTCTCGCCGTTTTCGGGCATCAGTGGGAGCCGCCCCTGTCGCTTTGGGAATTGCGGGTGTCCAGAGGCGACGGCGAATCCACCACCACCGCCACTCACGCCGCCGCCAGTTGCACTACGTTGCCAGGCTTTCGCCCTTCGCCCTCCGTCTTCTGCCATTGCTTTTCCCAGTCATCCAGCGACGGCACGGTGACTTCAGCGTGTTTCGAGTACGCATGATGCACCGCCTTGGAACCGTGCCCCAACGCCTGCTGCGCGAACCGCTCCGGATACCCGCACTTGAGCGCTCTCTCCGCCCACGCATACCGATAGGAATGCAACGACACCCCCTTGATGCCGAGCCCATCGCACCGTTGCCGAAACTCCGTCGCCCGGTCACCAGCTCGTACCGTGCGCAGATACGGAAACAGCGCCCCGACTTGTGGCCTCCGCTCCAGAATCGCCGCCACTTCAGCCCCGAACCGAATCAGCGCCGGCTTGATGCCCGCGCGCCCCTTCAGCTTCTTGCGCGAGTAACAAATCGTCCGCACCGACCAGTTGATGTCCTCCGCCATCAGATACGCCGCGTCCGATTGCGCCGCCCCTGTGTGCCACAGCAGTTCGTAGAAATCCCGCCGCTCCTCATAGTGGGGGAGGTCGCTGTTTCGTGAACCCTGGTTGCGCTCCGCCGCAGCGGTTTCGGCCTCGATGATCCTGCGATGTTCTTCTGCCGTGATCGCCCGCTTCGTCTTGAACACCGGTCTCGGCCATTGCAGCCGTGGAATCACCGACTTCAGCAACCACTCCATCCCCAGTGCGTGATTGTGAATGCGCCGCAGATAAACATTCGTGGACACCTTCCCATCCGCCAGCGCCCGGTCGAAGTGCTCCGGTCGCGTTTCTGCCACGCACAGCTTCCGGATGCAGTCGAAGTTCCGATCCTTGATGGCGACCTCCCACCGTCGCCGCGTCTCATCCGTCTTCTTGGCAACTATGTTTTCCATGACCTCCTGCCACGTCCGGGTCGCCAGTTTGGGGTCGGTGGCGTTGAGGTACACGCGCGCCAAGCCGAGGCTGATGCCCGGCTGCCGTTCCGTTTCATTCATGGCGTGGACCTTCTTGTCTGCTTCACTGCTCACGCGGGTCTTGAGGCTGACCGAATTGCCGGTGACCGTGTCGAAGGCGTAGAACATGCCCCAGGCCCGTTTGAATTTGCGATATCGCTGCGTCATATCTGCATCCATGATGTTGGAGGATATGGCGGCTGAATTTCACTCGCATCCAGGCACGTGGCGTGTGTGCGCCGTGCGCGTGACGGATAGTAAACGAGAGCCGAAATCGTTGAAGAATTCGTTGAAGCTTTGCCCCTGACCCCCACCAAACCCCTGTATTTACAGGCGATTTGATTGGAGGCGAGGGTCGGAATCGCACAGCTACTAGCCGCAGACTGACAACAAAATGCCCGACTTAATTGGCTAGTCAAGCCAACCTTGCATAACTCAGAATTACTCGTTTCCTAGCCGGCAAGTGTGCGTTTCAGTGTGCGTAGAGCGTTTGCTGACAAAAGTCGCCAGACGGAACGATGGAACTCCTGATTAGCGAACCAACCGCCGCGGCGGCGGAGCAATGACGTAAGAAACTGACTTGGCATCGGGCGTCGTTCGTTCTTGGCTGGGGGTGGCGGATGGCTGGCACCGTACCCCGGCCTGCCAATGGTGCTCCACAGAGCCCGTGGGTTAGCTTGGGGCCGCAGCCGCCGTGCAAGTCACTGGTGAGAACCCCGACGTTAGTGCGTCTGGATTCATCCCGTTCAGGAGACTGCTCACTTGCTCATTAGACGCTGCGGGCCGGCCCTCCGCGACCGCCCCTGAACCAAAGGAACTGTATGACGCCGCATCGCAAAGGCAATCCGCCATAATCAGAATCCACCTCGCCCCATGTTCTCCCCACGCTCCATCCTCACGCCGCCGGCATCGACCTGGGCACATGCGAAATTTATGTGGCGGTCCCGCCGGGCTACTGCGTGCGCCCGGTGCGCGCCTTCCCCACCTTCACCGAGGACCTCCACGCGCTGCGCGACTGGCTCAAGGAATGCGGTGTGACCACCGTGGCCATGGAATCGACCGGGGTTTACTGGATTCCCCTCTTCCAGATCCTCGAAGCCGCCGGGCTGGAAGTCTGTCTGGTCAACGCCCGCCACTGCAAGAACTTGCCCGGCCGCAAGACCGACGTGCAGGACTGCCAGTGGCTGCAACACCTCCACAGCGTCGGCCTCTTGCGCGGCAGCTTCCGGCCGGCCGATCAGGTTTGTGCCGTGCGCACAATCCTGCGCCATCGCGAGGCGCTGGTGCGCGGGGCCGGGCGCTGCGTCGGTCAACTGCACAAGGCGCTCACGCAAATGAACGTGCAACTGCACCATGTCATCAGCGACCTCACCGGCGTGACGGGCCAAGCCATCTTGAACGCGATCCTTGCGGGGGAACGCGACCCGCAAACGCTCGCCGCGCTCAAGGATCATCGCATCAAGGCCAGCCACGATACGATTGCCAAAAGTCTTCGCGGCGACTGGCGAGCCGAGCACCTCTTCACCCTTCGGCAAACCCAGGCGCTGTGGCAGCAGCACCAGACCCTCATCGCCGAGTGCGACGCGCAGATCCAATCGATGCTCCAAGCGTTTGATGCCAAAGCCGACCTGCAGTCCGCGCCGTTGCCGCCGGCCAGGACGAGCCACCACAAGCAGGCGCAACGCAACAAACCGCAGTTTGCGGCGCGGGAGGAATGTTACCGCGTGTTGGGCGTGGATGAGAAGAGCTAGGTGCAGGCGTTGGATCGCAGCCAGCCGGTGCTGCCCATGCGGCCGGGTCAGGCCGAGCGGCGCACGCATGATTACTACCGCCACGGCACCACTTCGCTCTTCGCCGCGCTGGACATCGCCACCGGCAAGGTCATTGGCCGGTGCCAGCAGCAGCATCGGCAGCAGGAGTTTCTCCGGTTCCTGGATCAGATCGAGCGCACGGTTCCCGGGGACAAGGAAATCCATCTGGTGCTGGACAACTACGCGACGCACAAGACGCCCAAGGTGGCGGCATGGTTTCAGAAGCGACCGCGCTACCATCTGCACTTCACCCCGACCAGCAGTTCCTGGCTCAACCAAGTGGAACGGTGGTTTGCGAAAATCCCCGAGCAACGCATCCGGCGCGGCGTCTTCAAGCACGTGGATGAACTCATCACCGCCATCGACGAACTCATTCTGGATCGCGTCGCCACACTTTGTAAGCGAACTACTCGCTCACCACACTAGTTTCTCAGGAGTCCAAGGGGAAGCCAAATGCTCGCACCCTTGCTCATCCAATGAGGATTCGGCAGCGTGGACCAGTTGCGCGATGCGCTGGACACTCTGCGTTCCTCCGGCTCTGGGGCGTCCCGCCCGGAGTTAGCGCTGCTGACGCGCAAATGGAAATGGGCGTGGGCCCTTAGTCGCGGGTCAATAGTCGGAAGAGCGCCACCCATGCAAACGACCGTTTGGCGACCCAGCGGCGCGGCAGCAAAACAAAGCCGCGTTTAGCTTTGTGATGTTTCACCACTTCCAATCGAATCCCGTGCGCCGCGGCATTCACCGCCGGTTCTTGAGCCGCGCTCCCACGTGAGCGCCGAGTCCGGTCTCCGACCGTTCAACGATGAGATTCGTGGCGTTACGGTTGATGTGTTCGCCAAATCCCTTCAGCACTCGGATGGTGGTTCGGATTTGGGCGGGAGTGTGCCCGACGCAAACGCAGCGCGCGGGCCAAGGTTGATCTCGAAATCGCCCATGCGATGAGGGCTGTGTCACGAATCTACCCAAGCGAGGCTGAAGTCAAATAATCGTCCGACAGGGCGCTGAGTCGGCTCATTGTGGGGAACGGTTTCGATTGACCGCTCGGTCGTATCGGCTGATTTGGGGTGCTGCCGCTTACTTCTTTCTGACGTAATGCTCGCCTCCCGCAAGGCGTTCAAACCAGTCCGACCTTAAGCGACTTCCCTCAGCATGTTCTCCGTCCCAAAAGGATTCGGAACGCGTCGTGCGCAGGAGGGATCACAGCACCACTGGCCATCGACGATAAACAGATACTCGTGCTTGCCGGGCGGGAGGCGGACGGTGACGGTCCACGTTCCATTCGAGTCTCGGCGCAAAGGGATGGAGTGTTGCTCCCAGTCAGTAAAGGAGCCGGCGAGCAGCACGGCGAGTGCGTCAGGAGCCTGCAACGTGAATGTTTCGGGTGAGTGTGTTGATTTTCGTGCCTTGGCCATAGTGTCAATTGAGATGGTGTTTAGTTTCGCTCGGGAGATCGGGTGGTTCATCGTGATTCCATTGAGGAGAGCGACGAACAGTTGGGATTACGGAGTCCACGCAAAGAGGCGGCAAAGTCTTTTCGAGAAACCGCCGGCACGAAAGCTATGTCATAGCCAAATCGGGTGGGGCGGTTGAAATGGAGCATGATGACATTCCAGAGCACTCCGCGCCCTTCGACGACAAGGCAGACGTCATTGGGGGCGATCTCTTCGGTCAGAAGGAAACCTGTGATCCGGTAACGTTGCCCGTCGAACGAGACGGATTTCAGAGTGGTCCTGAGAGCCAGGCCAACGAGAATGTGGGTGGCGGCGAGAAGGAGTAACAGGGCAGCAAGGGCTGGTCGCGAAGAGGCGTTGAGCGTGGCGGCAAGCGTGAGGATGCTTCCCATGAGGAGGGCGCCGACCGTCACAGTCAAAGGAGTTAATGAGGAAATGCGTATGCGCTTTCCCTTTTCAGAGGCAAAGTCTCCCGGTTCTGCAGAGTGCTCTTCGCGATGAGATTTGGCCACCCGCGGCCCAAGGGATATTGATGAACTGGCCATCGATTCAACCGACGCGTTTTGGTGGTGCTTCATCGCTCAGAGATGGTAATGCCCCGCTGCTTCCGGCTGGTAGACGATCTTCTCCACACGCAGACGCACCAACCCCTCCGGGACTTCCCATTGGAATTCGTCGCCCTCACGCTGGCCGAGCATGGCAGTGCCGATTGGCGCGAGCACCGAGATGCGCCGCTCGTCAATGTCTGCTTGCTCGGGAAACACCAGCCGGTACGTGATCTCTTCGTTCGTTTCCACCTCCCGCAGGCGGGCTTCGGAATTCATGGTGATGACGTTTCTCGGAACCTCCGAAGGAGCGACGACCTGGGCTCGATCGAGTTCGCTGGCCAGAGTCTTGATATCTTCGCGTGGATCGCGATGGGCTTTAATCAGCGCCCGGAGTCGCGTCATGTCCGTTGCCGTGATATAGATGGTCCGTTTTGCATTCATGATGGTATTAAGAGTGAATGATTGGTACATGCTGTCTCGATTGATAAGCCTGCGTCGCCGCGTCAAGTGGAGAACCAGAACGCCAGCTCCTTGACGCGGTCCGACGAGCCCAAAACCAGCAACTGGTCGCCAGGCTGCAGGGTGTCGTTTCGCCCCGGACTGACCATGGTCATCCCGTCGCGTTTGATGCCCACCACCTGAACGCCCCATTGAGTTCCCAACTCCAGTTCCGCGAGGGGTCTGCCGATGTGTCTCGAGACGAGAGGCACTGAAAAAGGCATAAGACTTAACGCGTCAAGATCGCACGTTTCCTGTCTCGATGTTTCTGTGGCTTGCAGTTCGTTGAGCCACTGCTCCGCCTCGCGAAGATTCTCCTCGCGTCCCACCAACAGGAACGTATCACCCGGGAATACCATGGTGTCGGCAGACGGGTTGGGCAAGGTCACGCCCTGCCGTTCCAGGGCCATCACCGTGCAGCGGAAGCGCTCGCGCAGGGGCAGGTTCTCGATTCTCAAGCCCACGGCGCGGGTGCCGGCGCGAACGACGATGTCATTCGCCTGAAACTCCCAGGTGCGCAGACCTTGAGACTGGCCCACCGCAGCCGGGAGGCGGGCAAAGGGCGTATCGGCCAACTGAACCCGCAGGTCACTTTCCAGCCGGCTGTGCCACCGGATGAGCCGACGCCACAACACCACGGTCGCCGAGGCAAGCAACGCTACCAGAACGAGCGCACCCCAACCGCTGAACGAGTCCAGCGGTAACAGCGTGATGAGCCAGAGCAGGGTGGTGCCCGCAACAGCGGTCTGGAACAACACTTTGAACAGGGGCCTCATGGAGGCCAGCCGGCTGCGCTGGGGTGTGGCCACTTCCGCACACATCATGGCAATCGCTTCGATCTGCCGCCAGAGCGCCACCAGAGGCGCCAACAGCACCAAGCCGAACCCAAGCCAGAACAGTACCGGCAACCCGTTGGGGATCGGCCAGTCGCGACCCAGCCAGCGCTGTACCAGCCCATAGAACGGCGCCACCAGCAGCAGCAAACCGGAAATAAGCAGCACCTGCATGGCAATCTGCACCACGCGGGGGCCGATGATCTTCCACATGTGCCGGGATCGTTGCCGCCGGTGGAGTTGCTCAATCCAGTTGTGGTAGAGTCCAATCCACAGCCGCGTGCGCTCCGGTTGGCGGCGCTCCAACCAGTCTCCCCAGGCGGGCGCAATTCGGATCAGAAACGGTGTGGTGGCCGCCGTCAGAAAACAAAGGGCAACAGCGACGGCGTAGAAGGACTCGGACGCAAGGCCGCCTTCAACGGCTACCAGCGCGATGATCAGGGAGAATTCACCAATGGCCGTCAACGACACGCCTGACTTCAAGGCCTCCCCGGCGGCGTGCCCCACGGTCACGAGCGCCAGCGTCGCCGCGAACACGCGCGTCACGACGGCCAGCACAAACACCCCCAACGCCAGAGGCCACACCTGCAGGAGCAGGGCGAAATCAAAGAGCATTCCCATCGCCACAAAAAAGACGGCGCCAAACACATCGCACAGCCCCGAGCAGGCACGTTCAACCTGCGCGCTCAGGCCGGTATTCGTCACAATGGTGCCCAGCAGGAACGCCCCAAGCGCGGCGGAGAAACCCGCCTTGGCGGAAAGCAGCGCCATCCCCAGCAACAGACCCACGACGAACAGAGTCTGTACCTCGGGCAGTTGGCAACGGGCCGCCGTCCGCAACAACACCGGCACCGTCAACAGGGCGACAATGATCAATGTAATCATGACCGCCTGCAGCTTGACCACCGTGCCCAGCACAGTGACGCTTTCGCCGCCACCGGCCTGCGCGAGAGAGGTCAACACCGTCAGCATGACCATGGCCACCAAGTCGTCCAAGGCGGTAATAGTCAGTGTGGTTTGTCCGTGGCTCGAATGCAGGGCGTGGGTTTCGCGGAGACTTTTGCCAATGATCGCGGTGCTGGAAACCATCAGCAAACCCGCCAACACCAAGCTCTGATTCGCGGGCCAGCCGAGCGCGTTGCCAAACAAACGGCACGTGTTCAGAATCAGGATGGCGATGATCAAGGTCGCCAGAACGAGCGGCAAACCCGTCCGCCTCAGCCGCTGCAAACGCAGTCCTTGCCCGATCGAGAACATCAAGAACGCCAACCCAAGCTGCGCCAGCGTGTGGATCCGTTCGGCATTCGTGATCAGCGGAAGCGAGGGCGTGTGCGGTCCGACCAGGATGCCCACGGTGAGGTACCCGAGCACAACCGGGATGCGGGCCCGTTGACAGACCCAGGCAATGCCTGCCGCCAACAGTACGACGACAGCAAAATCCTGCATGAAATCAAACGCGATCATGGTCCCTCCTTTTCAGGCCGCTTTCAGTGTTTCTGGAGGCCGGGGAATTGTTGTTTCAGGTACCGTCAAGACCGGGCAGTCCGCGTGGCGGAGAATCCACTCGGTCGTCCGGTTGACCGAAGGCCGGTGGCGCTCGTTCCATCGTTGCAGTCCCAGGACAATGACGTCGGCCTTCAAGCGCCGGGCCTCGTGCAGGATCGCCGGCGCGGGCGGCGAGTCAATCCGGACAATCACTTCACAAGCCGGTGAGGGCGATGCGTTCATCCAGCCGGCCAGACTTCTCTCGTTCGAGCGAGTCGCGCCGTCCTCGAAGCGTGCTTTGTCCACCGAAGTTCCGGGAGCGGACACGAGAACGACACGGCCCCCGTTCGCACGCGCCAGCGCTGTTGCGTAGCGCAACGCACACACGGACGCTTCTGCACAGACTGCGGGAATCAGAATGGTCTTCCAGTCACTAGCGGGAGATTTCGCTGGAACAGCCGGTTGCCGGAGCAGCGCCTTGGGCCAGGTCAGGGTCGCACAGGAAGCTCGCCGGGCAATGAGCTCCACCGCACTTCGTGAACTGAAGCCCCGTGAACCCGCGGGGTCAGGCAGGGTCATCATCAACAGGTCGGCACGCACCGCAGTCGCACACGCGATCGCCTCTTCCGTGAGCTTCCCGATGCGAACGTCCGCTTGCACGGACAACGTCGGCGGCAGTTCCTCAAGGGTGAAAGCATGCAGGCATTTCTCCCGCCACTGGGCGCGCTCACTGTCCAGCGACATCGCGAATGCGGTCCAGGGCCGGCTGGCGGCGAAGGTGGGTTCAATCACATGAAGAAGCCGGAGCGCCGCCTGAGACGGCAGCGCGATCGAGGCCGCCACACGGGCCAGCGCGTGCGCGTGCTCTGAAAAGTCGAACAACACCAGGATAGTCTCCAACGCCAACGGCGGCGCTCCTCCGCCCAATGGCAGCCGCTCGGCTGACCCACTCTGTTGGGGAGCGTTCAGCATTGTGATGCCCGCAGGAATCGCGTCGGCAAATGCGTTTGGACACGGGGTCGCCATGATGGATCAAGGTTTCCAGCCCTTGGAGCGGCCGGGCTTTTGAGGGACGTTGTTGATGTCCTTGGTTCCCTCGGTGTGCGGCTCCGCCACAACTACGTACGTGGTCAACCGAGCCTCCTCCGGATTGGATGCTACACGGGGTTCGCCTCCCCCCGGACGTTGCGGCACCGCAAGAATCGGACAGGGCGTCTCATCCAGGATGCGGCTCATTGCACACGCGGTACGCCATTGTCGCCAGCCCGCAAACTGCTGGGTCCCCATCACGATCAGGTGAGCCTTCAAATGCCGCGCCGCTTGGAGGAACGTCGGCACCGTCTTGCCCACGCCCACGTATGACTCGACCGCCACGCCGGACGGAATGTGGCGGGTCACCCATTCCTCGAACTTCCCTTTGGCTTCAACAAGACGCCGGTTCCGGGCGCGTGTGGGCCGGTGTTGAACCCTGAGCTGCCCGGTGCGGACGACATTGAATGCGGTGAGCCTGGCCTTAAGCCACCGGGCGAGGACGAGTCCCCGGGCCAGCGTCTGTTCGCCGACCGGGCTCATTTCAATCGGCACGAGGAAGTTCCGCCAGTTGCCCGGGCGAACCAGCGGCAAGGAGGGTTCGGACTCCCAGATGACCTGACGAGGAATCAGAAGGGTCGGACAGGATGCACCTTGAACAACCCTCCGGGTGACTCCGTTGTGCAGGAATCCCTTTAGACCGCGTTTGGTGTCTGTGTGGAGGATCAGAGCATCAGCCTCAACCCTTGCTGCCGCCGCGAGGATTTCACGGTCCAGTTCTCCGATGCGAACCGACACCACCGTCGGAACGCCCGCGCGGACTTTGCGCTTCGTCACGGCCAGCAGTTTCGTTCGCGCGGCATCCACCAACTCCTGTTTGCTCACCAGACTGGGAATGCGCCTGAGGCTGCGCAGGAACGAGGGCTCGCCCAGGACGTGCATCAGGTAAAGAGAAGCCCCCAGCGCCTCGGCCAGTTGGGAAGCGTAGGAGACTGTCTTCATGGACTCCAACGAGAAGTCCACCGGCACCAGGATTCTCTTCCAGCGGGGCGATGGATCGCCGTTCGGTCCACCACGGCTCCCCGGTTCGGGCTTCAGGCGGGCGGTGCGCTTTGTGGTAGTGTCGGGTTCGCAGAGTTGAGTTGTCAGTGTGTTCATGCGGGTTTGATGATCAGTGCTTCGGATTGCGAATTCGCTTTGGAGCCCAGTGGCATGCCGATCGAAAGTCAGGATTCAGAATGGTGGCGGTTGTCCCCTTACCGGCAGGACACAGTCCGAGTCGGACGGCTTGCCCGCAATGAACGCCCCTTGCATCGAGCCGGCCGTTTTAATTTTCGGAGGCGCACTTGTTCCGTGAGGTTCACGAGCACCCGATCCAGGGCGGCCCTTTGTGTGTAGCCGAGTTCTTCAGCGCGCAGATCAGGGCCCGGCACTTCCAAATGGGCTGTGGCCCGGAAGACGGAATGGCTTGGATTCCTCCGCAGAGCGATATGCGCGGCATCAATCGTGATCAGTTCCCCGATCTCTGCCAGCCGGGCGCGGACATACTCTGCCAAGACAGGGTCCGGCTTCTGCGCAAGTTGTTTGAACATCACTTTCATCGTTTTCTTCTTTTTGATGGTGCCTTGCCGGAGCCATGGCGTTCTTACACGGCGGTCGCCTGGATTCCGCGGAGGCGGCAGTCCCTGGTGGGGCCGCGCCAACGGATGGCAGCTTGCCAGGCGGTGCATACCGCTCAGGTGCGTTCTTTTCACAGACCGGCAAGGCACCAAAAAACATTTCCGCCAAACTTCGATTCGCGGGGGCAACTCTGCGGTCATCCCGCGCATCGCCATCCAACCGCACCCCCCGTCTTTAGCTGGCGTCATGCCATGCGGCACGAGGCGGACAAAAGCCCTGAAAACCGCGTAATTGCTCGCATTCTGAAGCCGCCGGAGGAGCTTCGCTGGAAAGGGCCATACCACCGGTGGTTTACGCCGTGCCTGCGTGCGTCTACGGTTTCGGGTTCTGCCACGTCTCCAGGCTGGCGTTCGCAGCCAGGTCGTTGACCAGAACCTTTGCCGGTCGGAACAGCGCTCCTCCCCGGCGCCATCCCCGTTGCCAGACTTCGAGCACCGTATGGTCTGGGCACGTGGCGTCAGTGCGGACCGCCAACGCCTCGTGAAAACTAGGATTAAATGGTTGTCCACGGTCTTCCTGGGACTCGAAGCCGTGCTGCTTCAGAACCTGGAGGGCTTGCTGGAAAATCATCTGGACGCCGGGCTTAAGGTCCTCGGAAGAGGACCCTACGGTGTTGGAG